>CAXUBG010000079.1:0-7000 GCA_964249285.1 uncultured Terriglobus sp. | reverse complement strand
GTGTCAAGCGATTGTTCAATTTGTAGTCGTCGGCTCCGAAGAGGTCGAAGGTGTTCACGATGTACACACGCTGCGGATTGTTGCGCAGGATGGTGGCACCGGAGGCGTTTGCACGCGTGGTACCGGCCACAAAATCAGCCACCTGGATACCGGTGGAGCACTTGTTGGCACCGACATTGGTGAAGTCAAGACCAGCTGCGGCGCACTCGGCTTGCGTGGCGGGCGCGGCTCCGTTATTGGTATAGCGCGTGCCGTCGAAGTTGAACGTACCGCGGCCATTCACGAAGTAGGCAACGTTCAGGTTGGCGTGGCGGTATTCGCCGCCGAATTTGATCTCGTGCTTGCCCAGTGAGTAGTGCAGCGTGTCATCAAGATGACCTGTTACGTCCTGGCGGCCCAGCGGAGGTGTCGCGCCGGTGTAGTCGAACGACCCGACATAGAACTGTGGCGCGCCGGTTGCAAGCTGCCCTGTCAGGCCTAGCGGCAGTCCGTCGGCTTGAACGTTGAAGCTCTGGTTGCGATCGTTGAAGACCTGCAGGAACGAAGACGCAGCGGCCGTGAACTGGTTCGTCAGCTTGCTGCTGAAGCTGCTGATCTGCGAAATCTGAAAGTTATGGATATGCATTGGCGCGGTTTCAAAGTAATCCGCGAAATGCGAACCCACGTCGGCTGACTGGGTGCCGGTGGTCCCCAGATAATGGATGGAGAGCTGCTCACGGTCATTGAACTTGTGGTCGAGCTTGATCACGCCGTTGTAGCTGTTGTAGGTGTTGATGCCATTCGACTGGTACTGATTCGTGTAACCGGTCGTGGCGCGGCTCACCGCGGGAAATAGCAGGTTGTACATGTTCAGTGCAACCTGATTCTGGGCGATGCCGCGGCTTGCGAGCAGGCTTTTTCCCGCAGCGATCCAGGTGTCGTTCACAACCGTGTCGGACAAGCTGTTGTTGGCCTGCGCGATCTGGATTTCACCCGCAATAAAAAAGAATGTCTTGTCCTTGAAGATGGGGCCGCCGAGCGTGAAGCCACCCTGGTGATTGCGGATTTCAGGGATGCGGCTGCCGGTGGCAACAGACGGGCTGAGCCAGGCAAACAGCTCATTGCGGTCGAAATAGAAGACATCGCCGTGAAACTGGTTGGTGCCTGTGCGGAGTACCATATTGCTGTTTGCGCCGCCGTTGCGGCCCTGGTCAGCCTCGCCGGCTGCCTGCATGGAGAACTGGTCGATCGCTTCGATGGGTATCAGGCCACCGGGAATACCGGCGATGCCGCCCTGGTTTGACGCCACTGCGTTTGACCAAGGGTCGTTATTGTCCGCGCCGTCAATCTGATAGTTGACCCCTGCCGTACGCGTGCCGTTGATCGATCCGTAGCTGTAAGGACTGACACCCGGAGCAAGGTGAACCATCTGCTGGAAGTTACGGCCGTTGAGCGGAATCTGCTGCACGGACTTCTGATCCACAACGGCAACCAGCTGGCTGTTGGTCGTATCGAGAGTAATGCCGGCAGCCTCTACGTTCACCACGGTCGATTCTGAGCCGACCGTGAGGGAAATCTGCTGGTGATTGATCTTCGACACCTCAATGGAGAGGTCGTCGATGCTCTTGGCAGAGAAGCCCGTGGCGCTGATCAGCAGCTTGTAGGTACCCACAGGCAGCTCTGGGAAATTGAAGTCGCCCGCGCCATTCGACTTGCTGTTCAGCACTTCATTCGTGGCCGGATTGGTCAGCTGCACGGAGGCATTCGGGATCGCCGCACCGGAGGCGTCCGTAACGGTTCCAGAAAGCGAGCCGCGAAAGGTTTGTGCGCCGGCCATCATGCCCGACACCAGGACTGCTGGGGCAAGTAGCGCGAAACGCGAGGGCTTCGTGAGAAAACTCATGGTGCTCTCCTTGTTTACAGCCAGAAACACCATGAGGCAAAGACACCTGCCTGCACTTCACCTGAGCGAGAAGGAACGCCTAGGCTGTTTCGTGACGGTTGAACAGCTAAATTGTCGAGATGAATGAAGCGTATTCGTATTCTGTTCACAATGCAACTGCACGGGCCACTTTTACGTTTGCTCCCCAACCACCTGCGAGGTACTTGCGCCTCCCTGTGAAGCGGCCGGCGGGTCAGGCCCCAGGCGCTCGCCCGGCAGAACGAACCGGAGTGCCCCAGATTAGGACGGCTTAAGACGTTTCGCCTGGCGATGCGAAATCTTCCGTGCTGGCCGGCTCGCTTCTCATGAAGACAGGCAGACCACGTGCAGAGACGCCGGTGCGGCTTCCCACGAAGGCTGCTGCAGATTTTTGTTGCAAAGGTCTAACGAATGCCGGTCCTTGCTCGTGTATCGCGTGTGCTTCGGATCTTCGGAGCCACATTCACTGTTCTTGCCGTCGCGTCGTCCTCGTCAGGTCAGCCGGCTGGCAGACGGCTCGTCCGTAACCCCAGCGCGGAAGAGCGCCGCGTCGAGCTGCCCGGCAGCATTGGCCCGCACGCGCTCCGGGCAGAGTCATTGGGCCATCTTCCCGGCGAAACTCCGCTGACGCGAATGACGCTCGCCCTGAGGCCAACAGCCGAGCAGGACGCTCAGCTGACGCAGCTTTTGGCTGACCAGCAGAACCCCTCCTCACGGAGCTATCACCAGTGGCTCACGCCGGAGGAGTTCGGTGCACGCTTTGGCGTTCCAGACGCAGATCTGCAGATCCTGGAGAACTGGGTGCAGGTGCAGGGTTTTAAGGTGGAGTCTGTTGCGCGGAGCAGGAACGGAATCACCTTTTCCGGTCCGGCGGCTCTTGCGGAGCAGGCGTTTGGCACTTCCTTGCAGCGCTTTCGCCGGAATGGTGAGGAATTCTTTGAGAACACGAGCAGCGTCCACCTGCCCGCATCGCTCAGCGGCGTGGTCAGCGGCCTTAGCGGGCTCAGCAGTTACCGGCTTTCTTCGCCGCGATCAAAGCGAGCCAGCCTCGCAGAAGTCTCCGCGTCTCCCCAATACACCACGTCCACCGGCACTCATTACATTGTGCCGTGGGACTTCCGCCAGATCTACGGAGTCAACAGCCTGCTCAGTTCCGGGTATGACGGGACGGGTGTCAGGATTGGTGTCATCGGCCAATCTGCCGTGGACCCGGCACAGCTCACCTACTTTCAGCAGAAGACCGGTCAAGGAGTGAAGCTGCCCACCATGGTGCTGGTGCCCTATACGAGTGCATCGGCCAAGGTTTCTGGCGACGAGGCTGAATCAGAGTTGGATTTGGAGTACGCCAGCGGCGTCGCACCCGGCGCGTCGATTCAGTTCATCTATACCGGCTGTGCTAATGCCAGCACGGGTACTTGCAATAACAATGGCGCTTTCGATGCTTTGAGCTATGCCATCGTCAATAACCTTGCCCCGATCCTCTCGTTCAGCTACGGCGGGTGCGAGGCGGAGGACGCCAGCTACGCCCTGAGCACGTTGGAGCCTCTGCTGAAGCAGGCCAACGCACAAGGGCAGACGGTGGTCGTTTCCTCGGGAGACAACGGTCCTGCGAGCTGCGAGCAAAGCGCGAACACATCGCGAGCCTCCGCCGGTCTGGCGGTCTCCTACCCTGCATCTTCGCCCTATGTCACCGCCGTTGGGGGAACGCAATTAAACACAGACAGCCCGGCGTATTGGAGCAACAGCAATCATGCAGGGGATCTCGGCTCGGCGGCTGGGTACATGCCAGAGATTGCCTGGAATGACACGTTGAGCTATGGATCGCTGACCGCAAGTGGCGGCGGCGTTAGCAAGATCTTCAGCAAACCGTCATGGCAGGCAGCGCCCGGAGTTCCGAACGACGGCCAGCGGGACGTTCCGGACATCGCCTTCGCTGCAAACGTATCGGAGCACGCGTACCTGATCTGTGATGCAGATGATCCATGCAGCAGCGGCTCCAACGGTTTCGTCGTCGGCCGAGATGGCGGAGCGGTTGGCGGCACGTCGGCCTCCGCTCCTAATTTTGCAGCGACGATGGCCATAGTCGAGCAGGCAATCGGGGCAGGACCGCTCGGCAATTTGAACGCGAGCCTCTACGGCCTAGCCGAAGGCACGACCGCGGCCAGCATCTTTCATGACATTACGGCCGGCAACAACGTGGTTGCGTGTGTTCCGAATACATCAGATTGCACATCAGGTTCGATCGGCTACAGCGCGGGAGCCGGCTACGATCTCGTGACGGGACTCGGCTCACTTTCCGCGGCGGCGCTTCAGCCCGCACTGGCGTCGTACGCGGCAACGACCGCCAGCGTTGCGCTCACGCTCTCGCCATCTGCTCCAACTATTGGCTCGCCTGTAACGTTGGCGGCCACGGTGTCCGCCAAGAACTTCACTCCGACCGGCACTGTTGTCTTCTCTGTCGATGGCACCATGGTGGGCACACCGGTGACGTTAGCCTCTGGTACTGCGGTCTGTACTTACGCCGGATTCACAACGAGCGGCGCACACACCATCTCAGCAGAATATTCGGGAGACAGCACCTACCTACCGAGCACCGCCTCTCTGACTGAAACAGCTTCACTCAATCTGCCGATCGTGGCCGTCTTTGCCTCTCCTGCGGCTCCTGTTGCGGGATCAGCCGTCTCGGTTACCGCAACGGTCAGCGGCACCTCTGGAACACCAACCGGTGCCGTAAGCTTCTCTGTCGACACTGACTCGACGGCGGCCAGCAGCATGAACCTCAATAATGGGAGTGCGGTCTTCTCGTACCCCGGGTTTCATGCGGCTGGCCTTCACACCGTTACAGTCGCGTACGCCGGTAATGCGGTATACAAACCGGCTAGCACCGTCGCCACGGTGACGGTTGTTTCTGCCTCTCAAACCGCTACACCGGTTGTCAGGTTGAGCATTACGCCCAGCATCATTTCGGCGGGTTCGTCCGTAAGCATTTCTACCGCGGTCACCGGGACCGGAATGGTACCCACCGGAACGGTTTCGTACAGCATCGACGGCAACGCTGTATCCACTGTCACGCTCGTCGCAGGCAGTGCCGTATCCAGCTACTCCGGCTTCATTACTGCTGGCCTTCATTCGGTGGTGGCAACGTACTCGGGAGACAGCACTTACATTCCCGGAGGGGCGTCGGCAACGGTCACCGTGGCCACACCTGGGATCACTCTCGCAATCAGTCCGTCTGCATTCACGGTCAGTGCAGGCAGCAACGGAAGTGTGACCGCCGTTGCTACCTCGCAGAATGGGTTTGCGGGTCAGATCACCTTTAAGCCAACGCTGGTAAGTTCCACCGGGGCGACGTTTGCAGGTTGCTACACGCTCTCACCCGCCACCGTCACCTTGTCTTCTGGCGGGAGCGCATCCACGACTGTGAACATCTTCACCAGCAGCAGCACGTGCACTATGGCTGGTGGGATCACACTCGCCATGTCGCATCCGAGCCCCGCCCCTGTACAAGCCGAGAAGCATCAATCGCCGACCCAGCCATCAACTGGGTCTGAGGTGTTGTTCGCTGGTCTGCTCGGCTATTTCGCCTTCAAGCGGCGTTCGGGTTCGCCTGGATTGCTCATCGTCCTGGTCTTCGCACTTGCGGGCGGGCTGTCCGGGTGCGGGAGCGGTGTGTCCTCCGCCGCGACTGCCACGGTAACGTCACCAGCCAGTCCAGCCTTGCCTTCCACCAAGGGGACGTATGTCGTTCAAGTTACAGCTACTTCTGCCGCCGATGCATCGATTGCCTCATCCGCACCATTCACTCTGAACATTCCATAGTTCAGAGAAGGCCTCAACTCCGGGACGAGACACTCTGCCCGGCCCAGCCCAAGGTGCCGCGCGTGCACCGGGTACAGCCTTCCTTCGCTACTCAAGCATTCTTTGGCTAGGTCACTCTGAAGCAGGCCGGAGGCGCTGCTCGCCGGTGAGCAGAGAGGGTTGTTGGTTAGCTGTTTGCCACGAGGCCTCGCCCGCTGCGTGCTCCGTGCAGATGCGAGAGAAGTGTATGGACCTCATCACGTGTCCTTCCAACCCCTGACGGCTCTGTCCTGCATTTCGAAAAGCAGTACGTTAAACTTACCCTCGAAAAGCCGGACACCGGAGCCATCATGCAATCCAGCTACAACGGCGTCGCCGTTCCCACCGCAGGACAGGCGATCACCTACGCAGAAGGCACCTACACCGTGCCCGACACCCCCATCATCCCCTTTATTGAAGGTGACGGCGCGGGCCGCGACATCTGGAAAAGCGCGCGCGCCGTGATGGATGCTGCCGTCGCAAAGGCCTACGGCGGCAAGCGCCGCGTGGAGTGGTACGAGATACTGGCCGGCGAAAAAGCGTACCGGCTGCACAACGATTGGCTGCCGCAGGACAGCGTGCAGGCCTGCATCGACTTTCGCGTCTCCATCAAAGGGCCGCTCACCACGCCGATCGGCGGCGGCATCCGCAGCCTGAACGTCACGTTGCGTCAGACGATGGATTTGTACCAGTGCGTCCGTCCCGTGAAGCACTACCCCGGCGTGCCCAGCCCCATGAAGGACGCCGACGGCGTGGACGTGGTTATCTTCCGGGAGAACACAGAAGATATCTACGCGGGCATTGAGTTTAAAGAAGGCTCGGCGGACGCAGCCAAGCTGCGCGAGTTTGTGAACACCGAACTGCTTGGCAACACCAAGAAGCGCCTGCGCGAGGATGCCGGCATCGGCCTGAAACCGATCAGCATCATGGGGTCGAAGCGCCTGGTCCGCGCGGCGTTGCACTACGCCGTGGATCACGGCCGCAAGGTCGTCACAATCGTCCATAAGGGCAACATCCAGAAGTTCACCGAGGGTGCCTTCCGCGAGTGGGGCTACGAGGTCGCGGCCACTGAATTTCGCGACAAAATCGTCACCGAGCGGGAAAGCTGGATTTTCGGCGCGCTCGACAAAGACCCAAGCCTTACGCCGGAAGCGCTGGCCAAGATCGTCGAGCCGGGTCTCGACTTCGCTCCCGCCAGCTTTGGCGATAAGATTGTCGCGGAAGTCAAGGCGGTGCTCGCGGCTATTGGCCCGACGCACGGCG
>CAXUBG010000078.1:12028-13549 GCA_964249285.1 uncultured Terriglobus sp. | reverse complement strand
CAGGGCCGCAAGGACTGCAGGGTACGCAGGGTCCACAGGGGCTGACTGGCGCGACTGGGCCTCAAGGTTTGAAGGGCGATACCGGGACGACTGGCGCGATTGGACCAGCGGGGTCGCCCGGTGTGCTTTACCAGGGCGCGTACGACAGCACGCACAACTACGCGTTGCATGATGCGGTGGCGTGGGCTGGCGGCACGTGGATCTCGCTGCAGGACACGAACCACGGCAATACGCCGGACGCCTCACCCTCGTATTGGCAGATGATTGCCGCGCCGGGTGCAGTTGGGCCGGTTGGGCCGCAGGGGGTTCAGGGTGCGACCGGTGTTGCGGGCCAGGCTGGGCCGCAGGGGCTGATTGGTCCCGCCGGACCGCAGGGGCCTCCGGTCACCTTCCGCAATGCATGGTCCGCGACCGCCACCTACGCCGCAGGAGACGCGGTTTATTACAACGGATCGGCTTACGTTGCGACGGTGCCCGTCAATGGCAATCCTCCCGGGGTGTCGCCGTCGTGGTCGCTGCTGGCGCGGCAGGGCGATACAGGCGCCACGGGCGGGCAGGGTCCGCAGGGTCCTGCTGGTACGGCAGGTGCCACGGGCGCAACGGGTCCGCAAGGGTTGCAAGGTCCCGCTGGCCTGCGCTGGCGCGGCACGTACGATCCAGGTACGGGATACCCTGCCGGCGATGCTGTTGCGTACAACGGCGCAAGTTACGTCTCAGTGACGGACGTGAACGCGGGCGTTGTGCCGGGGTCTGGGCCGCAGTGGGCCTTGCTGGCCGCAGCCGGTGCGGCTGGGACGAATGGTGTGAATGGCGCAACGGGTGCAACCGGGGCAAACGGTGCTGCCGCGACGATCCAGGTGGGCGCGGTGAATACCGGGGCGCCTGGTACGCAGGTTGTTGTGCAGAATGCCGGTTCAGCCAGCGCCGCAACGTTGAACTTCACCATACCGCAAGGCGCAACGGGAGCCGCGGGAACGCCGGGGCTGGTGTATCGCGGACTGTGGGGGTCGGGGACGGGGTACGCGCAGAACGATGTGGTGTACCGCAGTGGCTCGTCGTATGTGTCGCAGCGGGCGAACAACACAGCCGACCCTGCTGTTTCCGTGAAGAACAACACGGGCGATTGGCAGCTGCTGGTCTCGCAGGGAGATCCTGGCGCGGCGACAGTTGCGATTGGCACTGGCGCTTCTGGCAGCACAGCCACCGTGACAAACAGCGGTACCCAGAATGCCGCGGTGCTCAATTTCACGCTGCCCCAAGGGGCTGCGGGACCGGTGGGGCCGGCTGGCCTGAGCTACCAGGGTGTCTGGAACCCCACGACGGCGTACCGCTTGAACGATGCGGTCACGTACAACTACTCGTCCTACATTGCGCTTGCAGCGAATACCAATGTGCAGCCCGTTGGAGCGCAGGGCAGTGCCGCAGCGTGGGCGCTGCTGGCCGCGCAGGGGGCCACCGGCCTGACCGGTGCGACAGGCCAGACCGGCGCAACGGGCGCGACGCCGGCTATCGCTGTTGCGG
>CAXUBG010000078.1:5749-12018 GCA_964249285.1 uncultured Terriglobus sp. | reverse complement strand
GGTGTATAACGCGTCCGCGAACGACGCCAGCTTTGAGATTCACACCGGTACGCCTGGCAGTATGAGCGCTACGCCTGCCGGTGTGTGCACCATTCATGCGAACAGCACGAGCACGTGCACCGGTCCCGGCACGCTCGGCAGCAAGAACTTCATGGACTTCGGGATCACCAGTGCGAGTTCGATTACGAGTTATGTCTATACGCAGTTCGCGTGCAATTAGATTGCGGGCGGCGTGACATGGTGAACGCGACTTTAGGCCAGAGTGAACGAGTGCATCACGTTTTTATGCCGCATCCATTTTGAAACGTCTTCTTCTGTCAGCCGCGCAGGGTCAGCAACCCTTCGGAAGCGTTGGTTCTCCTAGTCTGGTGTTGCCCCCGCAATCCATCTGGCAATCAATTACGTATCTATCGCAGGCACGTGCACCGTTCCCAAGGGAGAAGACAGTGGAAGAGACACTGAACAAAATTGCAAAGCTTGGTCTTACGCGTCGAGGGTTCCTCGCCAGCGTTGGAACCGCAACCGCAGCAACGTTGGCCGGCTGCGGCAGCAGCGGAACCATTACATCCACCGTGCCCACTCCGACGCCAACGCCGGCCATCATGGATCCGGACATCCTGAACTTTGCGTTGAATCTGGAGTACCTGGAGACGGAGTTTTACCTGCGCGCCGCGACCGGTACTGGATTATCCAGCGCGGATGGTGGCGGCGCAACCGTCACGGTCAAAGCAAACTCCAAGATCACTTTTTCGAGCTCGTTCATTCAGCAACTTTCGTTTGAGCTTGCGCAGACGGAGTTGCAGCACGTCCGCGCGATTCGTGCGACGATCACATCGTTAGGCGGAACCCCCGTAGCAGCGCCGGCACTGGATTATACAGATGGATTTAACAGCGTCGCCGCGAATGCGGGGCTGACCAGCTTCGATCCATTTGCCAGCGACTACAACTTCCTGATTGGCGCACTGGCATTCGAAGAGATTGGTGTGAGCGCGTATACCGGTGCTGCCAAGCTGATCAGCGCGACCGCTGTTCTGGATGCGGCGGCGGGTATCCAGGCAGCAGAGGCTTACCACGCGGGTGCGATCCGCACGCTGCTGGCCGGCAATGCCATTGCGTCGAATTCGCAAGGAAACATTGTTGCGTACAACAGCATTCTGCAGCTCTTCAATAAATTGGATGGCGGCGGAAAGACGACGCTCTTGACCAGTGGCGGCACAGCATCCACTAACATGACGGTTGGCACCGTGTACTCGCCTTCCAGCGTGGTTTCGGCTGATTCGACCAACGCCATCGCGTTTGCGCGCACCACCGATCAGGTGTTGCATCTTGCATACGGCACCATGCCCGGCACCTACACCGCTTCCGGCGGCTTCTTTCCAAGCGGCTTGAACGGCACCATCAAGACGCCCGCCAGCTAAAACCATTTAACAGAGAAGCCAACGGAGAAAATCATGGCAACGCTTGAAACACAGAAACTCGATTCGATTATTGCCAGCCGCCGCTCCATGCTGATGGGTGCGAGCGCACTGGCGGCCGCAACCCTGGTGGGCGGCTCAAAGGAAGCAGCAGCAGCTGTTCCCGCAACCTTTACTGATTTCGACATCCTTAACTTTGCCCTGAATCTGGAGTACCTCGAGGCGCAGTTCTACACCATTGCGACGGAGGGTGTGACCGCCGACATGGCGACACAGGGCAGTAAGATTACGCTGCCTTCCGGCAGCGGGACGGTTACGTTCCGGGCTGGAGCAAAAGTCACATTTTCGAACGCTGCTGTTGCGGCGTACGCATTTGAGACCGCGGTGGAAGAACGTAAGCATGTTTCGTTTCTGCAAAGTGCGATTTCAAGTAACAAGGGCACGGCGGTTCCGATGCCCAACATCAACCTTCAGTCCAGCTTCAGCACGCTTGGCGGTCTGCTGGGTTTGACCGCGTTCGACCCGTTCACTACGGATCTGACGTTCCTGCTCGGCGCTTACATCTTTGAGGATGTGGGTGTGACCGCGTACCACGGAGGTGCGCTCGCGATCACGAACAAGGGTGCTAACGGCGGCCTGGATGTCTTGACGCCGGCGGCTGGAATCCACGCGGTTGAGGCGTACCATGCGGGTCTGGTGCGTACCACGCTTGCGCTGGCTGATGCGGGTCTGATCTCGCTGGGCACTGGAAATCCGGGTTCGTCGGCGAATGGTCAGCCAAGTGCGATTGCGCTGACAACCGCGATCTCAAATCTCCGCGCTACTCTGGACGGAACGGTCGGGATGGCGCCTTCTGCAACGGACACTGTCGGCCTTTCTGGTCAGGATGATTTTGGTCTTGCCACATACTCCGTCCCTTTGAACGGAACCACGGGCACAGCCTCACGCATCATGGATCAGGGTCGCACGACATCGCCGTTCTATTCGAATTTCATCGGATTCAAGCGGTCGTTCCAGCAGGTGCTGAACATCGTTTATGGCAGCACCAGTGGGCACACCGCGAACAGCTTCTTCCCGAATGGGTTGAACGGCAACATCAACTAACTTGCCTAACATCACAAATGGGCGGCCTCTATAGGAGGCCGCCCATTTGTCTTGACTGATTTGTAATCTAGAGCGGCTGGACGTCTGATGCCTGCCAGCCCTTTGGTCCCTTGATGACGTTGAACTGCACCGCCTGACCTTCCTGAAGGCTCTTGAAGCCTGAGGTGTTGATTGCGGAGTAGTGTACGAAGACATCCTCGCCATTCTCACGGCTCACGAAGCCAAACCCCTTTGCGTCGTTGAACCATTTCACTGTGCCCTGTTCCATAAAAGTTCCGGTCCCTCTTCACTTCGAGTCTGCCGTTGAGAACAAAGCACCGTGCCGCCTTGACGGGCGGTGTGGAATCACTTTGTCTCAGACGATTGGGCTTAGACTAGCACGGAAATTCCCTTATCGGGAAAGAGGCCTGGCCTGGTACTTGGACGTACCCGGCTCTTCTACCGCAGCAGCGGCGGGCAGAGCATCCAGGCTGCGTGCCACGATGCACTCAGCACGTTCCAGAACTTGCTCCAGGGACAGCGCCGTGGTGTCCAGCACGATTGCGTCTTCGGCGGCTTTTAATGGGCTTTGCGCACGGGAGCGGTCGCGGGCGTCCCGGTCACGCAATTCGTCCACGACGGCTTCGCGGGTTTCGTCCGTGCCGCTTTGCTGGGCGTAGCGCCGGTCGCCGCGCGCTTCAACCGATGCGTCCAGAAACATTTTGACGGGAGCGTGTGGGAAGACGACGGTGCCGATGTCGCGTCCTTCCATGACAACGCCACAGGATGCGTTAGATCCCATGGCACGCTGCGCGCGCACCATCCACTCCCGCACGAGGCCGTGCACGGAAACATGCGATGCGGCTGCCGTTACCTCGGGCCTGCGCAGCTCAGCGGTGACATCCTCCCCGTCGAGCATGACGCGGTTGCCTGACGGGCCGGACTCCAGCTTGATGTGAGTCCCGTTTGTCAACGGCACGACAGACGAAGCATCATCGACGCTGGTGCGCGTGCGAAGAGCTTTGAGGGCGAGCGCGCGGTACATGGCTCCCGTTTCGAGATTGAGCAGGCCGAAGCGGCGCGCGAGATGTGCCGCGACGGTGCTCTTGCCTGCTCCGGCCGGGCCGTCGATTGCGACGATAAACCCGTGCCGGCTGGTGTCACTCTCTTGCTGCATCGTTCTATTCTGCCGTATTGCGGCCCGCTGCTATTCTGGACGGCGTTTTGGAGCGCCGCCGCGCCCTGGGCCGGAGCCGGGACCGCGCCGCGCCGGCGAGAAACCTGGTTTGCCGTACGCTCCTGGCGCACCCTTGCGGTCGCGTCCAAAGCCGCTGCCACCGAATTTTGCACCGCCCGGACCGGCGCTCTTGGCACCAGACTGGAACGCTGGACGGCCCTCGCCCGGCTCGCCGCTGAAACGGGCCCGGTCAGGACGTCCGCCTCCTGCTTCAGGACGGCCTGCCCCGAATGGTTTACGCGCGGGAAATGGCTTGCGATCGCCGCCGCCCTCGCGTGGGGCGAACGGGCGGTCGCCGAGTGGTGTAAAAGGACGGTTGCCCTGCGGAGTGGATGGACGGTCGCCACGTGGTGCAAAGGGACGGTCTCCACGCGGGACGAACGGTTTGCGCTCGCCCTCCTCACGGGGACGGTACGGGCGGTCGCCGCTGCTTGTGCGCTGTTCACGCGGGACGAACGGCCGGTCGCCACGCGGCGTAAACGGACGGTCGCCACGGGGAGTAAACGGACGGTCGCCGCGCGGCGTGAATGGCCGGCGTTCGCCACCTTCACGTGGAACGAACGGTCTGCGTTCACCGTTATTTTCGCGCGGTGTAAACGGGCGGCGTTCGCCACCTTCCCGAGGGGTAAAGGGCCGGCGGTTTTCGCGCGGGCGGTCTTCCTGCGGCGGGCCCGCGCTGAAGGGGCGGCGCTCGCCAGAGTTTGCCTGGTAGGGACGGGCGCCCTCGCGCCGGGGCGGGTAGGGACGGTCGTTGCTGCGTGGCGCATAGGGCCGGCTCCCGCCTTCGCGCGGGGTGAACGGCTTCCTGTCTCCGGAGGGTTTACGGTCGCCGCCGGGGCGGCGTTCGCCGTCTCGCTGCGCATAGGCAGGACGACCGGACTGCTCCGTTGGAGGAGGGGTGCGCTCGCGGGACTCGCCATCCCACGGGCGTGCGAATTCATTCCGGGGACGCATTGGGGCGTCACCGTCGTCGCGGCGCTGGAAGGGACGGCGCTCGCGGTCATCGGGCCGGGGCGCGAAGCCGCCTTCGCGGCGTGGACCGGCGAAGCCGCCTGTCCGGCGTTGCGGGCTGAAGCCACCCTGGGCGCGGTCGCCAAACGGCGGCTTACGTGGACCCGCTGCACGGGCTCCGGGTCCACCGCTGGCGCGGCTCTCCTGTGGGCGGCTGAAGGGGCGACGCTCCTGCGCGGGCCCGGCAGTTGCTTCGCGCGCGCGCTCCGCCTCGATCATGGCGCGGCGGTCGTCGTCCGCATACCGTGAACGCGGCGTGGCAGACGGAAGGGCATGTTCATCCGGCCGGTCTGCGGGCAGTTGCGCAAGCGCGCCTGGCATGTAGAACAGCGTCTTGCCTTCCACCACGATCTGATCAAGTTGCCGCGACGTGGCAAGCGCGCTGACGACCTCGCGAATGCGGGAACGCGCCGACAAAGGCGACAGATAGCCTTCGATTTCGTCGTTGGAGGCGGCAATCACCTGCGCCAGATAGAGCGAGACGAGCGTGGAAAGGGCGGTTGGCTGGCCGGCATTGGCCCCCGCCTTGATCTGCCGGATGTGATGCGCGGCCAGTAACTCCCATGGGCCGGGTTCACCGTCTTCACCGCCAAGCGGGATGACGCGCAAGATGGCCCACAGTTCGGCAAGCGCGCGCACGACGGCGGAGTCCACGACACCCTGGCCCAGCTCCGAGGCGAGTTCCTGCGGTGTCATCGCGCCCTTTTCTTTCAGTGCCTCGTGCACCTTGGCGGCGAGCGGCGAGACGCGCATGGAGCCGGTCTGTGCCGGTTCCTGCTTCCACCCTTTGTCGCCGCGCAGCGTGTACACGAAGGAGAAGGCCTGCGCGGAGCAGACGAAGTCCGGCTCGCTGCCGGCGGAGCCGAGCAGGTTGAGCGGTACGGCCGAGCCTTCCGCGACCATGCGCGCCAGGGTGCGGCGGACCGTTTCGCGCTCTTCCGCGGAGAAGCCGTTGATTGGTGCCGGGACGGGTGCCGGGGTTGGTGCCTGCCCGGCGTGCAGACCGTTGGGAACGGGATCGCCGCCGGCGTCAATGCGGTCCTCCTCGGCGATCTCGTCGCCCTCGTCTTCCTCAAACTCATCCGTATCGGAGAGCATGATCTCGTCCTCCGTGGCTTCAGGACCGGTTTCCTCTTCGGTCACTTCGTCCGCACCTTGGTCAGGACCGGCGACCTCATCTTCGGGTTCGTCATCCTCTACCTCGATGGCGTAGGACTCCTCGCTGCTGTCCTCAGCCGCTGCCTTGGGGGTCCAGCCGTTTTCGGGCCGTCCGAGGATGGCCTCGGCAAAGCTGCCCTGTGGCGCGGCGAACTGTGCGTGCGGATAGTAGGGGACCAAGCCGGTCCCGTCAAGCCATGCGCGTGCATCCTCGCCAGTGCGCAGGGCGCTTCCGTCCTGGTGCCACAGGTTGGTGCGTGCGTGTTGCAGTTGACCCGGCGTCATTGTGTCTGGGGTGGATGCCATGGAAGTGCCCTTCTTTCAGCGCCGCCGTGCGGGCCTGTTGCGCAAACATGGCGACGCGG
>CAXUBG010000078.1:0-5739 GCA_964249285.1 uncultured Terriglobus sp. | reverse complement strand
GTGCGGATAGTAGGGGACAAGGCCGGCCTGATCGAGCCATGCGCGAGCATCTTCCCCTGTACGCAAAGCGCCGCCGTCCTGATGCCAGAGAGAGGTGCGTGCCTGTTGGAGTTGGTTAAGGGTCATTGTGTCTGGGGTGGATGCCATGAGGTGTGCCTTCTTTCGGTGCGTGCGAAACCTTGTTGCGCAGACGCCGGCGCGCGGAGACGACCCGTGCACGCAATCTGCGTTTCTGCATTGGATGTGTGTGTGGCGCTGCCTGCTGTTTTCAGGCGCGCTTTGTCGAAGCTCACTCCCTGGTGGAAGTCCGTCCGCTTCGAGTGCTAGAGGAACCACGCGGTTCGTAGAAGAAGGCAGTTGATGCGAAATCGCTCTAAGTGGCTAGATGCGCTGAAACGCCCGCTGTATCTCTTTTAGAGAATACCGCAACGCGATGGGGCGGCCATGCGGACATGCCATGGGATTTTCGGTTTTGCCCAGTTCGTCGAGCAGCCATTGCATCTTGCCCGTATCCAACGGCATGTTGATCTTGACCGCGGCATGGCACGCGATGCTGGCCGCGATACGGCGGCGGCGCGTCTCCATATTGTCGGCCTGGGCGGCGTCATCCGCGGTCTGCAGCAGTTCGGCAAGGACCAGTTCCAGTTCCTTGCCCTCAAGGCCCACGGGGGCGGCCTTGATGGCAAGCGTGCGCGGGCCGAAGGGTTCAGCTTCAAAGCCGTTGCGCTCCAGTTCATCGGCCATGTGGGCAAAGTTGGCCATTTGCGCCGGCAGCAGGTCGATCAGCAGCGGCATCAGCAGGCGCTGCCGCTGCACGCGCTCGACCTCTCGCTCGCGCAGCACCTTTTCAAAGAGCACGCGCTCGTGGGCAACGTGCTGGTCAATGATCCAGAGACCCTCTTCGTTCACAGCGAGGATAAAGGAGTTTTGCACCTGGCCAAGCGGACGGAGGCTGCCCAGTCCGGCGAGGTTGGCCGTGTCGTCGATGCGCTCGGCGGCTGGGGCGGCGTGGGCTGTTCCAGCGGGTAAATGAGTGGCTCCGTGTGCGTCCGGCAATGGATCAGCAGCGGTGTACGAACGGAGCTTAGCTTCCCGAAGCTGGGACACCCGGATTTGCTCCGGACCTGCGCTATGGAGCTTTCCTTCACGCGCGGGGTCATCGTGCATGAAGGAGATGGCTTCAGAAAACGCCAACTTACCGGGCACAGGTGGCAGCGGCCGTTGTGTTAGCGAGAAGGCGGTGGCATTTGCGTCTTCGTCCGGATCGCTTACGCGTTCCAGCTCGCGCCGGGCTTCCTGGGCTTCGGATTCGCGGATCTGGTGCTCGCTCCATGGCGCGTCGCTGCCCGGGCCGGGACCGCGCAGCACCGCGTCCAGCTCAAATCCGTCGCCGCCGTTCAGCAGGTTGTCGCCGGCCTGGGGTGCGGCGATAGCCTGCAGGAAGCTGGCTGCAGGACGTGCCTTCATGACCGTGGTCCGTACCGTGTCGCGCACGAAGTCATGCACGAAGCTGGATTGACGGAAGCGCACTTCTGTCTTTGCCGGGTGGACATTCACGTCTACTTCGGCGGCGGGCATCTCCAAGAAAAGCAGAACAACGGGGAAGGATGTTGCCGGGATGATGTTCTTGTAAGCCTCGGCAAGCGCGTGCAGGATGAGGCGGTCACGCACCTGCCGCCCGTTGACGAAGACGTAGATGGAGCCGCGGTTGAGTTTCTGCAACTCCGGCTTGGAGACGAAGCCGCGCAGGCGCAGGAAGCCGGGCTCGGGCGCTTCGTATTCGGCGTCGCGACGCCAGGGCGGCGGCTCCGGCAGGCCCAGGCGCGCGAAGTCCACCTCCGCCGCGCAGGGCAACATGTCACGCGACACACCGGCGCCAAGGATCTGGAAGACGCGCTCGCTAGCGTCCCGCACCGCAGGTGCGAGAAGCAGGGCGTTGGTGGCTGTGTGCAGTTCAAAGTGTTTCGCCGGGTGCGCCAACGCGTAATGCGTCACGAGGGCGGCAATGTGCGAGAGCTCGGTTGGCTCGGATTTGAGGAACTTGCGCCGCGCGGGAACGTTGAAGAAAAGATCGCGAATGGCAATGGCCGTCCCGACCGCCGCTCCCACGTCTTCGACCTTTGTCATTTTGCCGCCGTGGATTTCGATACGCGTGCCGACCGCGTCGTCCTCAGCCCTTGTCTCGAGTTCCACGCGCGCGACGGACGCGATTGACGGCAGCGCCTCCCCGCGAAAGCCGAGCGTGCTGATATGGAGGAGGTCGTCCGCTGTGCGCAGCTTGCTGGTGGCGTGGCGCTCGAAGGCCAGCATGGCGTCGTCGCGAACCATGCCGCAGCCGTTGTCCACGATGCGGATCAGCTTACGGCCTCCGCCTTCAACCTCCACGCGGATGCGGGTGGCGCCAGCATCCACGGCGTTCTCCAGCAGTTCCTTGACCACGGACGCGGGCCGTTCGACCACTTCTCCGGCGGCGATCTGGTTAGCCACCTGGTCGGAGAGTATGTGGATGCGGCCCATCTCCCGATTCTATGCGTCAGGGATGCAGCCGAGAACGCCGAAGCTCGACAGCAGCACCCGCGCCGGGATACAAACGGTGCACAACCTCTTCCCTGGAAGGCACACGATGAGACGGCTTTTCGCGCTTGCTGCATTGGTGTTTTGCTGCGGTCTGCACTCCGGTGCGCAAACTGGTCCGGCTGGCGATCTCGCCGCGTACCAGCCAGTTCCGTACGTTAAGCTGACGCACCCGGAGTGGTCGAAAAATGCCGCCATCTACCAGATCAATACGCGGCAGTTCTCGCAGCAGGGTACCTTTCGCGCGATTGAGCCGCAGCTGCCACGGTTGAAGACGCTGGGCGTTGGCATCCTGTGGATCATGCCCATCCAAAAGATTGGCGTGAAGAACCGCAAAGGCGTGCTGGGCAGTCCGTACTCGATCCAGGACTACTACAGCATCAATCCCGAGTTCGGCACGATGGACGACTGGAAGCATTTCGTGAATGCGGCGCACGCGCAAGGATTCCACGTCATCCTGGACTGGGTGGGCAATCACACATCATGGGATAACGCGCTGACGGTGCAGCACCCGGAGTGGTACGCGCATAATGCGCAGGGCAACTTCACACCGACACCCTGGTTTGACTGGGACGACATCATCGACCTGGACTACAGCAAACCCGCGCTGCGCAAATACATGACGGATGCGTTGAAGTTCTGGGTGCGCGACACCGGCGTGGATGGCTTTCGCTGCGATGCCGCAGGCATGGTGCCACAGGACTTCTGGGACGAGGCGCGCAAAGAACTGGATGTGATCAAGCCGGTCTTCATGTTGGCGGAATGGCAGTCGCGCGACATGGAAGCGCGCGCCTTTGACATGCTCTACGGATGGAGCTGGTACGGCGCGGTCAGCGAGATTGCGCGCGGACGAAAATCCGACCTGGGCGACCTGTCCGGCTACTATTCCTGGGATGTAAAGTTCTATCCCGCGGACGGCATGACCATGACCTTTGTCAGCAACCATGACAAGAACTCGTGGGAAGGCACGGAGTTTGAGGCCTTTGGACCCGGTCTGCACGCGGCGATGGTGCTGTCCGTGGTGGGCAGCGGCATGCCGTTGATCTACAACGGGCAGGAGGCCGGCTACAATCACCGGCTCAAGTTTTTTGAGCGGGACCCGATCGTGTGGAAGGCCGCGCCGGAAGGCGAACTGTATACCAAGCTGCTGGCGCTGAAGACGAAGAACACCGCATTATGGAATGCGCATTGGGGCGCACCGATGACTCCCGTGGTGAACTCCGCGCCGAACCGGGTGTTGAGCTTTGCCCGGCAGAACGGCCGTGACAAGGTCGTTGCGACAATTAACTTCAGCGATGCGCCACAAACTGTCACGCTAAGAGACGCCATCGCGGAAGGAGACTACACTGAATACTTAAGCGGGTCAAAAGTGCACATCGACAGTTCGTCGACGATCAGCATCGAACCGTGGAGCTACAAGGTGTTCGTCAAGTAATCCACTCACCGCCACCCCACGCACGCTAAACCGCGCGACCGTATTCGACGAGAAGACTCATGATTGACAGACTCGGCATCAACGCTTCCAGCAGGTCCAGCCTGTTCAGCAAATGTTTCATGATCGGGCTCGTGGTGGTGCTGCTTTCCATTACTGCGGCGTTTGTGTTCTTCGCCATTATGCGGCAATCGCACCCGGCGGATGCACCTGCCCAGAAGACGTATGTCGTTACCCGCTCGCCGCTCACGCTGAGCTAGATTCCTGGACATGACGACGCGGGGTTGGCCAGGACGTACGGTGCGCTTACTCCTCGTAATGGGCCTTGTGGTGGCTGGTGTGTGGGGCGCTGGTGGCTGGGCGCAGCGGCCCGCGCAATGGCAGCTAACGTGGAGTGACGAGTTCGACGGACCTGCGGGATCTGTTCCGAACCCCAAGTTCTGGAGCTTTGCCCGTGGGTTGCCGCCCGACACAGGACAAGCCTACAACTGCGCGCGCGAGCAGACTACAGATGGCTGCGATCCAGCGCACCCCAATGTCTACCTGGATGGCAAAGGCCACCTTGTGTTTACGGCGTATCACGCGGATGGCGCGCCCAATACGATGACCACCGGGCGCATACAAACGGCTGCGCCCGGCGACAAGGAGATGCTGTTCAGCACGCAGTATGGACGCATCGAGGCACGCATGACGCTGCCCACCGGCCCGGGCAATCAGGGCGCGTGGCCGGCGTTCTGGATGCTGGGCGACGATGTCGCGCAGGTGGGATGGCCGCGCTCCGGCGAGATCGACATCATGGAGTACATCGGCGCGCGCAATCCCAGCCAGATTTACGGAACGCTGCACGAACCCGGCCACCCGCATACAGGCATCGGTGTGCGTGCGGACGCCCGCGACTGGAATTCTGCCGACTGGAGCGGGCCGCACACGTACGGCATCCTGTGGACGCCGGACGAGTTCCGCTTCTACATTGACGATCCGGCGAAGATCTACGGCACCGTCTCGCGGGAGACGGCCATGCATACCGGTCCAAATGAGGCAGGTGCCAAGGACCCGGGGTGGCCTTTCGATCACCCGTTCTACATCATCTTCGACCTTAACGTGGGCGGGAACTTTCCCGGCGCGGTAGACGCTTCGACGAAACTGCCCATGACGATGACCGTAGACTACGTTCGCGTGTATAAGCCCGCGCGGTAGAGCCGCATCCTATACGGCATGGCAATGGAACAGATCAAGCTGGGTTCGCAGGGCGCGGCCGTTTCCCGTGAGGGGCTGGGCTGCATGGGCATGAGCGACTTCTACGGTGAGCGCAATGATGAGGAGTCCGCCGCGACGATCCTGCGCGCGCTCGACCTGGGCGTTACGCACCTGGACACCGCCGATATGTATGGCGTTGGCGACAACGAAGAATTGATTGGCAAGACGATCAAAGGGCGGCGCGAGGAGGTGTTTCTTGCGACCAAGTTCGGCAACGTGCGCGACAAGGCTACGGGAGCGTTCCTGGGTGTCAGCGGCAAGCCGGAGTATGTACGCGAAGCGTGTGACGCGTCGCTGCGAAGGCTGGGGGTGGAGTGCATTGACCTCTATTACCAGCATCGCGTCGATCCCGAGGTGTCCATCGAAGACACGGTCGGTGCCATGGCTGAGCTCGTTCGCGCGGGCAAGGTGAAGTACCTCGGCCTTTCGGAGGCATCGCCTGCGACCATCCGGCGCGCACACGCTGTGCACCCCAT
>CAXUBG010000077.1:13304-13560 GCA_964249285.1 uncultured Terriglobus sp. | reverse complement strand
CCTTGGAGAGACACTCATGCTGTTTGCAACTAATAACGTAGTTACGGCCGCCAAGAAGGCTGCGGTTCCAACTGGCATCGCGAGCACGATTGCGCTTGCCGCTGTTCTGATCACCGGCCACACCGGCGTCCATGCGTCGGCGGTTACGGCTTCGGCGCTGGACGATCACAGTGTTGCTGCCCTGACCTCGCTGGACAATGCAATGGAAACCGTCGCCGCCCGCGTAACGCCTCCCGTCGTGAACATTGCGGTCACG
>CAXUBG010000077.1:3259-13294 GCA_964249285.1 uncultured Terriglobus sp. | reverse complement strand
CTTCCGTATGGTGCCGGAGCAGCCGCAGTTGCAGCACGGCATCGGCAGCGGTGTGATCATCTCGTCGGACGGCTACATCGTCACCAACAACCACGTGGTGGACGGTGCAACGCAGATCAAGGTGACGCTGCATGACCGCCGCATCTTGACCGGCAAAGTTGTCGGCGTGGACAAGCTGACCGACGTGGCCGTTGTCAAAGTGAACGCGACCGACCTGCCGGCCATCTCCTGGGGCGATTCTGCCAAGCTGGTGCCGGGACAGACGGTACTCGCGTTCGGCAGCCCGTTCGGTTACTTTCAGTTCTCCGTGACGCGCGGCATCGTCAGCGCGGTGAACCGGCCCAATCCTTACTCTGACGACGCGCGCAAGCCGGGCGGATACATCCAGACGGACGCAGCGATTAACCCTGGCAACTCCGGAGGCCCGCTGGTCAACGCGCATGGGGAGCTGGTGGGCATCAACACCTGGATTGTGTCCGGCGGGGGATCGTTCGCAGGCGCGGGGTTTGCGATACCCTCGCAGTTGGTGCACGCAACCACCGAGCAACTGATCAAGCATGGTAAGGTCGATCACGGTTACCTCGGCATCAGTTTGAACGATGTGACACCAGACAACGCCCACTTCTTCAACCTCCAGGATGCGAACGGCGCGATTGTGGCGCAGGTCACACCCGGGTCTCCAGCGGAGCGCGCCGGTCTGAAGCAGGGCGACGTCATCACCCAGCTGAATGGTCAGACCATCACCAACGGCAGCGCTCTGCAGGTGGCGGTCAGCGAGCAGGCTCCGGGATCGCGCATCGCGCTGGGCGTCCTGCGGAACGGCAAGCCCGTGCACATCGACCTGACCGTGGGTGAGTTCCACGGCGATCACGAGATTGCGGCCGCGAATGGCGAACCCGGCGCCCCGCAGAGCGGGAAGCTCGGCCTGGCGGTTGCCGATCTGACCGCCGACACGCGTCAGCAGATCCATGCGCCGGAGCAGGTCCATGGCGTCGTGGTGGAGAACGTGCGTCCGGCAAGCCCGGCGGACGAGGCAGGTCTGCAGCCAGGCGACGTCATCCTGGAGGTAAACCGTCAGCCTGCAAGCTCGGCTAGCCACTTCGCGAGCCAGGTGCGCGGCGCGGACAAGGACCTGCTGCTGCTGGTCTGGTCGAAGGGCAATGCCAGCTACCGCACGCTGCACCCGGAAGCGCAGAACGGGTAGGGAAACTAACCAAAGCGGTTGCGAGAAAGGGCCGCCCCTGAAGAGGCGGCCCTTTCTCGTTGCCCATTCAGGGAGCTAAGTCCGCACCCACCGCGGCGCTGAGCTGGTGGATGGCCATCCAGGTTTGGGAGTAGGCGTTGAGAGCGTCGCTGGTAGCGGTGCGGGCGTCGCGCAAAGCATCGAGGTAGTCAATCAGGGCGATGCCGCCGTGGTCGAAGGCGTACCGCGCGATGGAGAGGACATCGGCTGACTCGTCGAGATAGTGCTCGCCGAAGCGATTGGACAGGAAACGGGCGTGGATGTAGTTGCTCCACGCCTGATTCACGTCAGAGGCCACCTGGTTACGCGTGGCTTCCACGGTGAGCCGAGCGGCGTTTGCTTCCAGGCGGGTGGTCTCCTTGTTGCCCTGATTGCGGTCAAAGATGCGGATGGGGACGTTGACGTTGAAACCGGCTGAGTTGTCAGGGCCGTTACGGTCGTACTCAGCTTCCACGGTGGGGTCCGCAGTGCCGTTCGCGACGGCGAGCCGGGCTGCGGCATCGGCGGCAACCACGGCGGACAACGCGGCGCGGAGATCGGGGCGGCGCTGCAGCGCTTCAGCAAGGATCTGATCGTGACCCTGCGTGATGGGCGGCGGAACAACGGGTCCGGTGATGTCGAAGTCAGTCGATGAGACCGGCATACCCATCAGCGTTTGCAGTTGGATGGAGACCTGCTCGACCGTAATCTCTGAGTTCTGCTCGTCGGCTTCGAAGGATCCGAGTTGCAAATCCAGGCGCTCAAAGTCGAGTTTGCCCAGGTCTCCAGCCTTGTAGCGATCATTCGCAA
The DNA here is from genome assembly GCA_964249285.1 of uncultured Terriglobus sp. GTDB lineage: Bacteria > Acidobacteriota > Terriglobia > Terriglobales > Acidobacteriaceae > Terriglobus. The sequence goes on along the minus strand of CAXUBG010000077.1, from coordinate 11,262 downwards.
TTTCGACCTCGTGGCGGAAGTCCGCGAGCTGCGCGCGCGAGAGTTCGAGCGCTTCCTTGGCGATCAGCATGGTGGTGAAGGCCTGCCGTACGGCGAGTTCGGTCTGCCGCGTGGTGTCCTGCAGTTGGGCGTCGGTCTGCGCGGTGGTGGCGCGCGCGTTTTGCAAACGGTACGTACGTTTGTTGCCGCGCTCAAATAAGCGGGAAACCTGCAGTGAGTAGAAGAAGGGGTTGTTCGCGCTTTCGCCCTGATTGACGTTGGTTCCCGCAATCCCGAGATACGGGTTCGCCCGTACACCGGCCTGAAGCTCCTGTGCACGGACGGCGCGAAGATTTTCCGCAGCCGCCAGCAGGGTGGGATTGTGCAGGCGGGCACGGTCCAGCACTTGCGAGAGCGTAAGCGCGCCGGGTTTTGCGGCGGGCGGCTTGCGTGGATCGCTGCCGGCGGAGGCTGCGGCGGCGTAACTTGCGGCGGCTGACCCAGGTTCCGCTTGTGTGCCATTCTGTGCAGCACCACGAGCCGCCTGCCCGGTCGCACCCTGGCCGCCCGCCGCCTGACCGGCAGCGCTGCTTTGGCCGGAGGCAGCACCGCCCGCTGCCGCGGCGCCCGCAGCGCCACTTCCGGCGGATCCCCCGCCCGCTGCCGCGCCGCCTCCGCCCTGCGCAAGCGCAACCGCGGAAGTGAGCGCGCATAACAGGGCGCAATGCAGTGTTCCACGGAAGCGTGTCATGCCATATGCTCCTCATGTCCCGCGGGCAGCGTGTCCTTGCGGTCGGCGACCCAGACGTACAGCGTAGGCAAGAGAAAGACGTTGATGACAAGGGCACCGATCAGACCACCGACGATGACGATGGCGAAGGGGCGCTGTGAGTCCGAGCCGATGCCATGTGAAAGAGCGGCGGGCAGAAGGCCAAGCGTGGCGACGAGCATGGTCATCAGGATGGGACGGAGGCGCAGCACCGCGCCCTCGATAGCTGCCTCCTCTGGCGTGTGGCCGCTCTCACGCAGCTGGTTCATGTATTCCAACATGATGATGCCGGTCTGCACGGACACGCCAAAGAGCGCAAGAAAGCCGACTCCGGACGAAACGGAGAAGTGGGTGCCGGTGATCAGCAGGGCAAGCAGGCCACCGATCGGTGCCATGGCAACGTTGCACAGGATGAGCGTGGCCCACTTGGCAGAGCTAAACATGGTGTACAGGATGATGAATATCAGCAGAATCGTGATCGGCAGAACGATGAGCAGGCGCTTCGTCGAGCGCTTCTGGCTTTCGTACTCGCCGGCCCAGTCAATCTTGTAACCGGCAGGCAGGGGAACCTGCTTGGAAACCTTGGCGATGGCCTCTTCGACTGTCGAGCCGAGGTCGCGGTTGCGGACGGAGTACTTGATGGCGACGTAGCGCAGGCCACCCTCGCGGTAGATCTCCTCAGCCCCGTCCGTCGTTTGCAGCTTGGTCAGCTGCGCCAGGGACACACGTTCTCCCGAAGGTGCGACGATGCGAATGCCGTTGATTGCCTCGGGCGTGGAGCGATATGGCCCGGCGTAGCGGGTCGTCACGTCATAGCGCGCTTCGCCGTCCAGTACCTGCGTGACAGAGTTGCCGCCGACTGCGGTTTCGATGGCATCCTGAATGTCCCCCACGTTAATGCCAAAGCGGCCGGCTGCATCACGATCCACAACAAAGTTGAGATTGGGCTGGCCGATGACGCGGAACAGCCCAAGGTCCGATACGCCGCGCACCGTGCTCATGACGCTGACAATCTGGTTTGCCTTTGCCTCCAGCGTGCGGAGGTCGGTGCCGTACAGCTTTACGGCGAGTTCGCCTTTCACGCCGCTGACCGCCTCTTCCACGTTGTCTGAAATAGGCTGGGAAAAGTTCCAGATGACGCCCGGCAACTGGTCCAGCTGCCGGTTCATGGCACCGATCAGATCTTCCTTGTCTTCGCGGAAGACGGGACGCCAGTCCTCCTTCGGTTTCAGGTCAACATAGTATTCCGTGTTGAAGAACCCCGTCGTGTCGGTGCCATCGTCGGGCCGTCCGATCTGGCTGACGACCTCTGTGACCTCGGGAAAGGAGGAGAGCAGGATACGTGCCCGGTTGGCGACAGCCAGGCTCTCTGCCGGTCCGGTAGAGGGAGCGAGCGTGCCGCGGACCCAGATGGCACCTTCGTCCAGGTGAGGCAGGAACTCCGATCCAACAACGCCGGTGGCCACCAGCACAATAGCCGCGACGAAAGCCGAAGCGGCGGCCCCGACCGTGACCCAGCGGTGCTCGATGGCCCATTGCGCCGCATGCCGGTAGCGGGCGGTAAGCCAGCGGAGCAGCGGATTCTCCCACTCGGAGGCGCCCTTGCGGAAGAGGAAGGTAGCGAGTGTGGGGGCCAGCAGCATGGAGAAAATAAGCGCGCCAAGCAGAGCAAAAGCGACGGTCCAGCTCATCGGCTTAAACAGCCGGCCTTCCACCGATTGCAACGTAAAGATGGGCAGATAGGCAGTGATGATGATGCCGATCGCGTAGAAGACGGGACGCTGCACCTCATGCGCGGCGAGGCGGATCTGCTGGCGGACGGTGAGGTCGTCGCGGCGTGAATGGCTAAGGTGGCGGACGATGTTCTCCACCATTACAACGGCTCCGTCCACGACCATGCCAAAGTCCAGCGCACCCAGCGAGAGCAGATTTGCAGGAATATGGCGCAGGTCAAGGCAGATCGACGCAAACAGCAGCGCAAATGGAATGGTGAGCGCAACAATCAGCGCTCCTCGCAAGTTGCCGAGAAAGAGAAACAGGATGATGACCACCAGCACAATCCCTTCGGTCAGGTTGTGCAGGACAGTGTGCGTGGTGAGATGCAAAAGGTTGGAACGGTCAAGGAAGGGAACAAGCTTGACACCCTTTGGCAGCACGCGGGTGTTTAGCTCGTCCACCTTGCCGTGGATGCCGTCCAGGGTTTCGTCGGAATTGGCACCCTTTTGCAGGAGCGCAACGCCTTCGACCGCATCCGAATTGTCGGCAAGCGTGCCATCCGGGCGGCGAAAGGTTTTGCCGATCTGGCCTAGGCGAATCTTCGGCCCCTGTACAACGGTTGCGATGTCGCGAATGCGAAGCGCTGTACCGTTCTGTGCCTTCAGCGGCGTATTCGCGATGTCATCCGTGCTGCGGTAAAGACCGACCTCGCGGACGTTGATCTGCTGCGCGCCCTGCTCGATAAAGCTTCCGCCCGCATTGGTGTTGTTTGCCTGGAGAGCCTGCTTGACCTGCGCGATATTTAGCCCATATGCAACCAGCTTCGCCGGGTCGAGGATGACCTGGTACTCGCGCGTGGGTCCGCCAAAGCTGGACACATCCACTACGCCGGGAACGGTACGGAGGTTCTTTTCCAGCGTCCAGTCTTCCAGACTTTTCAGTGCCATGGTGTCGTAGTTGGGATTGGTGCTCTCCAGCGTGTACCAGTAGATCTGCCCGACGGGACTCCAGTCGGTGCCGATCTGCGGCTGCAGGTTATTGGGCAGTTGAATCTGGCTGAGGCGTTCGACGACCTTCTGCCGGTTCACGTCGTTAACACTGTCGTCATCAAAGATCATGGTGACGCTGGACAGGCCGGCGAGCGACGTAGACCGCAGGTGTGTCATGTGCGGTATGCCGGCGAAGACGATCTCCAGCGGGACTGTAACCTGCTGTTCAACTTCCTCTGCCGCCCGGCCGGGCCACTGCGTGATCACCGTGACGTAGTTGTTGGCAACATCAGGGTAGGCTTCGACGGGCAGGTTGTGAAACGAGATCGCACCCCACCCGAAGAGCAGGATGGCAACCACCAGCATGATGAAGCGGTTGTCGAGCGCAAAATCGACGAGTTTCCGGATCATCTACTGCCCTGCCGTGTTTTGCAGTTCCAGGGCGTTGGAGACGACTTGCTGGCCGGCGCTTAGGCCCGACTGAATCTCCACCTCGCCGCCGGGAAAGGTCTGACCTGTCTTCACCGCTGTGCTGCGATAGTCGCCTGCTTTACCGGACGGCAGAAAGACGTAATCGCGGTCGTGCAGGTGAAGAATGGCGTTGCCGGGAACGGTGATGACGGTCTGTGCGCGTGCACCATGGAAGGTCGCGGTGGCAAACATCCCGATGCGAAGCAAGTTATCCGGATTCTGCACCTGGATGCGTACCTTCGCCGTCCGGATGGACGGATCAAGGATTGCGCCGATGTCCGAGATGGTGCCGGTGCGAACCTTGTCGGGGTACGCACTCAGGCGAATGTCAGCGTCCTCGCCGAGATGCACACTTGGCAAGTCGTTCTCATACACGTCACAGACCACCCAGATGTGCGAAAGGTCGGCAATGGTGAGCGATCCGGCGGAACCGGAGAAGGTGATCCCGGCCGCACCCGCCGCTGTCGTGTTCTGCGCGACGATAACGCCTGAGATGGGCGCGTACACGTGCACGGTGTCGCTGGGATGGTCCTTGTCGACGCCGAGGATGCGAAGCTCCTGCTCGGCGGCACGGAGCGCGGCTTTGGCGTCGGCCTCGCCGTTCTCGGCAATGTCGAGCTGGCTTTTGGCGATGGCACCCTTGTCATACAGCAGCTTGTCGCGGGTCAGGACGGTGTTGGTCAAATTCTCGTTTGCCAGGGCGGTCTGGTAGCTGAGAAACGCCTGTGCGACATCGGGCGACTGCACGTCCATGACGAGCTGGCCCTTGTGCACGGTATTTCCCAGGCCGACGTGGAGCGCGGTCACCCGGCCGTTCGCAATGGAGAGGACCGGCACTTCACGCGAAATGTCCGGCTGCACGGAGCCGGTGACATTGAGCGTTTCAAAGGCGGAGCGTGCCTGCGCGGCGACCAGCGGGAACAGCCTCGCATTGGAGACGTGGACGCCGCTGTCCGATCCCGTCTCCACTATCTGGGGGGTCGCCGGTGGCGCTTCCGCGGCTTCGCGTTTCTGCTCGTTGCCATGGCATCCGGCGAGCGCCGCGGAAAGCATTGCCGCGGCCAGCAGAGCGCGGAACGTCCTGCGGACGCGCCAGAGCGAGGGGGAACAGGTTCCGCGGCGAGAAATCACAGTTTGATTGTAAAGTCTGTCGGCAGTCAAGACGGTGCTCTAGGCTTCCCTTGCTCCAAAGGAGGTTAGGGCAAAAGAAATAACATTTCCGTAAAGACGCGCATGGCTTTGCTTCGTAAGGAAAGGTGCGGGGCCTAGTGCACGATGCTGCGTTGAGCGGTGCTGCTTACGGGAATCGATTGGATGCTCGTGAAGGGAATGGGCAAAGGCAGATTCATCGTCACCGTGACGGTCACCGTGCTGCCTATGCTGTTGGACGGTTGCCAGACGGCGTTGACCGTGGGAATGGTCAGCACACCTGTCCAGAGCAGCGGTGTGACGGCTGTCTGCACGGAAGCAGTTGTGGCCACAACCGGTGCGGTGGCGCTGTGGAGAGAAGCGAAGCGTGCCCCGGTACGGCTGGCATAGCTGGCATTGCAGTAAAAAAAGAGTGCTATGAAGCTGTAAAAGGCCCCGACCAGGACTAGGAGGAAGACCGGCATTGCAAGGGCAAATTCGATAAGCGTTGATCCATCTTCGTCACGCAGCAAATGAGCAGGAAACGGCTTCATGCGGGTTCTCACGTCAGCGCACCACGCGATGGATGGACGCGGCGGTAAGAGGGACGTTGAAAGGCAGGCCGGGAAACTGAAACTTCAGCGTGGGCGTGGCCGTGGCGTCCACTTCCATCCATTGCATGGGTGCGATACCGCCGGAACACGTGCTGTTGGCTGTGACCTGGCCGCCGCCGGGTGTGCATGTCCAGTATGCAGAGGCGGTGACGGACATCTCAGGCATATTCACGGCGGCAAGTGTGGCTGCGTTTTGCGTTCCGGCGATGTCGAGGGCGTTGCCCGGCAACGCGGCGTACGCGGTACCAGCCGCAACGGCCTCGGCCAGCCGGAGCCGCTTCTCGATGACCAGTGCGTAATCAAAGACACCCAGCACAATCAGCAGCAGAACTGGAAGCAGCAGCGCCATCTCGACCAGCGCGCTGCCGTCTTCGGAGCGGGTGAACTCAGATCGCAGAAACCTCATTCCGCCACCCCGCCCCACGGCCGAAAAGGATTACCTGCCGCCAAGCCGGAAAAGTCAGCCGCGAGCGTAAGGTTTGAACTTGTAACCAGGAGCGACGCCGTGTCCAGGGCGAAGTAGCTACCCGCGGACCAGAGAGTATTGGAAACCGCGATGCCGGTGTTTGTGGTGTACCAGATGCCATCGCCCGCAATTGTCGCGTTGAGCACCTGAAAGTCCTGCGGACCCGATGCTATCCATTGCCGGTCGCCGAAGACGAGCACGCCGGGTACGCCGTTGCTGGAGGTATCAGCCGGCGCAAAGAGCGTCACGTGGCTGTTGCCGTCGATGATGAACTGGCCGAAGCCGGACGACGGCGTGCTGGTGAAGAAGAGCGTAACGCCGCTGCCGGTGACGGTTGTATTTGTCCAGTGCGCTCCGCCCGCGATCACGTATAAACCGGGCGCAAGCGTGACGGTTGCATTGCGCAGCGTCATGCCGCCGCAGAACACACCCGAGAAGAGCCCAATGCTGCCGCCATTCTGGACGAAGTTGTTCACCGTGCACGAGGTAAACACCGGCTGCGTCACGGACGCGAGCGGGTCAGCCTGCACGGGCACGTTCAGCGTCGCCGCAGGTGACACGTTGCCGCTGAGACTGGCACCGTTCGTCAGGTTGTTGGCGGCTGTATTCATCGTGGAACCGCTCAGTTGCGCGGCACCATTGATGTACGCCGGGCAGAACGCGTTGATGACCGCGCTGCTGCCGCTCAGCGTCAGCCCGGTCTGCGCACCAGTCAGATAGATACACGGCGGGATCAGCGCGACAGATTTGACGGACAGCGGTTCCGTTGGAACAAGATACTGCATGAAGATGGTGGGCGACGGCTTGGTGATCGTGACAGCGATGGCGTCGTTGCGCCCGGCGTAACTGCCGCCCGCAGGCTGGCGCGTGACGGTGACCGCCGTTCCGCTGACCCCGTCGGTGTAGCCGTTCAGCGCGGCGGTCTGCTTACCAACCGTGAGCCAGGTGCCGTTGCCGGAGCCGCGTTCCGCCTCCAACTCCGCGGCGGACGATGCCGCGTCGGCCGCCGCTTGCATGGTGACGGACTTGCTTTCCAAAAAACCGATGTCGATGGCTAATCCGCAGAAAACAAGCAGCACCGGCAGAACAAGGGCGAAGAAAGGAATCATGCCGCACGTTCCGTCGTCTTGGTAGCGAACTTGCGCGATTGTGCCACACGCGGTCTATCGGCTTGCAGGTGGACTGTCTTGAGCCACAAAGATGTGCATGGTGTCTCATGCTGAGGCGAAATAGGCCGATAACGGCAACAGCGGCGCAAACATGCCTGCGCAACGAAGGAGGGCCGCCACGCGCGGAGCGAAATGGAAGAAGCCACTGAAATGTTAGAGGGTCCGGTACAAGGGAGAGACAGTCAAAGCCTGATCGAGTACAGCATTGTCATAAGCGTTGTGGTCATCGGCTCCCTTACGGCAGTGTGGCTGATGAAGGAACAAATTACCGCGCTCGTTAGCGTCGTCTCTGCGGCCCTGCGAACCACCTTGTGACAAAACGTAGATCACATTGTGTCTTCTATCGAGAGACGGATTTCCGGAGATCAGCAAGTAGGAAATTCCAAAAGAAGATCGTGACGGATTCTTGGAAGAAACTAAGAAACGCACGCGAAGCGGTTCTCAAGTTAGGACAGGGAACTACCGATAAAGCCAGTAACACTCTTTCAGAACGGATGACGGACATGTTGCCGGGTGAGAGAGACCCACACAGGAGGAAGGAAGAGTTATGTACAGCAAGTTCAACGAGTTCGTTCAGGACGAAGACGGACAGAGCCTCATCGAATACAGCCTGATTGCGGGCATCATCGCGGTTGGATGCATCGCTTTCATGTATCTTCTACGGAACTACATCAACCAGCTGTTCCTGAACATCGCAGCGAA
>CAXUBG010000077.1:0-3159 GCA_964249285.1 uncultured Terriglobus sp. | reverse complement strand
CTTCAGCAAAAGGGGGCCAAGCTCTTTCTGGTCCCCCTTTTTGCTGCCCTTAGAACTGTTTCCACCGGAGGATGCCGCGCGATGCACCAGGCCGCAATCGACAGTTCACTGCTGGGAGCAGCCTCACTGGTCGCGGTTGTGGCGGCGGTTTACGACTGGCGCACCCGGCGCATACCCAACTGGCTGGTTGGGCGTGCAATCGTGGCAGCACTGCTGTTTCACGCTTTGTCCGGCTGGCGCCCTGCCTTTGGCTGTCTACTTGCAGGGCTGCTGGCAGGCGGCATGGCACTCTTCTTTTACATGGCTAAGGGCATGGGCGCGGGCGATGTCAAACTGCTGGCCGCCGTTGGCTGCTGGACCGGCTTGCATGCCCTCCCGCTGCTGCTGGTTGTGACCGCGCTAACGGGTGCGGCGTTTGCAATTGCAGTTGCAACGTACCACCGGCATCTTCATCACGTTTTACCCAATCTCTTCACGCTGGTTGGGCACCACCGGCAAGAGGGCCTGACACCAAAGCGGCACCTCAACATCAAGGCAGCAAACGCTCTTAGCATTCCGTTCGCGCTTCCCGTGGCGTGCGGTTGCCTCTTCGCTCTGTGTGTACAGATTTGGAGCGTTCCCCGATGAACTCATCATCGAAGCGGCTGATGCTGGCGCTGTTTGCCGCGTTTGGCATGTCCGCGCTGTTTACCTTTTTTCTGAGCCGGCACGTCTCGCACGTGTCCGCGTCCGAACACGCGAAGATGCAGCCGTATCAATCGCCCAAGCGAGAGATTTCTTCGGGTGAGGTACTGCACGCGGAAGATATTGAGACCATCTACTGGCCGGCGGCAAAGCGCGTGGATGGCGCTCTGACCAAGCAGGCCGATGCGGTCAACCGCGTGGCTCTGTATCCGCTGGCACCGGGACAGCCCATCCTTGACCGGGACCTGGCGGTGGCCGGCAGCGGCACTGGCCTGGCCAGCAAGATTCCGCCGGGAATGCGCGCCATCGCGCTCAAGTCCGACGAGGTGGTCGGTGTCGCCGGCTTCCTGAATCCTGGATCGTATGTCGATGTGCTGGTCACGTCGAAGGGTTCCTTTGGCTCCGATCCGGTCACGGCAACAGTGTTGCAGAATGCCGAGGTGGTGGCCACTGGTCAGCAGACCGAGCCCAATCCAAACGGTAAGCCCACGACAACGACCGTCGTGACGTTATTGCTGGACCCGCAGCAGGCGGAGCGTGCGTTGCTGGCTAGCAACCAAGGTTCGCTGCAATTCGCTCTGCGCAATGGTGCTGACAAAAACATTGCGCGCAGCACGCCGGTGTCCATGTCAGAGATTGCCCCGCAGGCAGCTTCAAAGAACGCGCCTGGTGCAACAACGGCGATGATGAGCGTACCGTCCGCACAGCAGACAGCGGCGTTATCGCCACATGGTCCGCCTGCCGCGGCATCAGCCTCCGGCCAGGCAGCGAAGCCGCACGATAGGAGCCGCGCGAACTCAGGTCCGCAGATGGAAGTGGTGTACGGCAGTGCGAAGTCTTCAGGCGGCATGAGCATGGGTGCGGGCGCTGGTCTGCCCGGCGGCGTTGGCGCCGCGAGCATGACCGGCGTGAGCGGAACAGCAGCCTCGATTGACGGCGCAGCTGCGACGGCCGTGCCCGCCCTGGGAGGCAGATAATGGCTCCGTTTTCGAAGCGGGTTTCAACGCTGCTCCTTGCCAGCCTCGCAACGGCCTGCCTGCACGCACAGACCCCGGCCGCGGACGATTCGCACGCCACGGCTGCTGAGTCGGATCTCACACTGTTTGACATGCAGCAGGCGGGCGGCGCGCAGAAGCTGCACCTTGTTGTCGGCCGATCCGTGGTGCTGCACGCGAAAGTGCCCATCAAGCGGGTATACATCGGCGATCAGAACATTGTGGATTCGTTCACGGCGGCCAATCAGGAACTGGTTCTGACGGCGAAGGCCGCAGGCGTCAGCAGCCTGGTGATGTGGGACACCTTCAACCGGAGCCACGTGTACTCCGTGTCGGTAGACATGGATGGGCAGCTGGGCCGCGATGCGCTGCAAGCCGCGTTCCCAGACGCGCACATCAAGGCCGAGAGTCGCGAGGGCCGGCTGTACCTGAGCGGCGATGTGGACAGCCAGGCAATTTCCGATGGTGCCGCCAAGCTCGCCGCCTCCTATTCAAAGGAAATCGTTAATGCCATGCATGTGAAGGCACCGCACGGAAAGCAGGTTGAGCTGGAGCTTCGCATTGTGGAAGTAGATCGCGCGAAAGCGGAGCAGTTCGGCTTCAACTTCATGACAGCGGGCCGGAGCCTGTCCTCTGGATCAACGCAGCAGTTTGCCAATTCAGTCGATACCAGCCAGCTCAAGACCACGGGCGTCGTCACCGTGTCCGACCCGGAGAACTTCTTTATCTATAACTACAAGCTCGCGCTCGGCCTGACACTGAAGGACCTGGAGCAGCGCCAGGTGCTGCAGGTGTTGGCTGAACCAAAGCTGACGACGATGAGCGGCGTCGCGGCACGCTTCCTCTCCGGTGGCGAATTTCCTGTGCCGGTGGTTCAGGGATCGTCCGGTTCGGGCGTGTCCGTCAGCATTACGTACAAGCCCTACGGTGTAAAGGTGGACTTCACGCCAACGGTGAACCGCGACGGCACGATCCACCTGAAGGTCGCGCCAGAGGTCAGCGCGCTGGACTATACCAACTCCGTCACGCTGTACGGCACCACCGTTCCGGCGCTCTCCACGCGGCGTTCTGAGACGGAAGTGGAGATTCGCGACGGTGACACCTACGCCATTTCCGGGTTGCTGGACAACCGTGTTTCGGACCAGTTGGCCAAAGCCCCGGGTATCGCAAACATTCCGATCCTGGGCCAGTTTTTCAAGTCGAAGGGCCTCAGCCATTCAACTGTGGAATTAGTGGTGATGGTAACGGCGCATGTGGTCGATCCATTGACACAGACGTCCACCCCGGCTGAACCGCAACTGGTCGTGCCCAACCTGGACAACAGCAAGTTCGACGCATCGGTGCAAAAGACGGAGAAGGTGAAGGCTCCGGATTCGCCAGCTCCGTCGAAGGAGAATGCAAAATGAGCGGAACCATAAAGGCAGCAGCCGCCGCGCTGCAAACCGCCGTCGACGAATCTGGCTCAATCGTCATCGATCCC
>CAXUBG010000076.1:13219-13576 GCA_964249285.1 uncultured Terriglobus sp. | reverse complement strand
GCTGTGCACAATGCGGTGGTATTGGAATCGGTCGCGCGGATGGCTTACCGGACGGTGACGTTGCAGGCGGACGCCGTTGAGATTAGCCAGGCGTTGCGGGACCGGCACTACTTCCGAAAGCATGGAAAAGGTGCGACATATGGGCAAAGGTAGCGCCAATCGACCGGGAGTATTATTCGCACATGGCAGTCATTCACATATCAGAAGCGGATGCAGTGCTTGACTTCGCAGGTCTGTTGGCTAAGGTCCGCGACGGAGCCGAAATTGTGATTGACGGCAGATTGCATCCCGTGAGTGTTCGTCAAACAGCTTTTGCTGCACGCCGAACAATCGAAGAGTGTATTGGTCTTTTGCCAG
>CAXUBG010000076.1:6705-13209 GCA_964249285.1 uncultured Terriglobus sp. | reverse complement strand
GCGAGGGGGGCACTTATTGCGGTTGCGCGGCACATACCGGGTGAAGAGATTGCCATTTCTGTTGTGACCGCATTGGAACTGACGCATGGCGCTGTCCGGGCCGACTCGACCTTAAGGAGAATCACAAGACGTCAGTTTGTCGCCGAACTGCTCGATGCCGTGCCTGTGCATCCGGTCACCATTGCGAACGCATTGCGAGCGGGGCAGATCGACGGTGAGTGTACTGCGAGAGGCGTTCGTCCGCCGTTGGCTGACCTGCTCATCGCTGTATCGGCGCTTGTTTTAGATTATGGAGTATTGACCAGCAACATACGCCACTTCGAGATGGTGCCGGAGGTCAAGATTGTTACCTTCTGAAAGAGATCTTTTCCTGGCGCAGTCCTGCTAGACGTGTTGCAGGGAGAGTGTTACCGGGTCCTTGACGCGGGTGAGGAGGGCGACAGCGATGAGGAGGCAGACGCCGCCGGTGGCGACGGCGATCATGCGGTCGTTGTGGAAGAGGTGGAGGACAATCCAGCCGAAGACGAGAGCGGAAACGATCTCCGGAACGACGACGAAGAAGTTAAAGATGCCCATGTAGACGCCGGTGCGATGAGGCGGCAGGATGGCGGCGAGAATGGCGTACGGCATGGACAGGATGCCGGCCCAGGCCATGCCAACGCCGGTCATGGAGAGCAGCAGCATCCACTTGCTGTGGACGAACAGGACGCTAAGCAGGCCGAGCGCACCGGCGGTGAGGCAGACCATGTGGGTGTATTTGCGGCCGAAGCGGCGGACCAGCGGTGGCAGCGCGAATGAGAAGGCGAAACAGACAAAGTTGTACGCGGCCGAGCATAGGCCAGCCCATTCGATACCGGCGCGATAGGCGGGCGAGTCTGGGGTGTTGGAGCCGAAGACGTTGTGCGCCACCGCGGGTCCGAAGTAGAGCCACATGCAAAAGAGGCCGAGATAGCTCATCAGTTGCACGAGGCCGATGCGCAGCATGGTTTGCGGCATGTGGGTCCAGGCTTCAGCGATTTCGCGGAACATCTGGCCGAAGCCGCCGTGCTTCGCTGCCTCCGCGCGGAACTCGTCGAGGTTTGCGGGCGGGTACTCGCGCGTTGTGAGAATGGTCCAGAGAACAGCGCCGAAGAAGATGGCCGCGCCGATGTAGAACGACAGCCGCACGGTGGTGGGCACGGTGTGCGGCGGGGCAACCTGGCTGACGCGCAAAACGTTGGCCAGCAGCCAGGGCATGGCGGAGGCGACGACCGCGCCGAAGCCGATGAAGATGCTTTGCATGGCGAAGCCGGTGGTGCGCTGGCCTTCAGGCAGCAGGTCGGCAACAAAGGCGCGGAAGGGTTCCATGCTGACGTTGATGGATGCGTCCAGCACCCAAAGGAGTGTCGCCGCTATGAGCAAGCTGCGTGAGCTGGGCATGAGGACGAGCGACAGACTGCTGAGGATGGCGCCTGCGAGGAAGTATGGCCGGCGGCGGCCAAGGCGCGTCCAGGTGCGGTCGCTGGCGTTGCCGATGAGCGGTTGGATGATGAGCCCGCTGAGTGGCGCGGCAAGCCACAGCAGCGGGAGTTTATCCGGCGTCGCTCCCAGAACTTCGTAAATGGCGCTCATATTGGCGAGTTGCAGGCCGAAGCCGAACTGGATGCCAAGGAAGCCGAAGTTCATGTTGAAGATCTGGGCGGTGGACTTTCGCGCAAGCTGCATAGACTCATCACTGTACGCCTGCGCGTGAGCGATGATCATCCGCCTGGCTGGCGGCTCGAAAGGAAGACTCCGTCAGCCTTTGTATGCAGCCGCGCCTGCTTCGGCAACGGCGTGATCCTGGTCACCGGAGCCGCCGCTGACGCCGATGGCTCCGACGACTTTGCCGTCCTTCTTGAGCGGGATGCCGCCGGCGAAGATCATGATTTTGCCATCGTTGGAGGCGTGAATACCGAAGAATTGTCCGCCGGACTGGGAGTGCGTGGCGAGGTCCTTTGTCGCGATGTCAAAGGCGCGTGAGGTGTAGGCCTTCTTGATGGAGATGTCGATGCTGCCCAGCCACGCGCCGTCCATGCGCACGTGCGCGATAAGATTACCGCCCTGGTCGGCGACGGCGATGTTCATGGGCTGGCCGATCTCGGCGGCCTTCTTTTCGGCGGCTTCGATGATGCTCTTTGCTTCCTTCAGTGTGATCACGATGTTCTCCAAATGGGCTGGTGCCCGGGACCGGACTCGAACCGGTACGGCCGGTAAGGGCCTGCGGATTTTAAGTCCGCTGTGTCTGCCATTTCACCACCCGGGCACAGAGGTACATGGTACCGGAATCAGGCAGCACGCATGCCAACTGGCGTGCCGTCTTGCGCGTCGTTGGCGGCATGACCGGCTTAAAGAGGCACGGGCGGGAGCACGAGGATCCCGGCAGGTCTCGACGTCTGGCGCGGAGTAGGGTAGCTTGGTTGCGGCTTGCGCTCCCAAGAAAGCCCGTCTGGAAGCAGAGCTTAACGAGGAGGATCATGTCCCAAGCACGACTGACACGTTTTCTGCAACTGGTAGCTGCCGCCAACAAGGACTTCACGGAAAAGCGAAGCAGCCTGAAGGCGCTGCTGGCCACGATGCGCCAACAAGTGGCATCGGGCAACTTCGCGCTGGCACCGCTTCAGCCGCTGCTTGTGACGGTCCGGGCTGATAAGCGTGGTGCTAAGTACCAGACAGCGTTGCAATACCTGGAGCGGGTATGGGGCAAGGCGGCGTTGCAGTACAAAGGACCGAATCAGGCTGCATACACAGATGTGCCCGCCCGCTTGTTCATCCTGAAGGGCACACAGGTCGGCTTTAACGAAGTCGACACTGACACGGTGCAGAATCACACGTTCAGCGTTAACTCCGCTTCAAGCGTCGCTGGGTCCGAGACGGTTGTGAACCTCGTGTTCGGCGCGAACACGTATCCGGTGCGGGCGGTGGTGTTTGAACTGACCGCCACCGTGGCGTTCGAGGACAACTTCGTGGGCCGCAGCGTTGACGATCTGGGCGTGAATGAGCAGGTTACCCTGGGTTTTACGGTGGTACCGGCCGGTGTAACCGCAGCAGAAGCCGGTGGTTTGCTTTGGTCGATTGATGGCACCGGCGGTCTGGATGCGGACCGCGCGCACCAAATCAAAGGCAAGATCCAGCGCGCCAAGACCAACACGGCGGTTCCGGCAAACGATGGAATCGCATACTACTTCGCCGCGTGGGCGACGGACGCGCAGCAGCCGACTGGTCCGCGGCCGACGAAGCGCTCGGCACCTGTAGCACTTAATCTACGGGTTCAGGCTGGGCCTTCCACCGGGCTTGGCATACAGAAGACGTTCACGGTGCATACGCCAATTGCACGCATGGTGGCGCGAGCGCCGTGGAAGCATGTGCAAGGAAGGCCGTCGGCGGGATTTATTGGTGATATCTACTTTGATCCGAAGAACGTGTCTTTCAAGTTCGTCAAGTTCAGGGAGGGTCGCGGCACAATGGTTGCCAGGCAGACCGGGTACAAACAAGCCCCCAGCATGGCGCTGAATGCGCCCAAGCCGAAGCCATTGCCCGGTAATCCCAGCGGCTGCTTTGCGTGGGAGGGCGCGCGGATTCATGCACACACGGGCATCTGGGTGGATATTCTTGGCGGCGACAGCACGAATGGATGCAAGCTGAACGGCGCGGATACGGTCTACACCGCCCCAAACCCACGGTGGCCCAACAAATATCAGGCGGCCGACGGCCCGGGCTTGGAAGGCAAGGACACCGACGTTCCCAGCGAATTGATCTGGCCAATTTATTGGCAATACCAGGCACCGGGGATTGCGGCTCACGTCATTACGCAGCAGGCCAAACATGAGTCCATCATGGATGCTCAAGGAACGGTGACGACGAAGAAAGCTGGCGCACAGGTCATCCGGCTGCTGAATGATCCGTCGGCCTAGACTCCTGCCCGTCACTTCCGCGCGTCGCATCTACATGCGCTGAACGATATTCGCTTCAGGAGCAGGGATGCGCGTTGTTGTTTTCGGGCTTACCGTGTCTTCGTCGTGGGGCAACGGCCACGCGACGCTGTGGCGATCATTGATTGCGGCGATGCTGCGGCGAGGGCACACGGTCGTCTTCTATGAGCGCGACGTGCCGTATTACGCTTCGACGCGAGACGTGTGGAAGCTGCCGCTGGGCGCGAGCTTGCGGTTGTATGAGGGCGCGGAGTCGATCCAGGTAGAAGCGCGGCGTGAGCTTGACACTGCGGACCTGGCACTCTGCACCAGTTTTTGCCCTGACGGGGTGACGGCAGCGGAGTGGATACTGCAATCACGGGCTGCGGTGCGGGCGTTCTACGACATGGACACGCCAGTCACGTTGAAGGCGCTGGACTCAGAGGCGACGCGTGCGTACTTGCCGGCAGATGGTCTAGGCGGCTTCGACCTAGTGCTGAGCTACACCGGCGGGCGAGCGCTGGGGGAACTGAAGACGCGGCTGGGTGCGCGCATGGTGGCTCCGCTGTATGGCTGGGTCGACCCGGAATCGCACTTTCCTGTTGCGCCGGTGAAGCATTTTCGTTCGGCCTTCTCGTACTTAGGCACCTATGCAGCGGACCGGCAAACTTCGTTGAAGGAGTTGTTTCTCACACCGGCCGCAGCGATGCCAGCGGAGAAATTTCTGATTGGCGGCGCACAGTATCCCGCGGAGTTTCCGTGGAGCAGCAATCTCTACTTTACGCAGCATCTTGAGCCTGCGCAGCATCCCGCGTTCTTCTGCTCGAGCCGGGCGACGCTGAATGTGACGCGGCAGGCGATGGCGGAGTACGGTTATTGCCCATCCGGCCGCTTGTTTGAGGCGGCGGCCTGCGGAACGCCGCTTTTTAGCGATGTGTGGGAAGGGTTCGATTCGTTTTTCGCTCCAGGGGAACAAGTGCTGACCGTGAAGACGGCAGGCGATGTGCTAACGGGACTCTCCCTTTCTGACGGCGAGTTAAGGTGCATGGCGGATGCGGCGCGTGCGCGAACGCTGGAAGAGCATACGGCCGATGTCCGCGTAAGGGAGTTAGAACGGCTGTGTGACGGCGTGGCGCGGAGCGAAAGAGAACCGGCAGAGTCAACGATGGCGTGATGGGGACAAGCCAACCTGCATCAGACAGCGCAGAGGACTGAGAGCACGATGTGGGGAATCATTCCGGCGGCGGGTGCAGGCAGCCGCATTCAGCCGTTGGCCTTCTCGAAGGAGCTGCTGCCGGTTGGCAGCCGGGTGGAGGACGGCAAGGAACGGCCCCGGGCAGTGAGCGAATATTTGGTGGAGCGTATGATTCGCGGAGGTGCCGACAAGCTTTGTTTTGTAATTTCGCCGGGAAAAACAGACATCCTTCAGTATTATGGCGCGCGGCTGTGGGGTGCGGACATTGCGTATGTTGTGCAACCCACAACAGCCGGCTTATGCGATGCGCTTTTCCGCGCGGCTCCGTTAATCCACGCGGATGAGGCCGTTCTTATTGGATTGCCGGATACCATCTGGACGCCGGAAGATGCAATGGCGCGCTTGCCAGACAGTATGCTTTCCTTCCTGACGTTTCCGGTAGAGCATCCGGAGCTGTTCGATGCGGTGCGAACACGTGCCAACGGATCGGTGATCGAGGTGCAGGTAAAGCAGAAAAATGCGGAGTCGCACTGGATATGGGGAGCAGTCAAGATGCCCGGGCGCGTCTTCCATGAGCTTCATACGCTGTGGTGCCGGGCGGAGCGGCGCGATGAATACCTGGGAACACTGGTGAATGCATGGCTGGCGGAAGGCGGCGAAGCGGTGAGTGTGCCTGCCGGAGAGGAGTACGTCGACACGGGGACACTGCATGGGTACCGGGCGGCGATCAAGTTGCTGGAGCGTGACCGGTAAGACGGTACCATTCTGAAAGCAGCAGACGCTGCGCAGGAGACGAGCGGTGCCGCCGGTTAAGAACGAGTCGATGCAGGACTTAGCGGACGAGATCGCGCGGCTGGGGCCGTGGTTTCAAAACATGCGAATCGGCGGAGTCGAGACCGCTCCCGAGCATTTTCTGGGAGACTATCCTTCTGTCAAATATGCAAGCTTTCGCGAGGCGCTGCCGGCTGATCTCTCGGGTAAAAGTGTGCTGGATATCGGTTGCAATGCAGGCTTCTACTCATTTGAGATGGAGAGACGCGGGGCGGTGCGCGTGCTGGGCATCGATACGGATGAACGCTACCTGCGACAGGCGCGGTTTACGGCGGAGGTGACAGGAAGCAATGTCGATTTCCGGCAGATGGCGGTGTGGCAGGTAGCACAGCTGGGCGAGAAGTTCGACCTGGTGATCTTCATGGGTGTGCTATACCACCTGCGGCATCCCCTGCTGGCGCTGGATCTGATCCACGAGCATGTGGCGAAGGACATGCTGCTGTTTCAGAGCATGCAGCGGGGCAGCCGGGATATGATTGCGGTTGAAGAAGATTATGACTTCATGGCACCGGCACCGTTTGACGAGCCCGGGTATCCGAAGATGCACTT
>CAXUBG010000076.1:0-6695 GCA_964249285.1 uncultured Terriglobus sp. | reverse complement strand
TCGTCGAACACAGCTACTCGCACGATGTGACGAATTGGTGGGTACCGAACCGTGCGTGCACAGAGGCAATGCTGCGTTCGGCTGGGTTTGCGATTGAGTCTCGACCAGAGGACGAGGTGTATGTGTGCCGATGGCGGTCAGTCGCGGTTCCACCAGATGGGCCGCATGCCGTGTACCCGGCCGGTGGCGGGAGTAGTTCGCAGTGACGATTGCACCTTTACACGAAGCTGCCGGGAGCAGCCTGGAGCTTCTGGTGCAAGCAGAGAAGTTGCTTCAGTCGCGTGCTGTCACAGCCGCGGTGAAATGCTTCAACCGCGCTGAGGCACACGGAGCGCCTCCGGATCGCTGCGCCGCGGGCAGATGGATGGCTTGCATGTTCGCGGGCGCTTTTGAGCGGGCCTGGCAAGAGAGTGACGCCATTCGCGGGCGTGGAGCTCCTGATCCGCACCGCTTCTGGCACGGTGACGACCTCGCGGGCAAGCGGGTCGTACTGCGCTGCCTGCATGGCTTGGGAGATGCAATCCAGATGCTGCGGTTCTTGCCGCTGCTGCAAGAGCGCTGCCGTTCGCTTTCCGTCGAGGTGCCGCCGTTGCTGGGCGAGCTTGCTCCAGGCGTACACGGCATGCCGGGGTGGTTCACGTGGGGCGCGGAGGCACCAGCGCATCCGCCCGCGTTTGATGAGCAGATTGAGGTGCTGGAGCTGCCGTATCTGTTTCGCGTGACAGAGGCAGACCTGCCGGGCCGTATGCCATACGTTGCCGCGCCTGCTGCAAGCGCCACCTGCTTAGATGAGCGATGGCCTGCCTGTAACTTGCCGCAGGTCGGGCTGGTGTGGGCGGCGAGTGACTGGGATCTGTCGCGGTGCCTGCCCTTCGGATTTTTACAGGAGTTAGCCGCGCTGCCAGGCGTGGTGTTCTGGAATATGCAGGGCGGCGCGGAACGTGAGCGCGGGAGCCAGATTGCAGGCATCCGAGATGGACGGCTCTGCGGGAGCGGCCTGGCAGATTACGCAGCAATGCTGGCGCGGTTGGACCTGTTGATCACCGTTGACACGATGGCAGCGCACCTTGCCGGTGCCATGGGCAAGTCCGCGTGGGTGCTGCTGCAGGCTGAAGCGGACTGGCGGTGGATGCTGGAACGCGACGACTCGCCGTGGTATCCCTCGCTGCGACTGTGGCGTCAGCGCGAGCAGGGTGACTGGGCCGAACTTATCAAGCGCGTCCATGCAGGCCTTTCGGAGTGGGTTTCAACCTTTCGGCCCGTGTCTTCGAGGCGAGTACATGACTTCGGCTCTTAGCGCCGGCAAAGCGCGTGCTTGGGACGCCTATGACGCGTACCTGTTCGACGTCGATGGCACACTGCTGAACTGTACGGATGCAGTCCACTACTTTGCTTTTTGTGACGCGCTGACGTCCGTGGCGGAACACGCGATGACGCTGGAGGGAGTCGTCGCGCATGGCAACACGGATACCGGTATTCTGCGGGATGCGTTTCTGCGGGCGGGCGTCGCCGAGGAGCGTTGGCGTCCTCGCTTACACGAGTTGCAGCAACGCATGGGTCAGCAGGTGGAGCGCAACCGCGCTGAACTCCGTGCCGATGTAGCACCCTGTGCGGAACAGGTCCTGCGGCATCTGCGAGCGAAAGGCGCTGTTCTGGGTGTAGCAACCGGCAATCTCGCCGCTATCGGCAAGCTGAAGCTGACCCATTGCGGTCTGTTGGAGTACTTCGACTTTGGCGGCTACAGCGACGGGCATGAGTACCGCAAGGATGTCTTTGCGGCCGCGCTGGTGCAGGCGCGCGCGCTGGCTGGGCAGGACGCTTCAGTGTGCGTCGTGGGTGACACGCCAGCCGATGTGCAGGCCGCGCGGATCAACCATGTAAACGTGATTGCTGTGGCTACCGGCGTGTACTCACGCGATCAACTCCTGGCAGAGTCGCCCACGTTTTGCGTGGGGTCGTTTGCAGACCTTTTGCCAGTCCTGGCGTGAGAAGTGTTTACAAGCGGCTGACGATTGCCTCGAACTGCCGCGCGCGATGCGCGGAGGTATGTTCGGCGAGGATGCGGTCGCGGGCGCGCCGGCCCATGCGGGTACGTTCCGCGTCCGGCAGGCTCCGCAAGATGCTGACCACTTCCAGATCGTCCGCCGGGAGCAGGATCTCTTCGCCCGGAGTAAGGAATTCTTGAAGGCCCGGCCAAGAGTCGGAGAGGATGGCAGCGCCGCACGCGGAGGCTTCAAACAGGCGGACGGAGGGGGAATAACCGGCATGGACCATGTCGTCGCGCGTCAGGTTTAAGGTGAAGCGGGACGACGAGTAGAAGGCGGGATGCTCCGGTGGCGACAAGTGGATCATGCGGCGCACGTTTGGTTGCCACTGGATATCAGCCGGGTACTGCGGACCGGCGACGAGGAAGTCTGCTTCCGGCAGTAAGCTTGCTGAACCGTTCAGAAGCCTCATCAAGTGGGCCTGGCGGTCGGCGGCGTAGGTGCCCAGGTAGCTGAGGTCACAACGGTACTCCTCCCGAGCAGGTTGCTGAGCGTAGACATTCGCATCGACCGAGCAGTAGAAGGGGATAGCACGGGGTGAATCGAAGCGGGTTTCGATCTCCTGCAACATTGGGCCGCCGGTAAAGCTGAGATAGGCGGCGTAATGGGGGATGAGGGACGCTTCCAGGTACTCGCAGCCGCCGCGCGCGCGCAGATGTGACATCGTGATGGGCGTATCGATGTCATAGAAGAGCAGCGGCCGGCGATCATCCGTCAACAGCAGATGTGTGAGTGCAATGGCATCCGGGAAGTAGGATCCGATGATGACTGCGTCAGCGTCACTTGCAAGTTCCGTGAGTGCAGATGCGTTTGAGCCCCATTCGTCGTAGAGATGAACGGTGCAGTACGGCGGTTGCGGCAGGTCACGATTGCTGCGGTACCACTCGACATCTTTCTCAACGAAGTGAATCGTGTGCCCTCGCGCGGCGAGTGCCTTGCACAGCGAGCGGTACGTAGTGGCGTGGCCGTTGCCCCAGGAGGAGGTGATGGTCAGGCCATAGATGACGATCTTCATGCGATTCTGCCAGTTGCCGCGAGCTGCGCAAAGCCGGGGACTTCCCGTTTCCAGTCCGCGATGGTGGCAAGTGAGATCGTTTGCGGACGGGTTGTTTTGTACCGGCGGGCGGCGCACTCGCGAAAGGCGTAGTCGGCTTGTGCAGCGCGTTGCGCATAGGTGTGGTCGCGAAGGCCGCGTGCATGAAACGCCTGCCCGATCTGCTTGCGTGCGGTGGAGTTGTGAGTGTGAAGGGCACGGACGACATCCTCCGCGTTCTTGACGACAAGGATTTCCTTGTCTGGCTCGAAGCAGTCGCTGAGGCCGGGCCAATCGTCGCAGAGCATGCAGGTGCCCGCGCCGGAGACTTCAAAGACGCGCGTTGGCGGGGAGAAGCCGAAGTCCGCCATGGACGCACGGTTGATGTTGAGCACCATGCCGGCGGAGCAGTTCACGCGATTGTGGTCCACCGTGGGCACGTGGCCGATGTAGCGGACGTTTTGCGGTATCGGCTTGTCACCCCAGCCTTCGCCGCCAAGAAGGAAGGTCTGATCGGGAGCGAGCGCGGCGGCGCGCAGGAAAAGTTCTTCGACGCGTGCTTCGCGGTCCGGCAGGCGGTTGCCAAGGAAGCACACATCGCAGACGAGCGACGGATCCGGCTCCACAGGAAAGTGCGTCTCCGGATCGAGGCCGTTGTACATGCTGTAGTAGGCCTTCGCGCCGAACTCGAGGAAGCCGTCGCGCGCCAAGGGCCCGCCGCCGTAGCTCAGGATCGCGTTGTACCCTGATGTTGCAAGCGCGAGCGCGTCGCCGCGGTTGGCTCTCATGCGGTGAATGGTGGCGGGTGCGTCCACATCCCAGATGAATGTCATTGCGGAGGCGCACTCGGCGGGAACGCGATGCTCCAGCTCGCGGTCATCACAGCCAATGCCTGAGTGCTTGACGACAATATCGGCTTGCCGGGCGAGGGCGATCATGCGGTTAAGGTCGCGGCCGCCATCCCTTTCTCGCGGCTGGTAGACGAGGGAGGCGACGTAACTGAAGTCGTCATTGTCCCGGTGCTGCTGGCGGCCGTAGGCGTCCGGCTCGGCGAAGGTGATGTCATAGCCCAGGCGGGCCAGGTACTTGTAACAGCCGCGATAATAGGTGGCTGCGCCGTTCCAGTAGGAGGAGACAATGCTGGACCCGAAGGCGAAGATTTTCAATCGAGCAACTCCTCAGCAATCTGGAGAAACTGCTGGGCACGATGGCCGCAGGTATGCCGCTCCAGGACGGTTTCAAGGCCGCGTTGTGCCTGTTCCTGCGCAGCTTCCGGGTTACGCAGAAGGCGGTCTACGGATGCCGTCATCTCGTCTGTATTGCTTGCCCACATGAAGTCGCCCGGGCGAAAGAGATCTTCGGTGTCCTGCCACGGCGCGGAGATGAGTGGGATGCCGCACGCGAGCGCCTCAAAGACCCGGATGGTTGGAATGCCGGTCATCGCCCCTGTGTATTGCTGGCGCGGGATGTGCACAGTCAGTCCGGACGCAGCATAGCTGTGCGGTGCCTCGATGTTGGGCAGGTAGCCGCCATAGCTGACGCCCGCCGCCTGCAATGCGATCAGGCCTTCCTCCGGGTAGCGCACCCCGTAGACTCGGCATTCGTAGCGAGGCAGAGCTGCCGCCGGTTCCAGCAGAAAACGCCGAATCTCGCCCGAGCGCTCGCCCTCGCCCCAGTTCCCAATCCAAATGATGTCCTGCTGTTTAGGCGTGGCCGTAAAGGGATGGAAGACGCTGGTATCCGCAGCCTCATGCAAGGTCCACACCTGCTTGAGGCCGAAGCGCTCGCGATAGATTCCGGTGAGAGCGTCACCGAAGGCGAGTACACCGTCGAAGCGGTCGATGCCAAAGAGCCTGATCTGCGCCGGGGATGACGAGGCGCGGTGATGCGTGTCATGGAAAAGCAGGCGAAAACCGAGTTCGTCCCGCAGCGTGAGCAGCGTGTGCGCCAGTTCTGGAGGGTTCCACTCATGCAGGACGACAAGATCTACATCACGCAGGGCACCGTTCCAGGTTTCCAGGTCCGCGCGCTGATCGGGGCGGTAGAGGCGGATGGTGAGCTCGGGGAACGTGTCTTCGAAGGTCCGTAAGGAGCTCTCGCCCAGCGGTTCGTCGCGAAGGTTGTCGATGGACCATTCGTGATCCGGCTCGTAGATAGTAACGTCCTGGCCTGCTTCGCCCAACGCGCGGAGAAGGCCTCGCAGGAAATGCGCATTGCCATTGTTCCAATCGGAGCGGACGGTGTGAGCGAAGTAGGCAACGCGGAGACTACGCAGCATGGGCCTCGCTCCTCCCGTGCTGCTCGATGAAGTGAGAGATGAGTTCCAGGTAGGCGTCCGCCATCCGTGCGACGGTGTACTGGGCAGCGCGTTTGCCGGATCGATCCTGCGCAGCTTTCAGATGTTCAGGGTTGCGGTGCAGGTCGTGCAGCAGGGCGGAGAGTGAGGCGGCATCGCGAAAGTACAGAGCGGCGCTACCCCAGACCTCTCGAAGGCTTGGAATGTCGTTCGCGAGTACCGCGCATCCGCAGAGCGCGGCTTCAAGCGGCGCCAGGCCGAAAGGTTCGTAGAGCGAAGTGCAGATGTAGATTGCGCTGGAGCGGAAGCGGTGGAGCAGATCACCCTCCGAAAGATGCCCCAGGCACTGAACGTTTGCCCAATCTTTTTGCAGACCGTTGCCGACATCGCCCGCCAGCAGAAGCGGCATGGGTGCGTTCACCTCGCGCAAGAGGCGGACGTTCTTCGCCTCATCCCAAAGGCGCCCTGCGGTAAAGGCTTGCAGGATGCGATGAGGTGGCGCTTCTTCGGGGCTGGGGAGAGATCTCCCGTTCGGGACGACGGCGGTTTGGCAGGTTACGGTGAAGCCGCGCTGCAAATCTCTGAGCATGCATTGTGTTGGAGCGGCGACCGCATCGGCGCTGTTCAAGCCGCGCTGCATTAGTCTCTTGTAGGTTGCAAGCCACACGTCGTTCGCAAGCGGGGCTTTGTCCACGGCTTCTGCCCAGCTGAGGACATCGCTGTGCGCGATGACAATCCTGGGCATGGGGACGGATAGCGCGCCGAAGCAGAACTGACTGAGCAACAGCGCGCCGGGCCGGAGATCGCGGGAGAGTTGCAGAATCAGCGATTCGGCTCCACTGTATGCCGTGGTGTTGTCTGGCATCCACTCCAGCGGGACGCTTGATGCGATGTACTGAAAGCGAGTATTGCAGTCATGGGCGAGACCGGTGGTGACGGACTTCTGCCCTGCGGAGGGTTCCCGGCCGAACGAGACGAGCGTGACGTGGTGGCCGCAGCGGAGCAGTTCAGTTGCCAGTTCTTTGGTAAAGGTCCAGACGCCGCCGACGGTGTCGGTGGTCATCAGGAGACGCACGCATGCTCCAAGAAGGTGTTTTCTTCGGCTTCGAGTTCCGCGATGCTGCGTGGGCGCTGATCCTGTATGTCGCTGAAGCCCTTGCCTGTGAAGAGGTTCAGGTAGAAGTCGTGGGCGCGTTCCCATGAGTGCTCGTCGGGCTGCGCGCCGAAGGTGGTGACGTACTCCGGGCTGCCGGGAAAGGGAACCATGGGCACTGGCTCGGAGCCCCAGACGCCGCGCGACTTCAGGTTCTGCAGCCAGGCG
>CAXUBG010000075.1:5827-13581 GCA_964249285.1 uncultured Terriglobus sp. | reverse complement strand
CTTTGGGTCTGCCGCAAAGGCGCGACGCCTGCATTTCCGGGCCAGCGTGGATTTGTCGGCGGAACAATGGGCGAGGTCTCAGTCATTCTGGAAGGCGCACATCCGCAAAGTGAGGTGACTGGCCAGCAACAGCGTGCGGCGATGTTCTCGACGGTCCACGGGGCTGGCCGCGTGCTTGGCCGCAAGCAAGCGGCAGGCGTCTTCGATCGCAAGACTGGAGTGTGCAAGCGCGAAGGGTTAGTAAAGCCTGACATGATGACAGAGTGGCTGGAGCGTTCGAACGTCGTGCTTCGCGGCGGCGGACTCGACGAGTCGCCGCACTGCTATAAGCGTCTGCCGGAGGTGCTGGCGGATCAGGGTGGAACCATTCGGATCCTTCATACGCTGACCCCAGTGGGTGTGGCTATGGCAGGAGCGAACGAGTTCGATCCCTACAAAGACTAACGAACAAGGGTCGAGCCTCGTGCTCGGCCCTTATTAATTCAGCCATTTATCTCGCCAACTCACTCATCGCTGAAGCAAGTTCGGCGGCGGCTTCGGTGGGGAGCATGTGGGCGGCGTCTTCGATCACGATGAGTTTGCCGCCGGTGCGCTCGACGAGCGGCAACGTATGCTCCCGCTGAAAGTCGAGTGGGATGGCCTGGTCGCGGTCGCCGGTGATGAGGGTGGCGGGCACGTGCAATTCCGTGACACGGGTGGACCAGTCTTCGAGCGAGCCGCTGTCCGGCCAGGCTAACCATGCCGCGGGGTTGGCGCGCAGCACATCTTCCACCGCAGCCTCCAGGTCATCGCCGCTGATGGGGCGATAGTGACTGTCCCTGATAAAAGCCTGCGCGCCTTCGCGGGTTTGGTTGCGGACGCGCATCGCGGCACGGTTCTGGTCACTGATGGGCTCAGGCACGAGCGGCGAAGGAGCCACCAGGATGAGCTGCGTCAGGTTGGCGGGCGGGTCTGATGCCAGCACCATGGCCGGTTTGGCGCTGAAGGAATGTGCGACGAGCACAACAGGCGCGGGAGCGAAATGCTCGACGATGTCGCGGAGGTGCTGGGTCATTTCGGCAACGGAGTAGCCCGGAAGATGGGCGGCGTCGCCGAAGCCTGGCATATCGGCAGTGATGCAGCGGTGGGTTGGTGCGAGCCGCTGGACAACGTGCCGCCACTCGCGCTGCGAACTGCCGAAGAAGTGAAGAAAGAGCAGCACGGGGCCACTTTCTGCACCGTGTGTCTGAAATGGAAGCATGGCGGATTGGATGGTTCTGTTCTCTCCCTGCGACGGTGCCGGTGCACATCCGTTTTGCGTGAGGACGTGCGTGCCGAGGCTGTGTTCCGGTCCGGTGAAACGGAAGCACGGGTACAACCGGAACTGGCCAGCCGGTTGGCATGTGGCGCGTCCGTGCCGCGCATCAGACAGTCAGCATGACGAGTGAACCAACGTTACCCATCCTGAACAATCGCGCAGTGGCGGAGCGGACATCAGCTGTGACACGGAAGGCGCTGGAAGAACGCGCCGCTACCGTTGACGCGGGGCGCTTTTTGCCGGACAACCTGTTCACACTTTTGCGGCAGATTGCCGCCTCCATTCTGCCGCAGGAGGCCATTGGCACCGGTGTGGACATCGCTGCTGCCGTCGATCAGCGGCTTGCACTGAGCAAGAACGCCGGGTGGCGCTTCGCGGAGTTGCCGGAGGATCGCGAGGCATACAAGCGAGGCCTGGAGGTTTTCCAGGCCATGTTGCAGCAGACGCCGCTCAAATCCTTTGAGGCGATGCCGGTGCCGGCGCGCGAAGGGTACCTGCGCTGCGTGGCAAACGGTGACGTGGACGGACCCGCGCAGTTTCCGTTGTCAAAGTGGCTCCTGATGGTACGGACGGATGCGGTGAAGGCGTGGCTTGCGCATCCATCGACCATGCAGCGGATGGAGTACTACGGTTTTGCGGATGGCATGACGGGCGATACGGACGGCCCGACGCAGTGGGAGGGATGGAGCGCGATCACACCCAATAAGGCGATGCCGTTTGAGCAGGGGATTGCGCCGGCTCTGGAGCATGAGGCATGAGGAAACCGGAGGCAATGCAGCGCTTTGCTGCCGGCGATGCTGTTGATGCGGTGGTCATTGGGACCGGCGCGGGCGGTGCTCCGCTGCTATGGAGGTTGGCGCGTGCGGGCTTGCGGGTAGTCGCGCTGGAGGCCGGACCATGGTTTGAGAATCCGGCAGAAGAGTTTCCAACGGACGAGACGGCAGCGCACATTTACTGGTTGGACGAGCGTTTGTCCGGCGGTGCGGACCCTACCGCGTTCGGAGCCAATAACAGCGGTACAGGAGTGGGCGGCAGCACACTGCACTGGGGCGCGTATGCGCCGCGGCCTGATGCGCGCGATTTGAAGCTGAAGACAGACGATGGCGTTGCGGTGGACTGGCCGTTGACGCTTGAGGAGTTAACGCCATACTTCGAGGAGATCGAGAGTTTCCTTGGCGTTTCTGGTCCTGAGAAGTATCCGTGGGATCCGTCACGCAAGTATCCGCTGCCACCGCTGCCGCTCAACAGCTCGGCGGTGTACATGGCCATAGGGTGCGAGGCGATGGGGATACGCGTGGCACATGCGCCTATTGCCGCGGTGTCGCAGGCGTATTCGCAGCCGGAGTACGGCACACGGAACGCGTGCACGAACCGCGGCTACTGCCACCAGGGTTGCCGCAATGGTGCCAAGGCCAGCATGGACGTGACCTATCTGCCGGCGGCGTTGCAGGCGGGTGCCGAAATCCGCGAAGAGTGCTTTGTGCACGGCGTGGAGCGGGACAGCGCAGGCCGCATCGCCGGTGTTCTGTACACGGACAAGCAGGGCCGCGAGCAACGGCAGAAAACGCAGCACGTTTTTCTGTGCGCCGGCGGTGTGGAGACACCGAGGCAACTGCTGCACTGGGGTGTTGGCAACAGCAGTGACCAGGTAGGCCGTAACTTCATGGCGCACATCTCCACCCAGGTATGGGCAACGATGAATGCGGAAACACGGCCGTACAAGGGCTTCCCGGCATCGCTGATAACCGAAGATTTCATGCGGGCCAAAGACGCGTGTTTTGCGGGCGGGTACCTGTTGCAGAGTTATGGGATCCTGCCGCTTGCCTGGGCGGAGCAGGTGGTGCGCGGGCGCAACCTAGTGGGGCAGGCGCTAGTAGATTACCTGGCGCGCTACAACAATGTAGCGGGAATCGGCATGAACGGCGACACGCTGCCCAACCCTGAGAACCGGCTCACGTTGTCCGGGGAAAAGGATGGGCGCGGCCTGCCTAAGCCGCTGATTACATTTTCACTCGGTGAAAACGAGAAGAAGATGAGCGACCACGCCGAGGACAAGATGCGTCGCATCCTGATGGCGGCAGGCGGCAAGGATTTGTGGAGTTCGCAGCGGACTGCGCACACCGTTGGAACGTGCCGCATGGGAACAGCACCGGATGACTCCGTGGTGAATCGCTTTGGAAAGAGCTGGGATGTTCCCAACTTGTACATTGCGGACAATTCGGTGTTTCCGACATCGCTCGCGGCGAATCCAGCGCTGACGATCATGGCTTTATCACTGCGCACGGCGGATGCGTTCCTTTCTCCTTTGGGCCGTTCCTGATTCGTCTCGGAATGGAGATCCCTTCGCTTCGCTACGGGATGACAAGGGCAGCTTGCTGCGGGATGACTAACCTGCCAAACCACGGTAGGACTTTGAATGAAGGCAGAAATGAAACGGCAGAGTAAGGAAGCGAATGCCGCTGTGATTCCGTGGGTGGAGTTGCGGCGGGAGGCGAAAAAGCGTTTTGGTGTGGCGGCGTTCCGGTCTGCGCAGCGTGAGGTGCTGGAATCTGTGTTTCAGGGGCGGGACACGCTGGCGATTATGCCGACGGGGGCGGGCAAGTCGCTCACCTATCAATTACCGGCCTTATTTTTGCCGCACACCGTTGTTGTTGTATCTCCCCTGATTGCGTTGATGCAGGACCAGCGGGCAAAGGCGGAGGATGCGCGCATCGCCGTGGAAAAGATCGACTCTACACTGACGAAAGCGCAGCGCGAAGAGGCCGATGCGGTACTTCACGCGGGCACGTCGCAGCTGTTGTACGTCACGCCGGAGCGCCTGGAGAACCGTGAGTTTATCGGCGAACTAAAAGCAGGTGGTGTTTCGCTATTCGTGGTGGATGAGGCGCATACGATTGCGCAGTGGGGTCATGACTTTCGCCCAGCCTATCTCGGTCTGCGGTACGCGCGCGCTGCGTTGGGCAATCCTCCTGTGCTGGCGTTGACGGCGACAGCGACGGAAGACGTGATTGCTGAGATTCAGGAGCAGCTTGGGGCTAAAAACGCCAACGTTATCAATGCCGGCACCGAGCGGACGAATCTTTTCTTCGCTGTTCACGCGACGGTCAACAACGATGCAAAGCTTGCACGGCTTACCCGGATGATTGCAGAGGAAGAGGGCAGCGGGATTGTGTATACCGCATCCGTGCGGTCGGCAAACGAACTGTACGAGCGATTTACCGCTGCCGGACTCGCTGCGGGGCATTACCACGGACGCATGGGAACCCGCGACCGCGAGCAGGCGCAGCAGGACTTCATGGCTGACCGGTACAAGGTGATGATTGCGACGAAGGCATTCGGCCTCGGCATTGACAAGCCGAATATCCGCTTCGTGTTCCATTACGAGTTTCCAGATTCACTGGAGACCTACTATCAAGAGGCGGGCCGTGCCGGGCGCGACGGAAAGCCGTCCTCGGCTGTGCTGCTGTACCGGTTGGAAGACAAGCGCATCCAGAGCTTCTTCTCTGCCGGACGGTACCCCAAGGCAGAGGAGGTCCGCAAGATCGCGGACGCGTTGTCATCGACAGAGCCGTTGAGCGGAGCGCAGCTTGCGGAACTCTCGGGCGTTGGGCAACGGAGGACGCAGGTCATACTGTATCTCCTGCGTGAGACAAAGCTGGTGGAGCGGGTGCGTCGCGGATATCTGCTGCGTGGCACGGACCCTGTAAGCGATGAGAGGATCGAGGAACTGCTGGCCGTGTATACAGAGCGGGCCGGTACTGACCGGAGCCGGCTGCAAGACATGATGCATTACGCGGAAACGGTGCAGTGCCGCCGCCAAGTTTTTCGCGAATACTTCAACGAGCCGCCCGGCGACCCATGCGGAAGCTGCGATAACTGTGTGAACCATACCGCTGAACCGCGAGATGCGGTAGAACTGCACGCGGCGGCTGAGCAGGAGGGTGTCACGCGGATCGAGACCATCATCGGAACTATTGTGACCACCGCGCCGGAAACACTGCCGCAGATGCAACAGGGGCCAACCTTTGCCGCTGGCATGGGTGTGATGCATAAGCGCTTCGGCAAAGGCACGGTGCAGGATGTGAGCGGCGATACGCTGCTGGTGCGCTTTGCAGGGGTGGGCACAAAGAAGCTGAAAGCGGCGTTTGTCCGGCTCACTTAGCTGTGCTCGAACGGGAGGCCAGATTAACGTGCGGACCAGGGAATAGAGGCGCTCTGTTCCAGCGTGCGATACTGGAGCACGGCATGTACAACCGCGTCCTCCTCAAGATTTCAGGTGAAGCACTCGCGGCTGGCCGGGGATTCGGCATTGACGCAATTTTTGTAAGCCGCGTGGCGGCGGAGATCGTTGAACTGGCGAAGGGAGGCTGCCAGGTCGGCGTTGTCGTGGGCGGCGGCAATTTTTTCCGGGGCGTTGCGGAGCAGGCCATCCACATGGACCGTGTGGCGGCGGATCACATGGGTATGCTGTCGACGGTGATCAATGCCATCGCCATGCAGGACGCGATCGAAAAGCTGGGCGTTCAGTGCCGCGTGATGAGCGCAATCGAGATGCATGAGGTGGCCGAGCCGTACATTCGACGCCGCGCGATCCGGCATCTGGAAAAAGGGCGCGTCGTGATCTTTGGTGCAGGCACTGGAAATCCCTATTTTTCCACCGACACGGCGGCTGCGTTGCGAGCGATGGAGATACGCGCGGATGTGCTGTTGAAGGCGACTTCCGTTGACGGCATCTACACCGCGGATCCTAAGAAAGATCCGGACGCAACGATGTTTACCACGATCACCTACATGGACATTATCCGGATGGGCCTGCGGATCATGGACACGTCCGCCGTGTCACTGTGCAGTGAAAATCGTATGCCGATGGTGATCTTTTCCATGCGCGAACAGGGAAATATCGTGCGCGTGGTACAGGGTGAAAAGCTCGGGACGCTCGTCACAACGTAAGATGTTGACGCAAGCCCCCGTTGAAACCTCGGCACTCCAGCCAACAGAACCCCACGCACTGCCGGAACGCAAGCCGCCGCTGCCAGGTTTGACGGGCGTCCGGACGTTTCTCGCGCTGGGTATTATGTTCTTCCACTTCACACCGCCGCACGCGGCGTATGTACGCCCGGTTATTGAGGCAGGTTTCACGTATATCAGCTTCTTCCTGCTGATTACTGGTTTTGTGCTGGCGTACAACTATCATCACCGAGAGGACACGCTGAACCCCGGGCGCTTTTACGCGGCCCGTCTTTCGCGTTTATATCCTGTTTACCTGCTGTCACTGGTTGTGTCGTTGTTCATGTTGCATGCGGAGTGGTTGGTACGTACCCGGACAGAGTTTATGCTAGGTGTCTTTCTGACGCCGTTTCTGCTGCAGGGTTGGAGTCCAACGCTGGCGACCTTCTGGAACACGGTTGCGTGGACGCTTGCCACCGAGGCGATGCTGTATCTTGCGTTCCCCTACCTGATCCGGATGCGGTGGTGGCCGCGCGAACCGCTGCGCCTGCTGCTGCTGTTTGGCGTGTTCTGGGTGTGCGAACTGATCCTGCCGATGGTGTACTTGGTGTTGAACCCGGATGGTTTGCACCACATCGACCGCTACTCCTCAGGGTATTGGTTACGCGCGCTGAAGTACACGCCCGTGCCGTTTCTTCCAATTTTTCTGGCCGGGATCACGTTGGGCCGGCTGCACGCGGCCAGCAAGGTTGGGGACCGCGGAAAGATGTGGATGGCGCTGACCGCGATTGTTGCTGTCTTGCTGGTTTTCTACCTTGCCGTGCCGCATCTGCCCTATGTGTTGCTCCACGGAGGGCTTATCACACCCCTGTTCGCGCTGCTGGTATTCGGGTTGACGGGGCAGCATTGGATCACGCGAGGGTTGGGGTGGGGACCGATTGCGGCATTCGGACGCGCCAGCCTATGCCTGTATCTTCTGCATTTCAACACCTGGATCGTGCTGCATCAGTTTCACATCCCGGAGCGGCTGCATGTGCAGGCTCTTGAACCCTGGTTTTCGTATGCCGTCATGCTGAGCTTTGCGTATGCCGCATTCCGGCTGATTGAGAGGCCGGTGCAGAGCTTCCTTTTGACTCGCTACGTTTACAAGGCACCGCCTCCGGTGCAAGTGAGTGCACCGCTGGGATAGCCGCAGCGGGCGCGCGGGCTACCCGGCGGTTTGTTCGCCTTCCTAAGCACCGCCATGTCCACAACTTTTCCGCGCTTTCTGTGCTTTCCCGGTGGACATGCAGGCGATGCATGGCATACTGTGTTTGCAACCCAGTTACAACTCAACCTGGAGTGGCGCGGGCACACGCTCCTTAGCATTGGCGTTCGTGTTGTCCCGTCATCCCTGTGATCTGCAGCGGCGGTCGTGCCGCTGCAATCCGGGCATAGAAGGAGCTAGTCCTCGATGTCGATTACTCGCCGCAATTTTCTGATGCGCGTCGGCCAAGCCGGCGGCTATTCC
>CAXUBG010000075.1:0-5817 GCA_964249285.1 uncultured Terriglobus sp. | reverse complement strand
ACATTTGCCACCATGCAGGCGCTTGGGATGTTTCCAATGAAGGCAGAGGCGGCAAAGCCGATTACAGCGGCCGCGGGCGTCGGCAAGGGTGTCAGTGTCGTTGTGGCGGGCGGCGGCATCGCCGGCCTGGTGACAGCGTACGAACTGAAGAAGCTTGGCTACACGGTGACGTTGCTTGAGGCGCGCAATCGCCCAGGTGGCCGGAACTGGAGTGCACGCAACGGTACCGTGATCGAGTTTATGGACGGGACCAAGCAGACCTGCACTTGGGAAGAAGGAAATTATCAGAACCTGGGCCCGGGACGTCTGCCGTCCGTGCATACGACGATTCTTGGTTACTGCCGTGAGTTGAATGTGCCGCTGGAAGTGGAAATTAACACGTCGCGCTCCACTCTGCTGCAGAACGACGCCGCGAATGGCGGAGCACCGGTCGTGCAGCGGAAAGCCCTGAACGATACACGCGGCCATGTGAGTGAGCTGCTGGCCAAGGCGGTAAAGGGTGGAGCTCTGGACCAGGATTTGACCAAGGAAGACAAAGACCGCATGTTATCGTTCCTGCGGACCTATGGACCACTGGGATTTGATGGGAAGTACCACGGGTCAGACCGGGCCGGCTTCAAACAATATCCGGGCGCGGCGGATCAGGTGGCCATTAATCAGGATCCGATGGATATGCACACCCTGCTCGACGCGAACTTTTGGGCAGGCATTTTGTACGAGGAAGCATGGGACTGGCAGGCTACAATGATGCAGCCGGTGGGCGGCATTGATCGCATTCCGTATGCCTTTGCCGCGCATCTCGATAAGACCAAGACGATCATCTACGAGGCACCCGTAACCGGCTTCAAAAAGAGCGGCAAGGGCGTCGAAGTGACATATAAGCATCGCGGCGCGGAGAAGACCGTCAAGGCAGACTACATGGTTAACTGTATGCCGCTGCCGCTGATCAAGAAGACAACGAATGACCTGTCCGCGCCGTACCTGGCGGCTATCAACGGCGCTACGTATGCTAATAGCTACAAACTAGCATGGGAGTCGCCGCGTTTCTGGGAGACGGATTACAACATCTACGGTGGACTGTCGTTCCGTGCGCCTGGTCCCACCACGGTCATCTGGTACCCGTCGGCAAAACTCATGTCTCCAAAGGGCATCCTTGTTACCGGTTATGAGGATGAGTTGAACTGGGGCTGGGAGAAGCTCTCCATGCAGGAGAAGTTTGAAACGGCACGCAAGCAGGTGGATAAGATCCACCCGGATTGCGGCAAAGAACTTACCAAGCCACTGATCTGCCTCTGGCGGCAGATTCCGTGGAATGAGGGCTCGTGGATCCGAGGATATGGCGGCGGCAATCAGGGATACGAGACGCTTCTGCAGCCAGATGGACCGGTGTACTTTGCGGGTGATCACACGACGCACATCGTAGGGTGGCAGGAGGGTGCGGCACAGTCCGGCAAGCGCGCTGTGCAGATGATCAGCGACCGGGTAAAGACCGCGCGGCTTGCGGGCGAGCACGGCGCGGTAGAGGCGTAGCAGAATCATGGATGGCAGGGAGTTCACAAAGTGAAGAATGGCATTCTTATCGCATCAGCACTCATTTGTGGTACGGGTGTTACCGTGCATGCTCAGGTTGAAGTAAAACGCATTCAGACGGCGGCAAGCCCAATTGCCACCGGTGTATGGGCTGGGGATACTTTGTATCTGAGCGGGCAGTTGGCGTCTCCGGTCACGCCCGCCGACGCTGCTAAGGGAACTCCGGCGGACTATGGCGATACCAAGGCCCAAGCTGCAAGCATTTTTGCGAAGATAAAATCCCTGCTGCAGGCCCAGGGCCTAGACATGAAGGACGTAGTCAAGATGACAGTGTTTATGACCGCGGATCCGAAGACGGGCAAGCTGGATTTTCCCGGCCTGCAAGCGAGCTACACGCAATACTTCGGCACCGCGGACCAGCCAGACAAACCGGCCCGTTCGGCCGTGCAGGTGGCGGCTCTGGTCGCGCCGGCCGCGTTGCTTGAGATTGAAGTGATCGCCGTCAGGTCGAAGTAGTTTCAGAATCCTGCTTCGATTGCAGCGAAGCAGCGGCACAAAGGGGCAGACCGCGCGGTCTACCCCTTTTGTGCACCGGCGATGGTGCGATGTCCTAAATGCAGACAGATGAAACGTTAGTTTTCCTCAGCAACCATCGCTGTTGTTGTTGACACGCCTTTGACCAGCTCGTAGTATTGCATTCATCATTACCAACTTAGATGTTCCCGAGCCATACTCGTTCTGAGCTTGGCTCTGGGTGCAGCAGAACTACTTGAGGAAACGCCTTTGTACTGAGGGCGCATTCTTCGCAGTCCGGCAGCAAATCAACGTTGTCACGTGAAACGTTGGCGTACGTGTTTCCGCGTTCGATCTTTTCGTAGCAGATAGCGTCGCGCTCCTGAAGCCCAACTTACTTCAGGCAGGCAGTCCAGCAGGCATCCGGAGCAAACACCCGGAAGCAGGTCAGTACAACAATTCGCTACTTGCTTGCGAGCCAACGATCTCGCAGCATCAACCGCTCTGCCGTTCACCGGAACGCCGGTTGGCAAGACGCTTTGTTGCACCCGCATGAGTTCATGCGCGGAGCCGAAACCGCATCTGTGCCGGCAACGCCCCGGACAGCGCACCGCCTGACCAATGTATCGCACCTTTGCTGGAGGAAATGACGTTGCCAAGTTTCTCAAGGTTTTCCCGCCCGTTCGTTCTTGCGCCTGTCGTGTTACTTGCTGCTTCCGCGTACTCGCAGAGCAACTACGGTGTAGTCCGGGGTATCATTTCCGACTCTCAAGGTGCCGTTCTTGCGAACGCTTCAGTCACTCTGACAAACACTTCCACCAAGTTGGACCGGACTACGCAATCGAACAACGCTGGAGAGTACGTATTCAACGCGGTCGAGCCTGGTACGTACTCAGTAAAGGTGAGCGACCAAGGCTTCTCGGACGTTTTGCAGGACAAGGTGGTGGTCGATACTGGGAATACTATCCCTGTAGATGTGAAGATGGTCATTGGCAGCTCCTCCACAGTAATCGAAGTCACGGCAGCCGAACCGATAGTTGATAACGGCACCTCGTACAACGGCCAGCTGATCGACTCGCAGAAACTGCTGAATCTTCCCAACCCGGGACGCAATCCCTTCCTTTTTTCCAAGCTGGACAACTCTGTGACTCCGGTGGGCGATCCGCGCTTTGTGCGCTTTCAGGATCAAAGCGGATCCTCCCAAATCTCGATTGCCGGTGCTCCGATCAGTTCTAACAACTATCTGATTGACGGTATTCCGATTACGGACTTTTCGAACCGCGCCGTCATCATTCCATCGCTGGAAGCTACAGACAATGTGAAGGTTCAGGCCAACACGTACGATGCGGAGATCGGCCGGACAAGCGGCGGCAATTTCAATACGACCCTGCGTTCGGGCAGCAGCGCGCTGCACGGTGTATTGCAGGGGGAGACAAGGCAGACGAACTGGGGAGCCAACCTCTGGTTTAATAATCACTCCGCGACTCCGGCGCCACGTCCCCCCGCCGAGTTCTATAGCTACGTTGGTTCATTAGGCGGCCCAGTTCCCTTGCCCCATATTCGGTTTCTCGGGGGCGAGGAGAACAAGACCTTCTTCCAGGTTACGGAAGAGGGTTATCGCCAGCGGTCGCCGGTGACGCAGGCTCAGTCGTTTTCCGTGCCGACGGCACAGCAGCGCAGCGGCAATTTTTCAGACTTGGGCAGCCGCATCATCTACAACCCATACTCCAGCAGAGTGGTTGTCGTGAACGGCAAGAACACCATCGTCAGAGATCCCTTCCCCGGCAACGTGATCCCCGCCAACCTGATTGATCCGGTGGGCCAGGCGTTAGTGAATGCCTATCCAACGCCGAACGCGCCATTCAGCGGAATCGGTTCCTTGAACTTTGTGGGGGGCGATACCCTGGGCGACCGCGCGGACGAGCTCATCGGGAAAATTGATCATAACTTCGGTTCTCGCTGGTTGGCGGATCTTTACTACATGCACTACGGCAGCAAGGAGCCGGGCGGAAATGCGCTCCAGACAGTGGCGGGAAGTTCGTCGTCATACGAGTTGTACCGCAAAGTAGATGCATTCGGCATTCAGAACACGATCACATTGAACCCAACGACGATTTTGACAGCCGGTTTCGGGTTCAACCGCTTTCCAAACGACACGCAGGACATCAGCAAGGGATTTAATCAGACTACGCTTGGATTTTCTCCTAGTTACGTTAACGCGCTCGCAAAGACGGGGTTCCCGGCGATTACCACGTCCTCAGCTAACAATCTTGCGTATGAGGGGACGTCCAACTCGGGCCCTGGTGTTTACTTCTCGCGCAATTTCGTCGTGGGAATCGCAAAAAGTCTAGGCAAGCATAGTCTGAAGACTGGCTATGTTTATCGCAAGATTAGCTACACCTACACAAGTCTGAGTAACGCGAGTGGAACGTTTGGGTTCGACACAAGCTTTACCTCTGCCGATAACAGTGCTTCAAGCAGCAGCGGATCGGACGCGGCGGATATCCTGCTTGGATTGCCTGTCTCGGGCACCGTAAATCTTCCTTCACTGCTGGCGATCACAACGGCTTACCAAGCTGGGTATCTGCAAGACGATTATCGTGTAACTTCCAAGATTACATTAAACCTCGGGCTGCGTTACGAGTATGAGCCGGGCGTGCATGACCGCAATGGTAACTATGTTGTCGGTTTTGACCGTAACGTCACAAATCCTTTGACCACCAGCTCGGGGTATCAGACCGTGGGTGGTGTCGAGTTCCAGGGACAGAACGGGTACGCGGGATCAACGGGCAGCATGGGCAGCAAGATAGCTCCGCGTGGTGGTATTGCCGTGGAAGTGTCTCAGAATACCGTGATCAAGGGCGGCATCGGTCTCTTCTTTCCGCCACTGGTGTACTCGGGCCTCCAGCCGCCGGGGTACACGGGCGTGAACAGCTATACGACAAACTCGGTAAATGGGCAACCGGGAACGAAAA
The DNA here is from genome assembly GCA_964249285.1 of uncultured Terriglobus sp. Classification (GTDB taxonomy): domain Bacteria; phylum Acidobacteriota; class Terriglobia; order Terriglobales; family Acidobacteriaceae; genus Terriglobus. The sequence continues at coordinate 799 of CAXUBG010000075.1, read as the reverse complement.
TCTCCAATCCTTTTCCTGGCGGGCTGATAGGGCCCACAGGCAACTCACGCGGATACCTCAGCGGCGTCGGCGGCACGCTTTCTGTAATTGACCAGAACAGGCAAGCGCCATCATATTTGTCGTACTCGATGGACTTGGAACAGCAGTTGCCGGGAGGTGTGGCGTTCAAGATCGGCTATGTTGGGGGACATGGCAACAATCTTTCCAACAACATCAATTTGAATCAGCTCGGTGACGGGAATTATGCACTGGGTAACGGTGCTCTTACAACGAGCGTTGCTAATCCGTACTATCAGAAGGGTGGTGTGTCTTCGATTGGTAATGCGACGGTGCAGCGGTATCAGCTGCTTCGGCCCTTCCCCGCATTTACCACGATTACTGATGCGGTCAGCAACGGTGTCTCGGATTACAGCGCCCTGGCGCTGAAACTGCAGAAACGGTTCAGTGCCGGACTGACCATACTGACCACGTACACATGGTCAAGCAATTGGGACAATTTATACGGGGCGAGCAGCACGATCAATTCAGGTAATAACGGTCCCCAGGATGTGTACAACCTGTCACCGGAGTACTCTCGGGCGATCAACGACATTCCTAACCGGTTTACAGCCGCAGTGACGTATGAGTTGCCGTTCGGCCATGGCAAGCAGTTTCTGTCTGGCACTAACCGGTTGCTCGATTTTGCCGTGGGCGGTTGGCGTTTTAACGACATCACTATCCTGCAAAACGGTGGTCCTCTGGCCATCACGCAATCGAACGCGAACAGCAGCTTCGGCAACTCGGCTACGCGTCCGACGAT
>CAXUBG010000074.1:11821-13682 GCA_964249285.1 uncultured Terriglobus sp. | reverse complement strand
CACGGTGAGCGGCAGGAAGTTAAAGGTCATTGGAGCGACACCCTAATCACACCTAAGTTCGGGTAATACTCGTCTACATTTCTCTACGGCCTTCCATGGCGCGGCTCATGGTGACTTCGTCAGCGTACTCGATGTCACTGCCTGCTGGTACGCCGGTGGCGATGCGGGTGATGCGGAGCGAGCGGCCGGAGCCGGCTTTGTGGAGTTCTTCCGCGAGCCAGTGGGCAGTGGCTTCGCCCTCAACCGTCGGGCTGAGGGCAAGGATGATCTCATCGATTTCACCGAGGCGGCTGAAGAGATTGGCCGTACGAAGCTGGGCTGGTCCGACGCCATTGAGCGGTGAGAGTGTGCCGTGCAATACGTGGTAGATGCCGCTGTAGCCGCGCGTTTTTTCGATGGAAGCGATGCTGGTGGGCTCCTCGACGACGCAGACGGTTGCGTGTGTTCGCGTGGGGCTGCTGCAGTAGATGCAGGGGTCTACGTCGGTCACGTTATTGCAGATGGAGCATAGGCGAAGCTGTGCCTTGAGGGCGCGGATCGCGGTGGAGAGCGCTTCGGCGTCGGCGTCAGGCGAACGGAGAATGTGGAAGGCGAGCCGCTGTGCGCTCTTTGTACCGATGCCGGGGAGTTTGCGCAGTTCTTCGATGAGGCGGGCCATAGGCTGGGCGAATCGTTCCACGGCTTACCTGCCGCCCGCTGCTGCTGCCAAGCCGAGGCCGGGAACGAGCGATTTACCGTCGATGCCTCCGGGCGACCATGCCGTGACAATGGCTTTGGCGATGGTGGCGACCGCTCTCTCACCCTCGTTGTCCACGCTCCATCCCTGGTCCGCGTTGCCGTAGGTATAGATGGCCATGAGGATAGGACCCGTTTTGCCCGCGACGACCGCAACGTCGGAACGTGTCGCGTTGAGAGATCCCGTTTTGCTTGCGATGCCGCTGCCTTGCTCCGTGCTGTCGAGTGACTCAAGGTAGCGCGGGATTGTATCCCGGTAGAACTGATTGCGGAGCATGTCGAGAGCGGTCGCGCAGGCGGCTGTGGCTCTTGCTTCCTGCAGAGGCGGCTCTCCGGGAAGGTTCAACTGGCAACGGGCGATCCGTTCCATCACCGATGCGATCTGCCGTGGGGTTGTCTTTCCGAGGCCAAAGCGGGGTTGATCGGCGGGCATTGGCCCTTCAGGCGGCTTTGAGACCTTCTTGTACAGCCAAGTCTGGTCCAGGCCCAGTGCCGTCATATCGTTGTTCACCTGTTTTGTGGTGAAGCGATCGATCAGCAGGTTGGTTGCGGTGTTGTCGCTCACAATGACCATCATCGTGGTCACGTCTTTGAGCGTGAGCGTGGCGGGTGTGTCAAGGAAGTGGAGGATGCCGGATCCGCCGACGGCTTCACCGGGGTGCAGTTCGATCTTTTCATTCCAGGCGGCTTTGCCGGAGGCGATCTGCCTCAGAATCGTCCACAGCAGTGCGAGCTTAATGGTGCTGGCCGTCTGTACGGGCGTGTCCGCGCCGATGGCGAGGGTTTTGCCGGTGTTGAACTGCCGCGCGTACAGGGCGACCTGGCCGTGGTGCTTGGCGATGATCTGCTGAACCTGCGCGTCCAGCGGCTCCGGCTGTTGCGCACGGGCCATGCAAGCGGTGAGGCACACGACTGAGGCGATGCGCAGCAAACGGGTGCCGCGTGCGCCAACCGTGTGTTTTTGTTGATGACTCACTCGCCCAGCAGCTTTCCGAGGTCCATGCCGCCGAGCATGTCGCTGCTGGCGGTCTGCATCTGAGCGTCGGGCTTACGGCCGGCTTCGTTGATGGCAGCGGTGATCAGGTCTTCCAGCGAATGCGGGTTGCGCGACGACTCCCAACCGTTC
>CAXUBG010000074.1:1375-11811 GCA_964249285.1 uncultured Terriglobus sp. | reverse complement strand
GATCAGGTCTTCCAGCATTTCGATGTCGCCACCGCTGGCGGACATGGCGGCCGGGTCGATTTTGAGGCGCAGCAGTTCTTTGCGGCCGTTGACGCGAGCTGTGACAAGGCCGCCGCCGGAGCTTGCCTCGGCTGTGGTGGAGGCGAGCTTTTGCTCCATCTGGGCCTGCATGTGCTGGGCCTGTCCCATCATCTCCTGCAGCTTGCTCATGTCCATGTGTACACCTCTGCCCTTCAGGATAGCGGTTTGCGGAATTTCACCGAACGTTCGACTTCGTGAAAGCCGGCAGATGCGTGTACTGCAATCGCTGCAGCATTGTCCAGTAGGGCGTCCGACGCGCATTCCGTCAGATTGCGTGCGCGTGCCCAGTCTTCGGCAGCGCGCAACAGTTCTCCGCCAATGCCGCGGCGGCGAGCGAGCGAATCGACATACCACCCCTCGAGAAAGAGTACTGGTGACGAGTTGCAGCCGTCTGCATAGGCGCGCTCGCCCGCTTCAACGAAGCCGATGAGTTCTCCGGGCGCATCCTCCGCGGTGAACGTGACTGCATCGGCACGTGACAGCCAACGCTCCGCGTCATTGTCATCGGACTCTGGCCAAAGGGTACGGCGGAGGCGAAGCCACTGACCGTGATCTTCAGCGCGGAGCTTACGGATCTTCATAAAACCTAATCTTTTCGGAGGTCGAAGACGTTGGTGACCTCCGCGTTGAAGAGCTTCTGGGCTGCTTGCACGGTTGGGTGCTCAAGCGCCCGGGCCTGCGCGGAGCCGGTGCGCGGCTTCTTTATTGCGGCAGGCTTTTCGTCCAGCGCCGCGGGTATGAACACGAGTTTCGCACCGGGCAGACCGTTTGAGCGCAGCGCTGTTTTGATGATTGCTTCCACATCCGGGCGAAAGATCGTGCCGAGCAGTTGTTTGGAAAGGGCGGTTGCAATGCGCACTTCGCCGTCCGCGAGCGTCCATGTGGAGCTTTCGAGTTGTTCCGCAGCGGAGTTGTGTTTGCCGGTTTGGAAGAGTGCCTCAACGGCGCCGCTCTGCAACTGGGCTGCGCTGCTGCTGGGTGGTTCGGTGCTGGGCTCGTTGGATTCCGGACCGGCAGGGGCGAGAGGCTCTGGAGCCGTCCTGGACGAAGATTCGACGGGTGGTTGATTTTGCAGGAGATCGCCAAGCCTCGGCTGCGGTATTGCATCCGGCGCGGGTTCTGGGACTGCGAGGGCCGGGTTCCACGTCTCAGAACTGGGTAGCGTGGCACCCGCAGGCAAGCCATTTGGCACTCCAGAAGCCGCTGTTGGCGAGAAGCGTGATCGTGCCGCTGTGTTTCGCGGCGGTGACGGTGGGGGTGCCGGTTGCAAGCGCCGGGCCGGGACGTTGCGAGGCGGGGGATTGCTGGCGGCTTTAGGGAGTTGACTCAGGAACTCTTCCAATGGGATCAGGCGCTGCAGGTGGACCAGCTTGAGCAGTCCGAGTTCGAGATGGAGCCGCTGTTCCTGACGGAAGCCGAGGTCGTCAAAGGTGCGCAGCATCACCTGCAGGAAGCGGGTAAGTTCCTCCTCGGTAAACAGCATGGCGCTGCGCACGGCACGGCGGCGTTCGTCGGGTGAGATCTGCAGGAGATCGCTCGTGTTTTGCTCTTCAGTAAGCGCCGCGATCTTGGCAACGATGCAGTTGCGGAGATAGCGAACGAACTGGCGGGCGATCTGCGCGGGTGAGTTGCCCGCGTCGAGCAGGCGGCCGGCGGTCGACATCACGGCCGCGGAGTCGTTGCGTGCCACGGCTTCGAGCAATTCTTCAAAGACGGTGTTGGGAACGCTGCCCATCAGGTCGCGGATTTCGGCGGCGGAGAGTTCGGCCTTGCCGTCGACCACCGGTGCGGACGCGATGGCCTGGTCCATGATGGAGAGGGCGTCGCGCATGGAGCCGTCGCCTGCCTCGGCGAGCAGGGCAAGCGCGGCTTCGTCGGCCAGGACGCCTTCATGCGCCGCGATGCCGCGCAGCTCGGTAAGAATGTCGTCGAGCTTGACGGCATGAAAGCTGAAGTGCTGACAGCGCGAGCGGATGGTTTGCGGGATGTTCTCCGGCTCCGTGGTCGCCATCATGAAGACGATGTGGTCTGGCGGCTCCTCGAGGGTCTTGAGCAGAGCGTTGAAAGCGGCGTCGGTGATCTGGTGCGCCTCGTCGAGGATGTAGATTTTGTAGCGGTCGCGCGCAGGGCGGTAGCGGGCGGCGTCGCGCAGCTCGCGGATTTCGTCGATGCCGCGATTGGTGGCAGCGTCGATTTCGATCACGTCGACGGCGTTGCCGGCCCGGATTTCTGTGCAGGAATCGCAGGTGCCGCAGGGTTCGGGCGTGGGCCGCTCCGCGGAGCCGATGACCGTGCGGCAGTTCAGCGCGGAAGCGAGAATGCGGGCGATGGTGGTTTTGCCGATGCCGCGGTGTCCGCTGAAGATGTAGCCGTGCGCGATACGGTCCTGTTCCAGGGCGTTTTGCAGGGTACGCGTGACGTGGTCCTGACCGGCGACATCGGCGAAGCGCTGCGGGCGGTATTTACGGGCTAGAACCTGGTACGGCACGCCTTTAGTTTAGCCGTTCAGTGTGTGCGAATCAGAGCAGGGCGAGAACTCGTCGACACGAGACCGGCAGTGCCCATGGCACTCAGGCGGCTTGCTGATTGCGCATTCGCTGGCGACGATCCAGCCCTCTTCACCCGGTGAGAGTGTCACATGATCGTACGCGCGTCCACGGCACTGATTTTACGCTTGGCCCGTTGTCCTCAAACGAGAACGTTTACGCAATGTCATCGGCAGGCCGAGTTTGCGGCGGCGGCGGATCTCCTTGTCGCTGAACATGGTGCCGCGGCAATTGCTTGCGCCGCAAAAACAGGGCTGGTCGTCCTCGTCGGAGTCGTAGAGGTGGTACTCGTAAGTGAGTTCGGAACCGGCGGCTATGTTCTTTAACGCGAGCACGTAGATGTGACCGTCGTCTTCCTCGGTCTGGCAGTTTGGCTGGCAGCAATGATTGATGAACATGGCCGGGCCAAAGCCGTCGATGACGGTGTCCCGGTCTGACACGCCGAAGAGATAGGTGACGTCGCGATGCTGGTAACGCTCGTCGGCTTCAGCCTTGGGCATGCGGGGACCGTCGTACTCGGCGACGCGCGCACCGGCGCGGACCGGGTCCAGCGTGTAACAGCCGCAGCCGTGGACGGGCGAGGCGCGAAGAAAGAGGCGCGGAAGCATAATGGACGTGAGTATAGCGGAGCAGGGAACGAGCGAGCATGGCGGCTGAGAACTCTGGTGACGTTAAACGCGTGGGAGCCGCGATGCGTCTAAGGTGCGTATGGTGGTGACGCGCTCAGGGCGAATGCTTTCATTGCTGTGCGTTCTGAGTTCGGTGTGTGCCTGCACTGCGCATAGTCAAGCGTCAAAAACCCCTGCTTCGAAGTGCAGTCCAAGGGACGCGGCGTGTGCTGCGAAGGCCGGGTCCGGATCTGACGGAGGGCCGGCAAAACCGGCGAGCGAGCAGTTTCCCTTTCCAGAAGAAGATTCGAAGAGAGGCGGAGAGGCGAAATCACCCTCAACGGCCGACATGCCGACGTCAGGTGTGCCTGATCCGCCCGCATCATCGGAAGAGCCGATGCACTTGCCGCCGCGGTCATCGAGCAGCGGCTCCAGTGATGATGCGTCGGCCAGCTCAGGCGGAGACCGTTCCAGCCGCTCCGCAGAGGACGACGATGTTGCGCCGACAAATGCCGATCCAAAGGCACCGGTTAAGGCGTCCGCGCTGAAGGACCTGGGCAGCCGGGGCGACACGTCAGCGGCGCGCGCCAAACTGGAAATGACGCGGGCCGGCGACGACGTGAAGGTCGGGACGTACTACCTGCAGCAAGGAAACGCGCAGGGCGCGTACCTGCGTTTCAAAGATGCGGTGACTCACGCGCCGGATGAGCCGGATGCGCGGTTTGGCTTGGGAGAGTCGGCCAGCAGGCTGAGCAAGCGGGACGAGGCTGTGCTGAACTACCGCATGTACCTGCGCCTGGATCCGGGTGGCGATCACGACAAGGCTGCGCGCAAGGCGCTTGGAAAACTGGGTGCCGCAGCCGAATGAAGGGCTGGTTTAAGGCCCGCAGCAGATTTACTCGGGAGGCATTTCTGCTTCTTCTGCCAGGACTTTATCGACAACAAGGAACCGCCGTATGTAGCGCAGCGGTTCCGGGTGTGCGGCCATTTCGCGCAGGTGAAAGCGCCAAACGTTACCACGGCTGGAGTGTCGCAGGTGCGCCTTGCGGTGCACGGTGTGCACGCTTCCATCGGGAAGGATGCGTTGAAAGGACTTTTGCGGCATGAGATAGCTGATGCGCTCGCCGCTTTGCCAGAAGTTCCTGGCGAACTCGTGGGAGAACAGGAGAAGGTGTGCACGTTCGCCACGGCTTAACCATTCGACGGCATGGCCGGGGCCGCTCCAGGGGATGCCGGTGCTGGGCGTGAACCATTTCCGGAACGCAAAGCCGTGCGTTCGTGCCTGCTGGATGAGAAGCTGGAGCAACTCGATGCGAGTCATGGGGCGGCAGCCCTGTTTGGAACAAACGTAAGCCGCCGCGCACAGGGCGTCAATGGCAGAGGCATACTTTGCGGAGGCGTGCGGCGTCTACCCCTCGTATGCCGCCGCGCCGCCGTTCCTTCCGCTTGATGACGACCGTGGCGCTTGTACTGCTTGCAACACGTTTGGCGGGCGCGCAGAATACCTATCCGCTGAATCTCGATCCGGAGGTTCGCGATGGCTTTCAGCACTTTTACAACCTGGATTATGACGGTGCCATGCAGCGCTTCCAGGCGGTGCTGAAGTCGCACCCGCAGGACCCGATGGCGAACGGGTATGTGCTGATGGACACGATTTTCCGTGAACTATACCGGCAGGACCTGCTGGACACAACGTATTATGCGCGGGAACACTTTCTCAGCTCCGGTCACAAGTCGAATGTGCCGGATGACGTCCGCCGCCAGATCGATGAGCTGACAGATCGCGCGATCAGCCTGGCGGATGCGCGATTGAAGGTCGATCCGAACGACAAGAACGCTTACTTTGCGCGCGGGTATGCCAAGGGGATGCACGCCGCATGGATGACGCTGGTGGACCACAGCTTTACCGGCGCGGCGCGGCAGGGGCTGGCATCGCGCAATGACAGCGAGCAGGTGCTGAAGCTGGACCCGAACTATGCCGATGCGAAGATGGCTGTGGGAATCCAGCAGTTTGCGGTGGCCAGTTTGCCGCGGTTCGTGCGGATGCTGGTGGGGATTGCGGGCGTGGGCGGAACCAAGGAGCAGGGGCTTGCCTTGCTGCGCGAGGCCGCCGCGCGGGGCACCGTAACCCGGGTGGAATCGCAGACTTCGCTCTCGTTATTTTTGCGGCACGATCACCGGTACGCAGAGGCGTTTGCCGTGGCGCAGGGCCTGGCCAGGCAGTACCCACATGACTTCCTGTTCCGCCTGGAAGAAGCCAACTTGAAGAAGGATGAGGGACAGGGACCGGAGGCGATTGCGCTCTACAAGGCAGTGTTGAATGACGCGGCAAAGCCGGGTTACTTTGTTGAACCTCGCCTGCAGCTTGCGTATTTCGGCTTGGCCGAGACGGAGCGGGGACAGGGCGATGTGGCGGGCGCGGCGAAGAGCTACCTGAGCGCTGGCCAGCAGCCCAACTGCAGCGACTGGATGCGCAAGCGCTCGGAGCTGAATGCGGGCATGATGCTGGATCTTCTGCATAGGCGCGATGATGCGCTGGCGCAGTACCGGCTGGCATCCGCGCCCGGCGGTGATCAGACGCAGGCGGATGCTGCGCGCAGGTATCTGAAGTCGCCGTTCAATGGAGCTTAACCTGCAGGGATGGAACCCCGGCCGTCATCCGCACGTATCTGTTCCGGAGTGCCGCCGCGTGTGCAAGAATGATGAGCACGCAACGGCAGGGAGGAACTTCAGATGGCGGGACCGCTTCTTCGTCCACGGTATGACCGCAAAATTGGTGGCGTGTGCGCGGCGTTTTCGCGCGCCTATGGCTGGGACTTGACGCTGGTCCGGCTAGTGCTGGTGCTGCTGGTGATCTTTGGCGGCACAGGCTTGCTGGCCTACATCATCTGCTGGATCGTGATTCCTGAGGACCCGGTGGGATTGCCCTATCCTCAGCAGGTGCCGTACCCGGGCCAACCGCCGTACGGCAGCGCGCCGCCTCCGCCACCGCCTCCGGGACAGCCGCCCGTTGCATGAACTGGTCGCGGCCGTTTCGATACCAGGGTGGCACTCTTTTCTGTGATGACATAGCTGTCGCTGATCTTGCCGCGCAGTTTGGCACGCCGTTGTATGTGTATTCAGCCGCGCAGATCGCGCAGCGCGCGGGCTTGCTTCAGCGGGCGTTCGCGGGAGTGCCGCACACCGTGTGCTATGCGGTAAAGGCGAACTCTTCGCTGGCGATTTTGCGTCTGCTGGCGGAGCAGGGTTGCGGCTTTGACATTGTTTCCGGGGGAGAACTGGCGCGGGTCATTGCGGCGTGTGGACCGGAGACGGCGCGGCGGGTGGTGTTCTCGGGAGCAGGCAAGACGGCGGCGGAGATGGACGCGGCGCTGGCAGCGGCCAGGCTGCTGTTTAACGTGGCGAGCGAGGGGGAGCTTACGCTGCTGGCAGCGCGGGCCGCGGCTGCGGGAAAGCGGGCGCGGGTGGCGCTGCGGGTGAACCCGGATGTGTCCGCGGAGACGCACCCGTATATTTCGACAGGCTTGAGCGCACATAAGTTCGGGATTGAGATTGCGCGGGCGCGCTATGTGTATGCCGTGGCTGCAGAGATGCCGGCGCTTGAGATTGCCGGCGTCAGCGCGCACATTGGCTCGCAAATCCGGCAGGTGGATCCCTTTGCTGAGTCAGTCAGTAAGCTTCTGCTTTTGGCCCGGGACTTGCGTGCCGCAGGGTATGACATACGCTACGTGGACGGCGGTGGCGGATTGGGAATCGAGTACACGGACGAGCCGTTCGACGCCGCCGGAGAGGTGGATCAGTATGCCAGCGCCCTGCGGGCGGCACTTGCTGCATCGCGGCTTGGAGGCTTGCACCTGCTGCTGGAGCCGGGGAGGTGCATCGTAGCGCAGGCGGGCTCGCTGGTCACGCGGGTGCTGTACCGCAAAGCGAATGGCGACAAGCAGTTCGTGATCGTGGATGCCGGGATGAATGACCTGATCCGGCCGGCGCTCTACCAGGCGCACCATGAAATTGTGCCGGTGGTACAGCGGTCTGAAGCGGAAAGCGAGACCGTGGATATCGTGGGTCCGGTGTGCGAGAGCGGCGACTTTTTTGCCCATGACCGCGCTCTGCCCGCGACACGCGGGGGTGATCTGCTCGCCGTTCTGGATGCGGGGGCGTATGGGATGAGTTTGAGCTCGAACTACAACTCGCGGCCGCGGCCGGCTGAGGTGCTGGTGGAGGCGGGGGCGGTGCGGTTGATCCGGCGGCGGGAGACGATGGAGGACTTGCTGGCGGTGGAGGTGCCCTGATCCGGATCGCTGCGTCTGTGCTGACCTTGCGGACGGCAAGCATCGTGATTGGCTTTGCTGTTGAGCGGGTATGCCCACCCGCCGTACGGTCGCGATTTGAGGATCACACTTTATGTTTAAGGCTTCCAATCTGCTGTCGTCTTTCGATCGTGTGACGGACTATTGGTCCCCGAAGGTGATCGGTCGAGTGAATGACCAGTTCGTGAAGGCGGCAAAGCTTAAGGGAACACTCGCCTGGCATGCGCACGAGGACGAGGATGAACTGTTTCTGGTTGTCCGGGGCCGGCTGCGGATTGAGTTTGAGGGGCATTCCGTCGAACTTGGTGAAGGCGACTTTCTGACTGTACCCCGGGGTGTTCGCCACAACCCGGTTGCAGATGAGGAGTGCTGGATCGTGCTGATCGAGACGGTGACGACGAAGCACACGGGAGAGCTCCAGACGGAGAGGACACGGTCTCTCGAAGAGCAGCTTTCTTAGAAGAGCGCATGAGCCGTTGCAAGCAGGGTTTGCGCGGGCCCTCGCAGGGGGATCCCACGCAGCTTGGATGTGAGGTGCTCTGGCGCGGCCTACCTGTATGCCGCGATATACTGCCATCATCGCGGGGCACGTTGCCCTGCCAGTTGCAAATGCAGGAGTTTGAGCGATGTCAGGGCATAGCAAATGGGCGACGATCAAGCATAAGAAGGGCGCGGCAGACGCCAAGCGGGGTAAGACCTTCACCCGGCTGATCAAGGAAATCACCGTGGCGGCGAAGCAGGGTGGCGGCGACCCGGACGGCAATCCGCGGCTGCGCACGGCGATTCTGGCCGCCAAAGCGGAGAATATGCCCGCGGAAAATATCAAGCGGGCCATTCAGCGCGGTACGGGCGAGCTTGAGGGATTGAGTTACGAGGAAATCACCTTCGAGGGGTATGGGCCGGGCGGTGTGGCCGTGATCGTAGATGTATTGACGGATAACCGTAACCGCGCGGTGAGCGAGATTCGGCACGCCTTCAGCAAGAATGGCGGCAACCTGGGCGAGACCGGGTCGGTAGGGTACATGTTCAGCAAGAAGGGCGTGGTGGTGGTTCCCAAGGCCGGTGCGAACGAGGACAAGCTGACCGAAACGGTGCTGGAAGCGGGCGCGGACGACCTGAGCGAAGACGGCGATACGTGGGAAATCCTGACCGCGCCCAAAGAGTTTGAGCCGGTGCGCGAGGCGGTGGTGAAGGCGGGGTTCAAGCCGGAACACGCTGAGGTGACGATGATTCCGACGATCTATCAGAAGCTGGAAGGATCGCAGGCGAACGCGATGATGCGGCTGCTGGAAGTGCTGGAGGACCTGGACGATACACAGAATGTGTACTCGAACTTCGACATGGATGAGGCGCAGGTGCCGGCGTAGAGTTGCAGCATCGAATACGTGACAGCGAGCCGCCGTGATGGCGGCTTTGCTTTGTGAGGTGGAGATGAAGTGGTTGATTGCGCTTGGGTTAGCTGTGCTGGAAATTGCCGGCGTTCACCGCGTGAGTGCGCAGGCCGTGGCAACGGAGTCGCCGGTGCAGGCGCGAGCGAATGCACGCTCGTGGGAGTACGGGATTTTGTTCCAGGGCGGTGTGGGGCTGACCGAAGACCGGAACGGCTTCCAGTTCTTCATGGCCGGTGGGCACATCGGCAAGGTGTTGACACCGCAGATTGGCGCGGGCATTCTACGCGGGAATTTCGAGTACGCGGGAGAGGCGTTTCCCTACTGGCAGTCGAATACACCCACCTTTGAGCGGTATAGCTGCGTGGCCACGCCGAATCCCACGGTGATCTCCTGCGTTGGACCGTATACGGTGGGTGGAATGTTCCATGGAGCGTCGGTGACGCCGGTCATTCTGCGATGGAACTTCACAAACGGGAAGAAGATCATGCCGTTCGTGCAGGGGGCGGGCGGTGTGCTGTGGACGAATCATAAGTATCCGGCGTATGGTCTGGGACCGGTGAACATCGTGAATGATGGACCAGGTTCGGATGCGAGTGTGTGGAACTTCACGCCTCAGGGCGGCGTTGGATTGCACTACTTCGTGAAGCCCCGGCAGACCTTCGACTTGGGGGCGAACGCTGTGCATATCTCGTCGGCCAGCCTGGGGGACCGGAACCCGGGGGTAAATGCGAGTGTGCAGTTTTCAATTGGATATAGCTGGTGGAAGTAAAACGGCGAGTTAGCGTTTGAAGCAGGTTAGCGAGTCAGTGGCAGTGAGTTTGCAGTGATGGCAGAGCCGGTTGTGGAGTGCGTTCCCAACTTTTCTGAGGGACGCGATGAAGCTGTTGTTCGAGAGATTGTCCGGTCCATGCAGGTGTTTGGCGTAAGCCTGCTGGATTGGTCGATGGATGCGGCGCATAATCGCAGCGTGGCGACGATAGCCGGAGCGCCGGATGCCGTGGCGGAAGCGGCGGTGCGGGCCGTGGGCCGCGCTGCTGAAGTGATTGATCTTACAAGGCAGACAGGTGTGCATCCCCGCATTGGCGCGGCGGACGTGGTGCCGTTTGTGCCGGTCCGCGGGTATTCCTTAGGGCAGTGTGCGTCGCTGGCGCACCGGGCGGGCGTCGAGATTTGGCGCAGGTTTGGGGTGCCGGTCTACTTTTATGAGGCGGCGGCTTGCCGGCCAGACCGGGTGCGGCTGGAGGAAGTTCGGCGCGGCCAATTTGAGGTGCTGCGTGACTTAGTTCAGTCTGATCCGGCGCGCGTGCCGGATGTGGGTGCGGCGCATCTGCACTCCACGGCGGGTGCGACTGCCGTGGGGGCTCGGCAGTTCCTTATCGCATACAACATTTTTCTTGAGGGCAGTGATCTTCATGCGGCCAGGGTGATTGCACGGGCGCTGCGTGCTTCGAACGGCGGCATGGCCGGGGTGAAGGCGATGGGTGTGCTGGTAGACGGACG
>CAXUBG010000074.1:0-1365 GCA_964249285.1 uncultured Terriglobus sp. | reverse complement strand
GTGCATGAGGCGGTGCGTCGGCTGACTGCGGAGATGGGACTCCGGATCGCTGGAGGTGAACTGATTGGGCTGGTTCCAGAGGACGCGTGCCTGGATGCGGGCCAAACGCTTCAGGAATGGGCGCGTCAAATACCTGGGTTCCGGGTTGAAGAAAAGGTGCTGGAGCGGCGGCTGGCCCAGCCTCTGGCCTGGCCGGAGAGCCTGCCAGCGGCCCGGATAGCAGTCATGCAGGAGGCAATATCGTGAGGACGTTTTTGAAGTGTGCCATGCTGGCTGGTATTGCCGTCGGCGCGATGGCGCCGGGGTTGCACGCGGCGCAGTTAAGCAGCGATGCAAAGGCGTCGATCCCGAATGATCTTCAGCAGTTGATCGTTGTGGATTACCGTGCCATGCAGGCGTCGCCGGCGGCGATGAACCTGAAAGAGAAGATTATGCCGCCGGAGCTGAAGCGGCTGGAAACCGCGCTGAAGCAGAGCGGGCTGAAGGTGGATCGAGATGCGGACACGCTGGCGTTCGCTGCCTTTCGCACCGGTGGCAAGGACACACATACACTCGGCATCGCGCAGGGGCAGTTTCAGACGGCGAGTATCCTGGCGAGCTTTGCCAAGCAAAAAACGAAACCGCAAGTGGTACGGAATTACAACATTTACCCTATGAATGCGGCGGGCATGAGTGTCGTATTTCTGAATCAGACGACGATGATTTTTGGCGACACCGCAGCGGTGAAGGCAGGCATTGATGCGCGCGACGGCCTGCAATCGAACATGCTGACCAACGGTGACATGATGAACGAGATGAATGCCGTGGATCAGCGTGCGGTGTGGAGCCTGCTGGACCAGAAGGGAACGCAGACCATGATGCGCTCCGTGCTCGGCGAGGCGTCATCGCTGACGGATTACGATTCGGTAAAGAACCGGATGAAGAGTTCGCGCTATACGCTGGACTTCAACAACGGTATTCATTTCGACATGGCCGTGGTGATGTCAGATACTATGACGGCGGCGACGGCAGCGACCCTGATGAAGGGTATGGTCATGCTGAAAAAGACGGAGGGTTCGCCGCAGGAAAAGGCCGCGCTGAGTGAGACATCGGTGGACTCGAATTCGGGGACGCTGCAGGTGTCGTATGCGTCGTCGGAGGGGCAGTTTTCGGAATTGCTCAACTCGTCCCTGTTTCAGCAGGTGGTCCGGTAGGGATGTTCCACGTGGAACGCTTAGTGCGGGTTTCGGCCCACATGTTTCTCAGGATGGCTGAGCGGGAATGAAGGCTGAATGTTGGCAGGTGGTGCGCTTGTGGTTGCCGTATACCAGCGTCAATAGTGGCTCAATCCCACATCGCTCCGAGAAGTGTGGTACCCCAGGTGTG
>CAXUBG010000073.1:8027-14998 GCA_964249285.1 uncultured Terriglobus sp. | reverse complement strand
CCGGAGAACCTTGCGCCCCCGCCGGCCCCTGCGGACCTGCCGCGCCCACTTGGCCATACGGCCCTTGCGGCCCAACCGGACCCTGCGCACCGGTCGCGCCAGTGTCGCCCGTAAGACCGCGCGTCGTCAGCGTACCCCAATCCAGCGGGGACGAATCTGGCGTGTTGCCGTGATTGGTATCGTGCAGCGAAGCCCACGATCCACCCTGCCACAGCACGACATCGCCCGCCGCGTAGTTCGTCGCGGAGGCATACGGCCCCTGGTACACAAAACCCGGCCTGCCAGTGGCACCCGTAGCGCCGCGTTCGCCCTGTGGCCCGGTATCGCCTGTATACCCGCGCTCGCCCTGCGGTCCCGCTGCTCCTGTCGCACCAGCGGGACCTTGCGGACCGGTCAGGCCGACTGCCGCGGGCACCAGCACATCCCAGTACCCGGGAGTTCCTGAATCCGGTGTAATCCCCTGATTGTTATCGCGCAGCGACACCCAGGCTGAACCATTCCGGGTAACAACAGAGTTCAGCGCGTAGTTCGTGCCTGAAGCGTACGCGCCGAAATACACAAGGCCATTAATCACGGTGGTAATACTTGCGGGATTATTCGAGGCAGGTACCAGCAACGCCCAGTCATTTGGCGAACTGCTGACATTGGGCGAAGTGCTGGGTGCATTGCCGTGATTCGCATCATGCAGCGAAACCCATGCGGCACTCTGCCAGCTCACAACCGCATTTGCCGGATAGTTTGCTGTCGACGCGTAGGTGCCCTGATAGATCACGGGAGCCGGAACAATCAGCGACCAATACGCTGACACCGCGAGAGGCGTGTTATTGATATTGCTGTTCTGCAACGATATCCAGACCGCATTGTTATAGGTAACAACCTGGTTCACGGCGTAAGTGGCCGTCGCGTTCCATGCGTTTTCAAACAACAGACCATTACCCGGCGATGCCGTGCCCGTACCTGTTCCTGTACCCGTGCCGGAAACGGAAACTGCGGCGGGCACCAGCACGCTCCACGCCCCTGACCCTGCGAAGGGGACATTGCCCAAATTGCTGTCCTGCAGGGAAACCCATGCCGCGTTCGCATACGCAATAACGTTGTTTCTTGCGTAACTGGTGTTCGCGTTGTAATTGCCCTCAAACTGCATTCCAGAGCCGTTGCCCGGATCACCCTTGTCACCCTTCGGCCCTTGCACGCCTTGCAAACCTTGCGGCCCGGCGTTGCCCGCCTGGCCCTGCGGACCTGCCAGCCCTTGCGCTCCCTGCACACCGGTGTCGCCCTTTGGCCCTTGCGGCCCCACGGGTCCAATCGGCCCTGCCGCGCCGCTGCTCAGCGCGATGTCCAACTGCGCCGGGTGCGCCGTGGTGTCGTTTTCCTTGCTGTCAAACACGGCATCGGCCGCGGACGTAGTCAGCGCAAGTCCGAAGTTTTTCGCCGGTGCCGTAATCCACGCCTGCACCAGCGGCGTAACGTCTACCGTCACATACTGGTTCTCATCCGTGACCGGAAACACCTCCAGCGCATTGCCGGTCACCGGCAGCGTCTGCGCGGTGACAGCACTTTCATTCCACGCCGCGCCCACGGCAGACACCGTAATGACGCCCGGCGTATTCACCCGGTTCACAAACAGCCGCAGCGTCGCCCGCGTGACACTGGCGGCATTCGCACTGGCCGGCAGCGTGCCCAGGTCAAACCGCAGCAGTGCCGTGCTCGCGCCATTCACATACAAGTTGCTGAGTGCGCCATAGTTGGTCGCCGGATGCACGCTGGTCACAGCCGTGTCCGCCGCCAGCGTGCCCGTTTGTGCGTGTAGAGCGCGAGCCGTGAGAAGACACAAGGCCGTGCCCACCGCTGCAAGCAGCAGGGAGCGGCAACTCCGGCAAACGCGAACCAGCGGCATACGCGCAAACATCGCACGCACACAGCACCTGAGCCACCGGGTGCGCCGCCCTGTGCTGTCTGGCGAACGCTGGGAAACATGGCCCAATCGGGAGAGCCTCCATTGTAAGGGCGACGGCAGCGGCTGTGACAACATCTGAACGGGGCACGGTACGGCCGTCTTTCGTGCCGTCAAACGCGGACTGCGCGGTACACTCAATCCGCACTTGTTGGAGAACATCATGAGCAACAGCCCAAACGCCGGCAAGCTGCCGGACCCGCACTGCCTGGCCGATCTGCCCCGTCTCCTCTCCGCCTACTACACGCTGCACCCGGACGCGGACAATCCGGCAGAGCGCGTCAGCTTTGGCACCAGCGGCCATCGCGGATCGTCGCTGCACGCCGCCTTTAATGAGGATCACATCCTCGCCATCACGCAGGCCATCTGCGAGTACCGCGCGGGCAAGGGCATCACCGGCCCGCTGTTCCTCGCCATGGACACGCATGCCCTCTCTGAACCAGCCTTCCGCACCGCGCTGGAGGTTCTCGCCGCCAACGCCGTCGGTACGCGCATCGACGCCGGCACGGGCGAAACTGGAGGCCAGTACGGCTACACGCCCACGCCTGCGCTCTCGCACGCCATCCTCGTCTGCAACAGAGGCCGCAAGGACGGCCTGGCCGATGGCATCGTCATCACGCCCTCGCACAATCCGCCAGAGGATGGCGGCTTCAAGTACAACCCACCCAATGGCGGCCCCGCCGATAGCGACGTAACCAAATGGGTGCAAGACCGCGCCAACGATCTGCTGAAGGCCAAGCTCGCGGGCGTCAAGCGCGTCCCGTTTGCCCAGGCCTTGAAGGCGGGTACGACCGAAAGGCACGACTACATCGGCGAGTACGTTGGCGGCCTGCCAAAGGTGGTCGACATGCAGCTGATCGCGAACAGCGGTCTCAAGCTTGCCGTCGATCCGCTGGGCGGCGCGGGCGTCTACTTCTGGCCGCGCATTGCCGAGCAATACAAGCTGCCGCTTGATGTGCTCTCCACCGTCGTGGACGCAACCTTCCGCTTCATGCACATCGACTGGGACGGCAAGATCCGCATGGACTGCTCCTCCCCCTTCGCCATGGCCGGCATGATCGGCAACAAGGACAAGTACGACGTCAGCTGGGCCTGCGATACCGACCATGACCGCCACGGCGTCGTCGCCCGGTCCACCGGCCTGCTCAACCCCAACCACTATCTCTCCGTCGCCATCGAGTACCTGTTCGCCAACCGCCCCGGCTGGCGCAAGGACGCGGCCATCGGCAAGACGCTCGTCTCGTCCTCCATGATTGACCGTGTAAGTAAGGGAATTGGCCGCAACGTTGTCGAGGTTCCCGTCGGCTTCAAGTGGTTCGTCACCGGCCTCAGCGACGGCTCGCTCGGCTTCGGCGGCGAGGAGTCCGCGGGCGCATCCTTCCTCTGCATGGACGGCTCGTCCTGGTCCACTGACAAGGACGGCCCGATCATGGGCCTGCTCGCCGCGGAGATGACCGCGCGCACCGGCAAAGATCCCGGCGAACTCTACCAATCCCTCACCGCGCGCTACGGCAACCCCGTCTACCAGCGCATCGACGCCCCCGCGACCAAGGACGAAAAAGCCAAGCTCGCCAAGCTTTCACCCGAACAGGTCACCACGAAGGAACTCGCAGGCGAGCCCATCACCCAGGTCCTGACAAACGCTCCCGGCAACAACGCACCCATTGGCGGCCTCAAAGTTGCCACGGCAAACGGCTGGTTCGCCGCCCGCCCCTCAGGCACCGAAGACGTCTACAAGATCTACGCGGAAAGCTTCCAGGACGAAACCCATCTGAAACAAATTCAGGACGAAGCAAAGCAGCTGGTGAACGCCGCGCTGAAAGGCTAGCAAGGCATGAGTCTTTTCAGTTACGTAAGCTGGAACGGCTACCCTAAGTACTACGGAGCGGCGTACTTAAGAGTAAATGGATAGTGTTGTAGCAAACCATTCGGCAAATCGCCCTGGTGTATCTCCTCCCCTGCGCTCGACACCATGCGCCAGGTGACCGCAACCTCTGGCTGCTTACCCGTGTAGGGAAGGTCGAGCCGCACCAACGGACGCCACATCGCGAATTTCAGCACCGCCCCGCCGTACCCGTCGGCACGGGTGATCGTCGCGGTCACGTGAATGCCGCTCGCGGAACAAACCGCCTGGAAGACGACGTTCCTGCTATCCATCGACCCAAGCACCGGTCCCACTGCCATGAGGCGCAGAGCTTTGTCACTACCGGAAGCCGCTGCCCTGGCAAGCGAAGGAGGTACGCCTGCGCTCAGTGCGCCTTGTTCTTGAAACAGTAAATCAATCGCAACCTGACTGGCACCGTCGCAGTGAGTGAGACGGATTACCTCACCGCGCGCGGAACTCGCGGAGAGAAGGACGGTGAAAGCGCCTGACACAGCGAGTTGAATCAGGCGCTTCACCGGTCTCCTAAGCAGCCGATGTCGTAATGCGTTTACGAAACACCATCAGCAATGCCGCCATTCCCGTACAGGCCAGCAGCAGGCTGCTTGGTTCCGGTGTCACCGCCGGTGGCGGCTGCGTGGCCGCGGTTAAATAGCTGGTCGCTGTGGTAGACCCATTCAGATTGACCGCCACGGTATATCCGAAGCCGTCCGTCGTATTGGTCGTGAGTGTTGGAACGGTACCTGCCGCATCCGAAAACAAGCTGAACGCAAACAGGCTGCCAGACGTCGCGGTACCATTTGGTGTACTTAAAGCCGGGCCGAACAGCGAGATATCAAACGCGATGTTACTTCCATACTGAAACGCGGTGAAGTAATCGTTGAAGCCGGTGCCATTATCCAGCAGCAGTGTACTCGCCGCAAGAACGCCCGAGGCATCCCCCGCCGTGGACGCGGCCCCCGAGGGCGCTCCGTCCGTCGTGAAGTTCAGAATGCTGACCGACGCCGCTTGTGTGGTCAGCGGGCCGGGCTCGAAATTGAAGTCAAGCGATCCGGTGGACCCGTTCAGCTGAGTCGTGTCCACTGTAACGTGATAGGTTGCGGGGGACGCAAAGACCAGCGGAGCCGAAGAAAAGGCGAGCAGTGCAACACACAGTAGACAGTTTCTCATTGGAAGCTCCCTGAATAGACAACTGGATCGAAGTTGATCGTGGTACCAGCCGGATTTGAGAATGAAACTGGCACCGTCACGGAGGTACCAGCAGTCAGCGTGTTCGGCAACGTAATAAACGGGAAGCCGCCAAACGTGCCGGAGGTGCCGTTCACTGTAACACCCGCCGTGACAAAATCAAGCGCAAGTTCCAGCGGCCCGGCGATGTCTTGGCCGCTGACGTTGGTAACTGTGACGGTCCCGGTAAATGCCTTGGTCGCTCTGCTATAGGCCAGCCCTGAAGCAGTTACATTCACTTGGGTGGATGAAAGCTGCGTCTGCGGAGCGGATGCCGCTCCATTGATGGCTGTTACGCCGAACCCAGTGTACTGATAGTTTGTCGTCTCAGACGTATTGACCACCGTCACACCACCGCTTCCACTGCCAGCATCCGCTGACCGTGTGTTCTTCGTGGTCGCAACCCCGCCGGACGTACCGTTGAAGTTTGACTTCCAGGACACCCCTAACCCCAGGTCCTTCGCCAGTCCATTGGCCTGCACACCCGCAAGATGTGTCGTAAATGCGATCGCGCTGCCTGCCGGAGCGATCATATTTCCGCACAGCGCCTGAACGGACGCGTTCAACTTGTACGCCGGACTGGCATTGCCCGCGCCGTCCGGCAGGCACGGATCCGTTGGAGTATCCGAGAAGCTGATGGCATAGTACGTCTTGGCACAAGCGGGATCGCCCAGCACATCGCAATAGAACGGGTAGCTGTAGTCGAGGGCTGACGTGTACGTGTAACCCCCACCCTGCGGAGGATCATTAAATGGAGCATCGCTGCCCTTGATGGGGTAGGGCACCGCACCACCCGGACGGAACGGTCCGCCCAGGCGCGTCGGGATCAGGGTCCCATTCACATATCCAGTGCTCGCGGCGAACGTAAGATTCTTTGCGGTAAACGGACTGGGATCCGGCAGGTTCACAATCGTCTGCACCCAATCGAAATCGACAAAGCCGCAGAAGGTAGCTGCCTGCGCCAGGCTGTAACTGTAATTCGGCGTGAACGTTGCGGTGATCGTGGAGTTAGACGTCCCGCTGAGCACTGCCGGTGCGACGCCATTCTTTACAATGTCACTGCACGGCGGAGTGGCGGATAGTGCATTTTCCAGAGAAAAGTAGGTACTGCCTCCTTTCGGCGCGAGCGGCGTCACAAAATTTACTGTCCCTGATGACCCAGAGAAATTGGTGAAGTATGTGTTGGGGCCGCCGTATCCCGTTGTGTCTTTCGGGTTGCCGGGTGCTCCGTATGTGTCGACCCCGTCACCATCAAATCCAAAGATATCCTGGCCGGATGTGAGGACGATGGAGCTGATGGGGACGTTGCTGTTATTCACAATTCCAACCAGGGTATCGTCGTTGCCATCGTAAGGGCCCTGGCCGGTTTGTGTAATGGTGACACCGTTGGCGGGAGTGATCGTGATCACGGTGCCGCACGCCGTGTCGTTCCCGTAGGCAGGACACTGCGCACGCGCCGTGGCGAGTGAAATAGCAGCAAGCAGAAATAGTGTCAGACGTAACACTCTGGGGGGCATAACCATTCTCCTTGAGCCTCGTGAAAGTGGGGTCAGGCTCAGTGCGGAGAAGTGTACCGCCGCCGTGAAACTTTGCAAGCAAAAAGTGATGGACGTTTCGTCTATTTCTAACTTACTCATTTCCAGAGACTTAGAACTAAACCCAACTAAACGGCGGGCTAATCTTTGCTAGACTTCACTTGACCCCGGCACGGGCAAAGCAAGGAAGGCACGCATGACCGATGAGCTCTATTTTGAAGATTTTTACCTGGGCCAGAAGTTCGCCTCCAACGGCAGCGTCAAAATCAGCGCGCAGGAGATTACCGAGTTTGCCGAGAAGTATGATCCGCAACCGTTTCATCTCGATGAAGCCGCAGGCAAGAGCTCATTCTTCAAAGGACTGGCCGCATCG
>CAXUBG010000073.1:909-8017 GCA_964249285.1 uncultured Terriglobus sp. | reverse complement strand
CATGATCGGCGCGGGTGTCGAAGAGATTCGCTGGACCGAGCCGGTTCGTCCGGGTGACTCGCTCCACACGGAGACCGAGGTCGTCGGCCTGCGTGCATCGCAAAAACGGCCGGAGCTCGGCCTCGTGACCATCTACACCCAGACCTACAACCAGAACAATCAGGTCGTCATGAAGAGTACCGTCAAATTCCTCGCCCCGCTCCGCGCCGGCGTGTAAACCCGTTCCTCCAACCGGCTTTCAGCCCGGAACCAACACAGTTACTGCCCTCGTAATCCACGTGCCACCCCGGTACACTAAGCGCATGATGCGCATGACGGTTCTCGCCTCGGGGTCGAAGGGCAACAGCGCCGTCATTGCCTCATCCCGCACCAGTATTCTTATCGACGCAGGGCTTTCCTGCCGCGAACTCATGCGGCGCATGGCCGCCACGGGCGAGAGTGCGCATGACCTCGATGCCATCCTCATCACGCACGAACACGCGGACCACATCAGCGCCCTCCCCGTGCTGGCCCGCAAGCTGAACATCCCCGTTTACTTCACTGAGGCGACACACCGCGCCTGGGTGCGGCAGATGACCCCGCGCGACACCGTAACCTATAAACAATGGCTGGAACAGACGCGCCGGGAAAAGCAGGAGCGGCTGGACGCGCAAGCTCTGGCCCACCAGATCGCCACCGCCTCGCGTGAGTGCGACGACGCGCCAGCAGAGAATTACTTTGCCAGCGGCATCGATCTGAGCGCCGTCGACGACTCTCGCGCGGATGCGACCACTGACTCGTCCGGTGTCCTGCTGGCCGCCGCGCACGAGGACCTTTGCAGCGACACACCCGAGTCCGTCCGCAACGCTCTCCGTGACAATCCGGCATCGCTGCCCATTGTCGAGTACTTCCAGGCAGGCCGCCACCTCTCCATCGGCGACATCGATATCCTGCCATTTACCATTCCCCACGACGCCGCCGACCCCTGCGGTTTCGTCTTCTCCGCGGAAGGGCTGCGCTTCGGTTTCGCCACCGACCTCGGCTATATCCCGGAGAACGTCAAGCTGGCGCTCCGCAATTGCGACGTCCTCCTCATCGAGTCCAATCATGACCTCGAAATGCTCCGTGACGGCCCGTACCCCTGGAGCGTGAAGCAACGGGTTCTGTCGCGTGTTGGTCATCTCTCAAACGCGGCAGCGGCGGAGTTCCTGACGCGCGACTACGACGGCGGTGCGCGCTATGTCATCCTCGCTCACCTTTCTGAGAGCAACAACATGCCAGAACTTGCCCGGATGGCCGCGGAACAGGCAATTGGTGACCGCCTGAGCCTGCTTGGAAACCGCGTTCTGCTCGCGCCACAGGAAACCCCCATGGAAAGTCTCTGCCTCTGAACTTCATGGTAGGGTGTCTATGCAATGGATGCAGTGGCTGAATCGGCGCTGGATTCTTTGCATCAGACACACTACGATGGTGCATGAACCCATGACGAATCCGAACAGGACGACGGGGGCTGCCCCGGGGTACATGACCGATCTGCGCACCCACGGCTTTGCCGCCTCTCTGCTCGGCAGCAGGGAAGGTTGTTCCGATCAGGTCATCGGCGACATCCTTTCCGGTTGGCGGTACGATGTGTCGGCGGTCTCACCTGAGGTGCGCGGCGATTACACACCGCATTTCGCGCAGTGCCGCCATTGCCGCGCGCGTCAGCGCCTGCACCGCGTGGTGGATTTGTTGCTCCTCCTGCTCTTCACCATCTCCGGATTCGCGTTCCTCATGGCCACCATGATCATCCATCGCGGCCCGTGGGCGCAGATGGAATTTGCCGAACTCCACACCCGCCACATCTCCTTCGCGGTCACGCTGCAGTCCGTCGCCATCGGCGGACTCCTGCTCTCGGTGCTCATGTGGGTGCTGGTGGCCATCGCCACGCCGGCCCCCGGACTCATCTCGCATACCGTCCAGCAACGCCGCCTGTCGCATGGCCGTGAGCGCTTCCTGTAGCGCTCGCAAATGACCTCTGACACGCAGTCCTCGTCTGCGGCACCCGTTCCATCCGCCCAGGCCGGCCTGGATACACGGCGTGAGGGCGCAGCGATTACGCACGCAGTGCAGCCGGTACGCAGCCGTCCCGGCGGTCTCCGCCGCATCCAGCGGGCACCCGCGACCTACCTTCTGCTGGCCATCAACATCGCCGTCTACCTCTGGATGTTGCACGCCGGTGTCGACCGGTTGACTCCCTCGCCAGAAGACCTCATTCGCTTCGGTGCCAATAATGCCGAAGCCGTCGTCGCGGCCCACCAGTGGTGGCGTGTCGTCACCGCCACGTTCGTGCATGTCGGCCTGGTCCACCTGGCCACCAACATGTGGTGCCTCTGGAACCTGGGTGTTATTGGCGAACCGATGCTCGGCTTCAGCGGCGTCCTGTACGTCTATCTCCTTACAGGCGCGGCAGGCAATCTGCTCTCCGTCGCCTTTAACGTCGTCTTCCAGCAGCGTGGCGAGGTTGGCGCGGGCGCCTCGGGCGCCGTCTTCGGCATCGCCGGCATCCTCATCGTGCTGTTCTCCAACCGTCGGCTCGCGGAGCCGCGTCCCGGCTTTGCAGGCATCCCGCTGCGCGATCTCCAGGCCATCCGCCGCTCCGTTATCTCCTTCGCCGGGCTCAACCTGCTCCTTGGCGTCGGAACCATGGTCCGCCCGCTCATGCACGGCCTCGGCATGGGAGACCTGCGCATCGACAACACCGCCCACGTCGGCGGCTTCCTTACCGGCCTGTGCCTCGGCCTCCCTCTGCTCCCCCGCATGACCAGCGGCCGCATCGCCTATCTCGCCCGCCAAAGGGCAACCTTCCTCGCCGGAGCTCTGCTCCTCGCCCTCTTCGGAGCCTTCCTCGCCGCCCTCCACTAGCCCGCATGAACACTACCGAAGATCTCGACCCACTCCGCAATCGGCCTTCACAGGAAGTCAGCAACATTAGATACGGCGCAGGGCGGGTGGCCCACATCTGACCTCATCCTCTAATGGAAATGAGGGTGCCTCACATCCCGCAGAGATGTGGGATTGTAAGGTCCGGGTCTGGCAGGCACGTCAACGCCAAAGCTTCATGGGCCCTGAAGCGGGCTGCGGTATTTGGGCACCCTCCTTCTGAAGTGGAGCCGGAGTATCGGACACTCTCGCGGTGGTACCGCAGTGGCCCTGGCTGTACGCAAAATACGTGCATACCAGCGCTGAAACGGCCCTTTTTGTGCATCTGCGTTAGCGCTAACGGTGCACGCCGGAACACCAGAGAGGCCCTGCCACCATTCCATCCCGCTGGAACCCCTGTTCACGAGGTGAAAACAATCTGCCCATCACCTGTCGTCTTTTCCGCGGGGGACCGAGTGTTCCACGTGGAACACTCGCCCACGCTACAGCAGCTTGTTGCGCCGGGTGTTTACCAACTCGCTGACCACACGCCCTACCTGCTGGGAGTGCGCACGGGTGGTGACCAGAAGAGCGTCGTCCGTTTGCACCACGACAAGGTCCTTGACGCCAAGCAGCGCAACGGTCAGCCCGGGCGCGAAGATGTAGTTCCCGCTCGCATCAAGGTGCATGGAATCAATGGCTTCGATCACATTGCCATCCCCAGACTCACCGATATGCTGCAGGAAATGCTCGTGCAGCGCGCTCCACGAGCCGAGATCGTTCCATCCAAAATCAGCCGGCAGGCAGAAAATATTGCTCTCCGCGCCCTTCGCCGAGCGCGGCTCCAGCACCGCGTAGTCGATGCTGATGTTCTCCACCGTCGGGTACGCCTCGGCAAACACGGCGTCGAAGTCTGGCGTGCCAAATGCCGCGGCAATGCGCTCCAGCGGCGGAATCATCGCCGGACGGTACTCGCGCATGGCGTCCGCGAGAGTTTTCGCGGACCAAAGAAAAATGCCCGCATTCCACGAATAATGACCGGAATCAAGGAATTGCCGCGCGCGCTCAAGATCAGGCTTCTCCGTAAAACGCTCCACCGCGTGTGACGCAATCAGGCCGTTGAACTGCGTTGCGGGTATACCTTCCTGGATGTAGCCGTAGCCGGTCTCCGGCCGGGTCGGCGGCGCGCCGAGAACGACGATGTTCGGCCCGGCGGCGGCGATGCCAATAGCCGCTCGAATGACATCGGCAAAGCGCTGCTGGTCTACCACGACGTGGTCCGAGGGGAACACACCCAGAACGGCCTGCGGCGAAGTCCGTTCCACGATCAGCGCAGCCAGCGCGCAGGCCGGAGCGGTATTGCGGGCACACGGTTCACGCAGAATACGCTCATGCGGGACCTCGGGAATCTGCTCCGCGATGGTCTGGGCCAGCAGCTCATTCGTGATGACCAGGAAGCCGTCCGAAGCCGACAACGAACGCAGACGCTCGACCGTCTGCTGAATCATGGTCTCCGTACCGGAAAGGGCGAGCACCTGCTAGGCGCGCGAGCGGCGGGCGCGCGGCCAGACGCGGGTGCCGCTGCCGCCGGCCCGCACCACAGGAACGAGCTTTGGTTCTGTAATGAGGGACTCCGTTGCCATTGTTAGTTCGAGAGACCGGCGAAGAACCCGCGCATCCGCTCTATGCCCTTATCGACCACGGCAGGCGAAACCGCATAGGAAAAGCGCAGGTGCTCGTTCGTCCCGAAGGCCTCGCCAGGAACACAGACGACGTGCGCTGCGCTGAGCAGGCGTGACGCTATCTCCGCGGCAGAACCGGCTTTCAGACGGTTGAAAAAGCTGCTGACATTCGGGTAAACGTAGAACGCTCCCTGCGGCACCGTACACGTTATGCCGGGGATGGTTGCAAATCCATCAAGGATGCGATCACGAAGCGCGAGGTATCCCGTGCGCATTTCCTTAACGCAATCTTGCGGCCCGCTGACGGCAGCGACGGCTGCATGCTGAACAAAAGTGGCGGTATTGCTGGTGCTTTGCGATTGCAGCTTGCTCATGGCGTTGATGATCGCCTTCGGTCCCAGTGCATAACCCGCGCGCCAACCGGTCATCGCGTACGTTTTGGAAAGCGAGCCGAGAACGATGACATGTTCCTTGCACCCTGCTAACGATGCGCCCGAAAACGGTTCGCCCGCAAAATCAAGATAGATGTAGCACTCGTCCAGCAGGACGTAAATGCCGCGGCGGTGTGCCAGGCGGACGATGCTTTCCACGTCCTCGCGTGGCATAACCGCGCCGGACGGGTTGGATGGCGTGTTGAGGATGATGGCCTTGGTCCGGTCGGTAATAGCCGCCTCGATCATGGCGGCGCTCACGCTAAAGTCTTTATCCTCTCGGGCCTGTACATAAACGGGCTTACCGCCGGCAAACTGAATGATGTCCTTGTAGGACACCCAGTACGGGACGGGCAGAATGACTTCGTCGCCGTGGTCGACCAGCACCTCGATGGCGTTGAAGAGGGCGAGCTTGCCCCCGGTGGTGAAGACGCATTCTTCCGGCGCGTAGTCCGTGCCGAAGTCGGTGGCGTGGCGGTCAACGATCGCGCGGCGAACTTCGGGGATGCCCGCGACGGCGGTATAGCGCGTGTAGTTGTTCTTGATTGCCTCGATGGCGGCCCGTTTGATGTGTTCTGGCGTGCTGAAATGCGGTTCACCCGCGCCAAAGTCGGCGAGATCGACGCCACTCTGCTTCAGTTTCAGCGCCTCGGCCGTGATGGCCATGGTGGCCGAGACTTCAATGCGATGGATGCGGTCAGACAAGGCTTGGCTGGCAGTGGGAACCGGTGCGGCGGCGGCGCTCATGCGACTGATTCTACCGGACGAATGCGCAGTCAGACTTCGCCCGGCACTTCTCCGTCCAGGGCAGGCGCGCGGCCCGCGCGTTTGGCCTGGAGCCGCGCGAGCACCAGTGGCGGCACCAGTTCGCTGATGTCGCCGTTGAGCTGGTACACACCCTTGATGAGCCGTGACGAAACGTACGTATACTTCTCGGCCGGCATCATGAACACCGTCTCCAGGCTGGCATCCAGCTTGCGGTTCATCATGGCCATCTGGAATTCATATTCATAGTCAGAGATGGCGCGGATGCCGCGCAACACAGCGGATGCACCCTCCTGCCGGGCAAAATCCACCAGCAGTCCATCGAAAGTCTTCACGGAAACATTACCGTAGCCGCTGGTGGCTTCGGTCAACATGTCAACGCGCTCACCCGTGGTGAACAGCGGTGTGCCCTTGCTGGAATTGCGCAGAACGGCGACGACCAGATGATCAAATATCTTTGCGCCACGGCCCACCAAATCAAGATGGCCGTTGGTAGGCGGGTCGAAGGTTCCAGGATAGATCGCGCGGACAGTTTGCATGGCTCAGGAGAAGCATACCGCGCTGCTTGCGGCTTCTCGCAAAGCATCAGCTATACCCCCGCGATTTACCGGCTAAGGTCAAGACACTCCTTCTAAGGCTCCCGGCATCTCCTGTCACAGTAGCAGGAAACCAACCCTTATGAGACGGAAATTTGTCACACAAGCGGCGTCTCGCTGAGGTATACCCAAACAAGACAGTAGAACGACAAGGTCGAGGTTCAAGTCTCCGGTGACTTCGTTCAAACTGTGCGAACCGGTGAACTAAATCGCATCTCCGCGAGACGTGGGACACCCTCGGTTCTTGCGAAGTCAGATGTGGGCCACCCGCTCCGAAAGGGCTTACATCGCTCGTTTTTCACTACCCCGCCTTACGCAAAAGGAGAGCCCGTGACCGTTTCTGGCCAGCTCGGCGGTACTGATCTAAGAAAGCGGGAAAGCGACGCGCGGCTGTCCTTGACACACATTGCCGCCGACATAGGCACACCTCGGCGCAATGTGGGACGCCCAAGTTACTGTATTACCGAAACGAAGCCAACGTAAGCAATTGAGACCGAACCCATAGATTGTTTTTGCCTTATAACGTCCCCATATACCATCCTGCAAGCATCACAAATGACCTCCAAATGAAGATTATCTTTCCAGACTAGACGTGAAGGCCCAGCCTCGGTGGTCACTAGTATTTGCTTTCCTTTCCCAAAGTCTGCCCAGTGAGACCATGCCCCGAGTTGGTGCATGTCCTTAAGGCGCAAGTAATAAACGTCAGAGCTCAGTCCCGTGTTGGACCGCAAGGCTGACGAAGCGCAGTAAACAC
>CAXUBG010000073.1:0-899 GCA_964249285.1 uncultured Terriglobus sp. | reverse complement strand
GTCTCGTGGTCTCGTGGGTTAAAACGCCCGTCGAGGCAACGAGAATCCACATCATGAAGGCCATCATGACGGTCGCTGCGACAGCACTAACCCTCAGAAGGCGTCTACGGTCCTGATTTACAGGTTGCATATTGATAACCCTGGATGACGTAGTAATTGTCTATGGGGATGTCGTACCTGGTCGAGGCATCCCCAACAAATCCGCCCGCTGCGCCAGCAGCAAGCTGGCAGGCAGACGAACTCAGACCAAACAGCGAGCAAGTTGCACCGTAGTCGAAGTTTCCAAAGTTGGCAGCGGATAGACGTGCAGGACCATCAAGTTTTTTATAATCCCAAACAGAGCCTGGCGAGACTGCGACCACCCATCCTGCGAAGACGACTGCTTCACCCCCGGGGTATATGCTTGCTCCTGCCTGAGCGCCAATAACTGTAGCCATGTTATTGGCGACAGAGGCACTTGGGCTGGCGGAGGTGGCGGTGTAATTTGCGAACACTTCGTCTTACCTGGTGCAGGAGTGTTCTGAGTAGATGTTTGGGGTGGATCAGTTCCCGAATCCTGAACCGGTTCATTGACGCCGCAGCCGATAGCGCAAGCTCCAGGGTCATTTGGTTCCGGCTCTGGAGGCGGATCCTGAGTTGCAACTACGCACACCTCCGAACCAGCGCAGCCAGGATCACCGCCGCCGCCCGATGATACGTCACCACCTTCACCTATGCAGCCGCTGTCTTCCAATACTGCCGAAACAGTCATAGACCTCCTTTCCGCTTGGGTCCTTCAATCTGACGGGGATTATTGAGGGCGTAGGCGTAGCGGTTAAAGCTTTGCGGATTGCTCAGGTCGTAGGAGCCGTCGTAGGGGTCTGGGCTCATCCATTTGCCGTGGGTGATGTCGAGTTTGC
>CAXUBG010000072.1:854-15052 GCA_964249285.1 uncultured Terriglobus sp. | reverse complement strand
GCCGAGCGCAAGTGTACGGTATGCCCTGAATGGCAACACGGGGCTGCGGGCCGTGTACAGCCGGGGGCTCTCGCGTCCCAACTTCGCGGATCTCGTCTCTTTCGCAACGGTTTCTCCAGGCGGCGTCCGTACGTTGTCCACCATCGGCAATCCCAACCTGAAAGCCGAACATGCGGACAATTTCGATCTGCTGTTTGAGAAAAACCTGATACCGGTAGGCCTTTTGCAGGCGGGTGGCTTTTACAAAAGGCTGACGCAGCCAATCATCTCGCTTACCAGTGTGCTGCCGGACAAGACGATTCAAAGTCAACCGCAGAATGCCGGAAGTGCGTACGTCTATGGCTTCGAGATTGCATTTCAGCAGCATTTTACCTATCTGCCAAACGCACTTCGCGGGACAGGACTGTCCGCGAACTATGGATACACTTCGTCAAAGGTTACATTTCCGGTACAGACCACGCTGCCGGACGGTTCCCTGAACATCGACCGGACGGATCGTCCGAGACTTCTTCGGCAGGCGCCGCATGCCTGGAATATCAGTCCAACCTATGATCTCCGCAAGTTCTCTGCCCGGTTGGGACTCACCTATAATGCGGCGAACATCTTCGCGTACAACTATAACGATACGAACGCCTCTGGCCCGTTTAACCCGGTAAAAGGAACAGGAGGAGGCTACCGCGGACCCAATGGCGACCAGTATCTGTGCGCTCACCTGCAAGTCGATATTGAGGGAACTTATAGTTTGCCGAAAGGCTTCCAAGCTGTAGCGTACGGCTTGAACTTAAACAATGAAGTGTTCGGCTTCTATCAAGGCAGCACTGTGAATCCAGTTCAGCGCGAATTTTACCGCCAGACGTTTGGCGGGGGTCTGCGTTGGTCGCCCTCGCGTGAGCGCTGAGCGGAACAGATGACCTTGAGGCAAACACTGCCTGCTCCCAGGCAGGCCGCCTTCGAGACGTACGCTTCCACTGGCGCAAGGCGGCATTGAGTGCATTTTTTTCGATCGAGAAACGTGCTAGGTCAGAGCGAACGCTGATTTGCCAGAGTGCAAAGATCTCCGCTTGTCACGATGTGCGCTTATGGACCGTGAGGTTGCCCTTTCACCGCCCGTTCAGTTAGCGTAACCTCGTCGCCTCGAGAGGTCCGGTCCATGCAACGACGCACTCTTCTGAAGTCCCTTGCCGCCGCGGGCCTGTTCTCCGTCGCCGCCCCGGCCATGCGCGCCGAAGCGCAGGCGGCGGTGGACCGTGCCACGCGCGGCACGGCTGTGCCACGGATTAAAGACATTTCCGTTATTGAGTGTGCGCCCGCCGGTGTCCGCCTGACCGTCGTCAAGATCACCACGGACCAGGATGGTTTGTACGGTTATGGCTGCGCCACCTTCACGCAGCGCGCCGACCTGGTCAAGCCCGCCGTCGAGCGCTACCTGAAGCCGCTCCTCCTGGGCAAAATGACCGACCGCATCGAGGACATCTGGCAGACCTGCTACGACAGCTCGTATTGGAAGAACGGCCCGGTCCTGAACAACGCCATCAGCGGCGTCGACCAGGCGCTGTGGGACATCAAGGGCCGTCAGGCTGGGATGCCCGTCTATCAGCTGGCGGGTGGCAAATGCCGCGAGGGCGTGGAAACCTACGCGCACGCCGACGGCGCGGAGATCCCAGATGCCATTGCGAAGGCCCGCGAGTACATGAACCAGGGCTTCCGCAACGTCCGCGTGCAGGTGGGCCTCCCAGGCATGGCGGGTTACGGTGCCGCGCACGGCGTGGCCAACTTCAAACCGCTGCATGACAAGCCGCTGTTTGAACCGGCATACGCAATGCGCCGCGGCATCAAGCTGCTGGAAGAAGCGCGCGCGCAGTTGGGCGACGAGGTGGGCCTGCTGCACGACATGCACGAACGCTATCTGCCGAACCAGGCCATCGAGTTTGCCAAACAGGTGGAGAAGGTAAACCTCTTTTTCCTGGAGGACGCGCTCTCGCCCGAGGACATCGACTACTTCCGGCTGATGCGGCAGCAGTGCGCCACGCCGCTTGCCATGGGCGAGCTCTTCAACAATCCGCACGAGTGGCAACCATTGATCAGCGAGCGCCTGATCGATTACATCCGCTGCCACGTTTCGCAAGTAGGGGGCTTCACGCCCGCGCGCAAGATCGCCATCATGGCGGAGCAGTTTGGCGTGCGCACTGCGTGGCATGGGCCGGGCGACGTGTCACCTGTGGGACACGCCGCGCAGGCCACCCTTGACCTTGTCAGCTACAACTTCGGCATCCAGGAGTACAGCCCATTCAACGCCGCCACGCAGGAAATCTTTCACGGCTGCCCCACCCTGAAGGACGGTTACATCTATGTCCATGAAGCACCCGGCTGGGGCATCGAAGTGGATGAGAAGGCTGCGCTGAAGTACCCCTTTACCAATCCTTACAACGGACTGAACGGCGGCTGGGGCGAAATCCGCAAACTCGATGGCACCGTCATCAAACAGTAGCCAGCGTCTACGTGCTGTTGATTTGTCAACGTCAGCGCCATCCGGTCGCGCAGGCGAACTGAGCGGAACCCACTCAGCGCCGCCTGCGACATCTTCGCGCGTACAATCCCGCGCCTTTACTGGCGTAAGCTTGGCCAAGGCGGTGGCCATGAATGTATTGGTCCTGAATGGCGGGTCGTCTTCGGTCAAGTTTTCTGTCTTCGCCATGACCGGTGCCGACAGCGAGCCAGATCTCCTTCTTGATGGAGAGTTGAGTGGAGCGCGCACGGATTCCCCCTCATTGGCGATCACCAAGCCTGAAGAAATCAAGAAGCGATCGAGTCTTGCGAAGAGACTTGACCCCGGCGGTGTGATCGATCTCATCTTGCGGGCGGCACATGATTCCGGTTTCGAAGAGTTTGCCGCTGCCGGGTACCGCATCGTGCATCCCGGACCGGACATCCATGACCACGTGCGCATCACGGACGGGATCCTGAAGCAGCTTGACGCGGCTCGAGCCTTTGCTCCCCTGCACGATCCGGAGGCGGTCACGATGATTCGCGAGGTGATGCATCGCCTGCCAGACATCCCGCACTTTGCCTGCTTTGACACGGTTTTTCACCAGACCATGCCCGAGGAGGCCAGTACCTACGCGATCCCGCTGGAATACCGTGCGCGGGGTGCCAAACGGTATGGGTTCCATGGTTTGAGTTGTGAGTCTGCCGTCCGGCAGTTGCGGCAGGCCGGTGCATTGCAGGCGCGGATGGTCATTGCGCACCTGGGCAGTGGATGCAGTGTGACCGCAGTCCTGAACGGCGCATCCGTTGACACCACCATGGGGCTGACACCGGCGGGGGGCGTGATGATGGGCACGCGTCCCGGGGATCTGGACCCTGGATTACTGCTGTATCTGCTGCGGCAACAGAAAGGGACCGATTCCGCTGCCAGTCTGGAGCAAATGCTGAATCACGAGGCCGGCATGGTGGCCCTGACTGGCCTGCAGAACGACATGAAAGCCGTGCGTGCGGCAGCGGCGACCGCGAACGGCGCGGCAATCCTCGCGTTGCGGATCTTTACACGGAGTGTGCGGAAGGCAATTGGCGGATTTGCGTGGCTGCTGGGCGGGTTGGACGCGGTCGTGTTTACCGGCGGGATCGGCGAGCACGATGCCGCAACGCGCTTTGAAGTGCTTGCGCAAAGTGAAGTTTTGATGGATTCTGGCCGGAACGAAGTTCATGGCGATGGCGTTTGCCTGATTAGCGCATCTCATTCCCCGGCGGCTGTGTTCGTCGTTCCGGCGAAAGAGAACCTCGTCATCGCGATGCATGTGCAGCGCATGGCAGATTTCAGCGCCTGATCACGCGCACTGAAACGCAGGCAGTCGCGGCTGCTTACGAGGGTCCCATATGAGCGCTCCTGTCTTCTCCCCTGGGGTTTTGTCCGGTGACGAACAACGCAAGATGCATGCTTACTGGCGCGCGTGTAATTACCTGTGCGTCGGTATGTTGTATCTTCGAAGCAACCCGCTGCTGCGCGAAACGCTGAAGCCGGAGCACATCAAGAACCGTCTGCTTGGACACTGGGGATCAGATCCGGGCCAGACGTTTGTGTGGGTCCATCTCAACCGGCTGATCAGGACGTTGGATCTCAACCTAATCTATATTTCCGGTCCCGGCCATGGAGCGCCCGCAACGCTTTCCAATAGTTATCTGGAAGGTGTGTACTCTGAGATTTATCCGGACAAGAGCGAGAACATCGAAGGGCTTCAGAAGTTTTTCAAGCAGTTTTCGTTTCCCGGCGGTATCGGCAGCCATTGCACACCGGAGACTCCCGGATCCATCCATGAAGGCGGCGAACTGGGGTATAGCCTGTCGCATGGCTTTGGTGCGGTCTTTGACAACCCGGACCTCATTGCAGCGGTTGTAGTTGGTGATGGAGAGGCGGAGACCGGCCCACTCGCTACGTCGTGGCACTCCAACAAATTCTTGAATCCGGTGACGGACGGTGCCGTTCTTCCAATCCTCCACCTGAATGGGTATAAGATCGCGAATCCCACGATTCTTGCGCGCATTCCGCCGGACGAGCTAGAAAGCTTGTTCCGCGGGTATGGATGGGATCCGTACGTCGTTGAGGGCGATGATCCTGCCTTGATGCATCCATTGATGGCCGGCACAATGCAGCATTGCGTTACTGTTATTCGCGCGATCCAAGAGAAGGCCAGGAGCGCGCCTCGCGAAGCTCCTGTTGAACGGCCACGTTGGCCCATGATCATCTTGCGCACACCCAAAGGCTGGACATGCCCAAAGGAGATCGATGGGCACAAACTGGAGGGGTCATGGCGCGCGCACCAGATGCCCATACTGGATCCAGTGACAAATGCGGCACATCTGGCACTGGTCGAAGACTGGATGCGCAGTTATAAGCCCGAGGAGTTGTTTGACGAGGCCGGTACCTTGCGCGCTGAGTTGAAGGAAATGGCGCCACGGGGTGAGCGGCGTATTTCCTCGAATCCTCATGCCAACGGGGGCAAACTGCGGAAGCCGCTGGACCTACCGGATTTCAGAGAGTACACGGTAAAGGTGGAGCAGCCCGGAGACATGATGCTCTCCTCCACGGAAACGATGGCGCATTTCTTGCGAGACGTTATGCGTAAGAACATGAGCAGCTTTCGGGTCTTTGGGCCGGATGAGACCGCGTCGAACAAGTTACAGGCCATCTACGAAGGCAGCTACGGTAAAACGTGGATGGCTCGCATGTTACCCGAGGACGCTGACGGCGGAGACCTTTCAACCAGAGGCCGCGTGATGGAAATGCTGAGTGAGCATACGCTGGAGGGCTGGTTTGAGGGGTATGTGCTGACCGGACGGCATGGCTTTCTATCAAGCTATGAAGCCTTCGTCCACATCATTGATTCCATGTTCAATCAACATGCGAAGTGGCTGGAAAAATCGAAACTTGAACTGCGTTGGCGAGCACCAATTTCATCGATCAACCTGCTGATTACTTCATTGGTGTGGCGGCAAGACCACAACGGATTTACTCACCAGGATCCGGGGTTTCTTGACATTGTCACCAACAAAAGTCCTGAGGTCACTCGGATTTATCTGCCGCCGGACGCCAATTGCCTGCTCAGCGTGACGGACCATTGTCTTCGCAGTACGGAGTACGTGAATGTGATCGTCGCGGACAAGGCGGAACACCTTCAATACTTGACCATGCATCAGGCCGTCGAGCACTGCACCAAGGGAATCGGCATCTGGGACTTCGCTAGTAACGATGAGGGCGCGGAGCCGGACGCGGTCATGGCTTGCGCCGGAGACATCCCTACCTCGGAAGCACTGGCTGCCGTCTCGATACTGCGAGAGCGCTGCCCGGAGGTGAGGATTCGCTTCGTCAATGTTGTGGATTTATTCCGGCTGATGCCGGAGCGCGACCATCCGCACGGCTTGTCCGAGAGAGACTTCGACAGTTTGTTTACCGTAGATAAGCCCGTTATTTTCAATTTTCACGCATATTCCACCCTTGTTCACAAGTTCACGTATAAACGCAAGAACCACGCGAACTTTCACGTGCACGGGTATAAGGAAAAAGGAAACATCAACACGCCGCTCGAACTAGCGATTCTGAACCAGGTGGACCGGTTTCATCTGGCAATGGATATCGTTGATCACGTTCCCAAGCTGCAGGCTGCAGCGGCACATACCAAGCAGTGGCTGCAAAATCAGATCATTGAATGTATTGCGTATGCGCATGAAAACGGGATCGACGCACCAGAACTCAGGAATTGGACATGGTCAGGGCACTAGTTTCAGGAGGGCAAGTTCTTCACTCAGACAGGCTCGCGAAGAAGACATGGCGTGCCTCCATTATCAGGTGCATACGCCTTACTTGCCGACAATCGGTTTTTGTCCATTGTTAAATGTGGCGACGCCGTGGGTGATGCCGCGCAGCACGAACTCACGCACCAGGTTGCCGGCGGCAGTGAAGCCAATGCCCAGCCCAGCGTTCTCAAACGTCAGCGCCGCGCCGCGCTCCTTATCCGGGTAGTAGAGGTTGGAGATGGCACCTGCTGTCATGCCGCCCAGGATATGGGAGTAGTTCGGTTGCCACTTACCATTATCTCCGCGCGCCACCACGGAGCGTGTCATCGCGTACCACGCACGATCCCCAAAGCTGCCCGATCCCTTGTAGAAGTACCGGGGGTCCTGGTGAAAGAGAGACGGATAGATGGCACTGCCAAAGAACCGGCTGAGAGTACCCGTTGCATAAGCGGACCCGTACCGTTTCGCGTAGCCTTCCGAACCTTGGCCAAAGGAGGAATAGGTGTTTCGTGCTTGCTGGATACCAGCTACAACGCCGGTCGCGATGAAAACAAATGGATCGCTGCGTGCCCGGACCGCCATTTTAAACTTCTGTTTGGTCACCAGTGGGGCCGCGTCCCACACATAGCTGCTGTAGAAATTCGGCAAAATACCAAGAACCCTCTGATTCATCTCCGATTGAATCTGCTCTTCGGCCAGTTGCTGCTGTGTCACCTTGACGGTCACCTGAGTCGACGCTGACGCAATGGGCAGTGCGATCTTCGGCACCTCATGCTGCTGGCCGTCTTTCAGGGTGATCTCGGCGGACACGAACGTTTCGAGGCCGGGCGACGTTATGGTGAAGATGTACTTTCCAGGGGGCAGATCAGAAAAGCGAAAATGCCCTTCCGAGTCGGAGGTCACCGTATGCTCGGACGTATCCGGCGCACTGGAAAGACCCACTGTTTGCAGCGTCACTTTCGCGCCCGGCACGATGCCTTGATTCACGTCGAGCACGTCTCCAAAGATGGCTGCGGTATGCGTCTGTCCGGGCTGGACTGGCGCGCTTTGCTGCTGGCCTATGAGGAAAGCCGGACCACCCGGCAGCCTCAGGCCAGATGTAATGCTCTGAGCCGGGCTCTTACCTGAACACATGAGGAGACATGCAGCGACCATCCCTCGCGCCAGAAAGTCCCGGGAGCAACTAGGGAGCTGCGTGCAACCGGGGTACAACGTCTGCCGGTTCCCTGAGCAAGTATGCATGCTCAGAGCATACGCGCGAGAAGTTGCCAAGCACGGGTGCCCGGCGGCCTTTGGCTGCTTGCTGCCTTGAAATGCGTCAAATGTACATGGGACTGAAATCCGCTTGTGCGCTGCCACTGCTGGTGGCGGCATCGATGTCGTTCCCGCACACAGAAGGCTGCCTGCGGACACGCGCCTGACGGGTTCCCCCGCGTTTTACTCCTTCAGCGAGGCGTACTTCAACGCACACCACACGACAGCACTGGTGTATGCCACGCATTGGTGCGGCGGCTTGCGCGGCGAGGGGTTTTGGATCGCGCTGCGTAAACAGGGCGACGGCACATGGAAGCGGCTCAACTGGAGCTCCGTACGTTGGGATTTTCGTGACCGCACGTTAAGGCAAAGCAAATCTATAAAGGACCAAATGTCCCGCAAGGCGGTACTGTAAGCGTGCGCGCCGACTTACGCCAAGCCCCGCGCCCGGGCAAACCGATTCGGTGTCTGTGTATCTATTCACCAAAGAAGCGGGGCCAGAGGACCATGTTGCCCGATCTTTTCATGTCGAAGCGGACCATTTTGGGTCAGTGTCCGTGACGGCTCCAGTTCGCGGGATTCTATCTGACCATGTAAGCTAGGTGTAAGACCTTTCCATGGAGGAACATAGAACGTCACCACCCGCCGCGCGGGCTGCACGCTGCTGCGCTTGAGCCTTCTAAGTTGTACATACGTCCGCACAGGCGGGGAAAGATGCATACCTTGCAAACTGAAACCCTTTCTTCTCATTTTGAACCGAGTGTTCCAGACCTCCTTTGCTTCAGCCATCTCCGTTGGAACTTTGTGACCCAACGACCACAGCACCTGCTGAGCAGGGCGGCAAAGACCCGTCGCGTCTTCTACTGGGAAGAGCCGGTCTTCGACCCTTCCTTGACTCAGGACACACTGGACGTTGACCAGGTGCTCGCGTCCCTCTGGGTGGTTCGTCCGCGCCTTGTGGATGGCTGTGATGTCGCGAGTGCCCAGCAGGCTTTGCTGCGCGAATTGCAGGACCGTTACTCGATCCAGCAGTGCGTCACGTGGTATTACACGCCGATGGCGCTAGCGTTTTCCGCTGCTATCCCCACGGTGGCCACCGTGTATGACTGCATGGATGAATTGCGCAACTTCCTGGGCGCACCACCGGAACTGGTTACACGCGAGCAGGAATTGCTGCGTCGCGCCGACGTGGTCTTCACCGGCGGCCGGAGCTTGTACGAGAGCAAGCGAACCCTGCACCCCAATGTGCATCTCTTTCCGAGCTCGATCGATGCGGAGCACTTCGCGCACGCAAAAGCTGGGGCTCTGCCGGATCCGGTGGATCAGGCCTGTATTCCGCACCCGCGGGCTGGGTTCTGCGGTGTGATCGACGAACGCATGGACACCGGCTTGCTCCGGGAGGTCGCTGCCCTTCGTCCTGGGATGCAGTTCGTCCTTGTCGGTCCCATTGTGAAGATCGATCCCTCTTTGCTGCCAAAAGCAGCAAACATCCACTATCTCGGACCTAAGACGTACGAGCAACTGCCGCAGTACCTCGCGCACTGGGACGTTGCGATGATGCCCTTTGCCCTGAACGAGGCGACACGCTACATCTCGCCGACCAAGACACCCGAATATCTCGCGGCTGGAAAGCCGGTCGTTTCTACCCCAGTGCACGATGTCGTAGTGGATTACGGTAACGCGGCATTGGTGGCGATTGCGGCGGCGGCGGACGAGTTTGCCGCAAAACTTGACGCGGCACTCGAGCCTGCGTCCAGAGAGTGGAAGCAGGCTGTCGCGGCCAAACTCGCCTGTTCGTCCTGGGATAGCACATGGGCCGGGATGCGTGTGCAAATCAACACGGTTGTTGCAGGGAAGAGCTCTGCAAAGAGAGGTAAAACACAGATGCAGACGCCGCTTCCGCCGAGCACTTTGGCACCTCAGAAATCCAAGCCGGTGCGGGGACTGGATCGCTTTGACTACCTTATTGTCGGCGCTGGGTTCGCGGGAACCGTATTGGCGGAGCGTTTGACTGCTGAGGCAGGTAAACGTGTCCTGCTCGTGGACCGGCGGGATCACATCGCCGGAAACGCCTATGACTACCACGACGCCGCTGGCGTGTTGGTGCATCGCTACGGACCACACATCTTCCACACCAACTCCGAACGCGTGGTCCGCTATCTTTCTGACTTTACGGAATGGCGGCCGTACGAACATCGCGTGCTCACGTGCATTGATGATCAGCTGCTGCCGATGCCCATCAATCTCACCACTATCAATCGTTTTTTCGGTGTGAATCTGGACAGTGCCGGGATGCGCTCGTTTCTTTCGGAGATGACGGTCCAATCGACCGATATCCGCACCTCGAAGGACCTGCTGTTAAGCCGTGTCGGCCCGGTCCTGTATGAGAAGTTTTATCGCAACTACACGCGCAAGCAATGGAACCTCGATCCTTCCGAGCTGGACGCCTCGGTGGCCGGCCGTATTCCGCTGCGCTACGACCGGGATGACCGGTATTTCGACGACACGTTTCAGGCGATGCCTGCCGCAGGGTACACCAAGATGTTCGAGCGCATGGTGGATCAGAAGGGTCTGACGGTCCGCACCGGGGTCGAATATCAGGAAATCGCGAAGACGTATCGTGACGCGCAGGTGGTGTTTACCGGACCCATCGACGAGTATTACGGCTTCCGTTTCGGTGCGCTACCGTATCGTTCGCTGGAGTTTAAGCATGAGACACATCCGCGGGAGTGGTTCCAGACCGCTGCAGTCGTTAACTACCCGAACGATCATGAATTCACACGCGTTACGGAGTTTAAGTACCTGACCGGACAAAAGAGCCGGAGCACGAGTGTTGTGTACGAATATCCGCGTGCGAGCGGTGACCCGTATTATCCAATCCCGCGGCCCGAAAACAGTCAGATCTACGCCAAGTACAAGGCGCTGGCAGACCGCGACAACAACGTTACGTTCTGCGGACGGCTCGCGAATTATCGCTACTTCAACATGGACCAGGTCGTCGCGCAGGCGTTGCTGACGTTTCAACGTATGTGGCCGGCGGCACAACCGGAAGCCGCCTTGAGCACTACCGAAGTGGAGACATCCCGCCTGGCTAAGAACTTGGCCGCGTTGCCGACCCAGGCAGGCGATTCTACAAATCTGCTCTAAATGCATGAACAGCAAACAATCTGCTGTTCATGTATTCTCTCGACCGTCAGGCGAAGGTGACGACCGGAGACCGCCTCCACAGGTTGGCTTAAGGTCCGCGGTGACGGCCCGGTGAGAGCTTCGATAGTAGGGCTAAGCGAGTTGAAATACGCCCGTGCGGGCCGAGACCAAGTGTGAGTGAAGGTCGACCGGGGCTCAGAAACTGCCCGAAGATCAGGCCGGAACAAAAGTCAGGTTTTGCAGGAAGCTACTTACCGGTTCGATACCACTCAATGGTCCTCTGCAAACCATATTCCAGGTCTGCAACGACTTCGTAACCAAGCTCCGACTGGCTCAATGAGATGTCGGCCAGTGAGTGCTTGACGTCACCGGCCCGTTCCGGTTGAAACGTAAGATGACCTGCAAAGCCGGTGATGCGCCTGATACATTCGTACGCTTCCAGCAGGGTCGTCCGCTTACCCGTGGCGATGTTAAAGACACGCCCGCATACGTGTGAAGGTGCTTTGGCGGCCAATAGATTCGCGCTTACTACGTTGCCGATGTAGCAGAAGTCCCTGCTGGTGAGGCCGTCGCCAAAGATGGTCGGATTTTCGTCCCGCAGCATGAGGGCGATGAACCGTGCCAGCACGCCGGAATATTGCGATGACGGGTCCTGCCGGGGGCCGAAGATGTTGAAGTACCGCAAGGAAACGGTTTCCAGCCCATAGGTCTGCGTGTAGCTGGCCATGTACTGTTCGCCTGCAACCTTTTGCACGGCGTATGCCGATACTGGCTCGGGTCGCATGGTCTCGCGCTTTGGCAATTCCGGCGCGTTGCCGTATGCAGCGGATGAGGCGGCAAACATGACCCGCTTGACGCCTGCGGCGCGCGACGCCTCCAGCACCTGCAGGGTGCCGTTCAGATTGATGTCGTTGGTGCCGAGCGGATCCTCGATCGACTTCGGAACGGACGCGACCGCGGCTTCGTGGAAGACATAATCTACTCCCCGGCAGGCGTGCCGTATTGCAGCCGCGTCGAGGATGCTGGCATGGCGGAAGTCCAAGCAGTTGCGAATGGGTTCAATGTTTTCCAGCTTGCCCGCGCTCAGGTCGTCCAGGCCGACGACCTCCGCACCTTGCTCCAGTGCCGCGCGCGCGATGCTCGATCCAATAAACCCAGCGATGCCTGTAATCAAAATTCGTGACA
This sequence comes from uncultured Terriglobus sp., assembly GCA_964249285.1. Classification (GTDB taxonomy): domain Bacteria; phylum Acidobacteriota; class Terriglobia; order Terriglobales; family Acidobacteriaceae; genus Terriglobus. The sequence continues at coordinate 3,178 of CAXUBG010000072.1, read as the reverse complement.
TGTCACTCAGTATCGGCTGAAAAGTAAGAAGTGAGCAGCCCAGAGCCGGACGCCTTCCGGCAAAAAAGCAAGGGGTGCTCACACGATGTCAGCACCCCTACGGTAGCATTCCCGCCGTTTGCGGAGAAGCTCTCGTCTGTTTCAGCTGGCCAGGAAACGGCGGCGGAGCAGACCGCCTACCGTTAGCACGCCCGTGCCCAGCAGAGCAAAGGTTCCCGGCTCCGGTGTGACCGCGACGTTGTCATGCACGGACACGCCATCGAGCAGCGTAAAGGGCGGCTCACCATTGGGCGTACCGGCGGCCAGGAAGCCGAGCGTTTCAGACGTGCTGGTCGCCGTGAAGGTCAGGCTAGCGCCCTGCCAGCCGGTGAATCCATGGCTCGCATCGTTGAGGATCGCCGTTTCCTGCCAATTGCTGGCATTGCTCAGGTCGTTGCCCAAGAACACCCAGAATGCTTCACTGGTTGGTCCGTCGAAACCTGCCTGCTGCGCACCCGCGTAGTAGAAGGAAACCGTCGTAAGCGCACCGGGCGTGAGACCGGAGAGTGTCTGGTAAAGCAGACCCTGCTCAAACGCCCCATCCATGCCGACGAAGTTACCACCAGCCGGGCTGCTGCCCAGGCCGTTCGAGGTCCCATCCAGATTCTTACCCCACAGTGCTACGTTTCCGCTGAACTGCGGCGTATACGCACCCGTCGTTGCCGCGGTTCCAGGCAGGTACACAAAGCTGTATCCCGGTGCGCCGCCCTGTGAGACGGAATTAGTCCAACCGGTCAGCGTCTGCACCGGTGTGGACCCATAATTTAATTGGTAAGACTGGTTGGTTTGTGTTTGTTCGAAGTTACCATTTACCACATTGATGGTGCTGGCGTTGGCGAGCGGAGAAAGTCCAAGCAGAGAGAAGGCGGCTGTGACAGCAAGGCGGGGCAGGAAGGGTAACAGCGAGCGGTTCATAGTAAGTGTCCTGAGGGGAAGATAAGTGCTACTGGCCAAATTGTGTGCGCGAAACCGTCGTTACAACATGCAGAATAAGCAGACATCGTGTCTCAGAATGAGAACTGCGGCGGGATGCGACAGTCGCATTTCAGGGCAGCGCGGCTTGACGCATCCCGTGTTACAGAGCGCCTGAAGAGTTGGTGGTGCGCTCCTTTCCAAGAAATGGGGCCGCCAACTGTCGCAGCACACCACGCGCTTGCGGCATGTCAGTGCCGTAACGGCGCGGATGTTCTTGCCGGGGCAGGTGCAGCGTTCCAAAAAGCCGGTCTATCCACGGCAGCATCGCAGCGTAATTCTTGTTGAACAGCGCGGGATCGTCATTGCTATGGTGCCAGTGGTGAAATGCCGGCGTGGCAATCACATACTCCAGCGAACCCAGCCTCCAGCGCAGATTGCTGTGGATGAAGAAGCCCCAAATCGTGCCAATCAGCACTACCAGCACCGGAATCATGCCGCCCGAGCCACGCGTGGGTGCCCCCAGCCCCAGCACATACAGCGGCACCACGCCGCACAGCCGGGTAAAGACGATATCCACCGGATGCGCCCGCGTGTTGACCAGGAAGTCCATGTGCTCCGCGCCGTGGTGTACCGCGTGGAAGCCCCACAGCGCTGGAATTTCATGGCTCCAGCGGTGTCCCCAATAGAAGCCCACTTCGCCAATGACCAACGCAACCACCGTGCGCGCCAGCGGGGACAGACCGCTTACCCACAGCAGGTACGGACCCGGCAGCACATGCCGGACACCCCACGCCAGCAACGCAAGCGGTGTGCTCAACAGCAGTGCGGGCGTGAGGCTGCTCAGGAAGTAGTAGAAGAGATCCGCGCCCACATCTTTGCGAAACACCTTGGCGGGGTGCAGTGCGCACAACCGCTCCAGCGGCAGAAACACGATAGCCAGTAGCGCAAGCCATACTGACAAGCGGACGACCTGCACAATGGCAGATGCAATGCGCGGGTCTAAATCGATCAACAGGTCTACCATCTGTGCCGGGTCTTACCGGGAGTTCATCGGCAAACCCTGGCGGAAGCAAGAGACTCATGAGCCGGTGGCTGGAAACGGCGTATGCAAGCGGGGCATCAGCCCCTAGGACCTGCCTTGACTCACGACCGGGTACCACCGTACGGCGGTTCCGTACACCGTGTTCTCATCTCGATGCGCGGGCCAGGATCGCGTGCAGCAGATGACCGCCGCTTCCGAGACACCGCAGGCCATCCACCCGGCCGGTGAAATACCGCTCGTTGACAGCATTACGAGGCAAATCCTCACACACTCGCCATCCCAGGCTGGAAAGCCGTCGACGAATCTCCTCACGCGTGAAGAATAAGCG
>CAXUBG010000072.1:0-844 GCA_964249285.1 uncultured Terriglobus sp. | reverse complement strand
CCCATAGCGGCAACCCGGGCCGCCAGCGAGTCCAATGCAAGCTGCTCTGTGAATGACAGCGCGGCACGTGGCAGAGCATAGTCCAGGAGCAGTTCACTGCCCGCGGCGCACTTCGAAAGGCAAGACAGCGTCGCTGCGAAGCCCTCGTTTGAGAGGTACGGCACCACTCCCAACCACGCGAACACCGCAGGCTTGTCCTGGTCAAAGCCGGCTGCAGCCATCCGCTCCGCCAACGAATCCCTTTGAAAATCGACCGGGACGTATTGCATGGACGCGGGCACGGCGATATGGTTCCCCCGCAGCAGTCCGATTTTCCATGCCTGCGTCGCAGGATGATCCACCTCGAACACGCGCAAACGCTCGCAGGGGTTGCGATACGCGAACGTGTCCAGGCCCGCACCCAGCAGCACATACTGCTGCACGCCGTTCCCGGCAGCGGCACGGACCGCATCCTCCGCGAAGCGTGACCGGGCGACCAGGAAGGCACGCAGGGCCATGGAGGACGCTCGCTTGGGAGCACGCAGATCGCGGGCCGCGAGCGTCTTCGTGTCCGCACCGGCGAGGCCGAGAATCTGCAGCGCAAGTGGATCGTCAAAGACCAGCGGCCTATCCCAGCCCTGGTGCGCCGCGCGCCGCAACGCTACACGGTAGGCAGTGCGCGACGGCAGCTCCTCATGCATGACGCATCATGCCGCTCCGGCCAGCAGCGTCAGCGCCTCATCCACGGTGCTGGCCACATGCAGCATCTCGCGCGTGCCGTTGCGCAGAACACCTTCCACTTGGCAATGATCCAGGAACCGGATCAGGCCGTCATAGAAACCGGCGGTGTTCAGGAGGCAAATGG
>CAXUBG010000071.1:14345-15188 GCA_964249285.1 uncultured Terriglobus sp. | reverse complement strand
GTTCTATAGCGCATCGCGAGTGTTCCACGTGGAACACTGCAAGTCGTTAAGGGCCGTGTCGACGAACTATCGCGGCGGTAGACGGCCAAGCCAGTTCTGAAACGGGACTGCAGCAAAATAAAAACCTGGAAGCTGTCCTGTTTCGCGCGGCTGAACAGATGTTCCACGTGGAACACTCGCCCGGTCAGCAATGCGACGCACTGTGGCAGAAGTTCATCCTATCCGAAGATGATTTTTCTCACCCGCAAAGCCGAGATCTCCTCCGCCCACTTCTACCGCAACGCCGCGTGGAGCGACGAGAAGAACATGGAAATTTTCGGCAAATTCTCCAACCCGAACGGCCACGGGCACAATTACACGCTGGAAGTGACGGTCGCCGGTGACGTCGACCCGGTCACCGGCTTTGTCGTCGACCTCAAGCTGCTAAAGGACATCCTGGAACGCGAAGTGGTCAGCGTGTACGACCACCGGCACCTGAACCATGAGGTGCCAGAGTTCGCGCGTACGAACCCCACGACGGAGAACATCGCGGTCGCCATCTGGCGCAGGCTCGACGGCAAGATTCCAAATGCCGCGCTGCACCGCATCCGTGTCTATGAGATGGCCGATATCTTCGCTGACTACTACGGTGAACACATAGCCGCTCCGGTCCAAGACTTTGCAGAGCCGGAGTTCGCCTCCTGATGGGCGCACCGGTAGTCCACTTCACGCGCCGTTACCGCCTCTCCGCCTCGCACCGCCTGCACGCGCCAGGTCTGAACGGTGAGCAGAACCGGGACACCTACGGTAAATGCAACAATCCGTATGGGCACGGGCACAACTACTTCGTCGAAATCACAGTCG
>CAXUBG010000071.1:13964-14335 GCA_964249285.1 uncultured Terriglobus sp. | reverse complement strand
GGGTTTGTTGTGGACCTGCCGAAGCTCGAAGCATTGGTACAGCGCGAACTCCTGGACCGCTTCGACGGCACCAACTTGAACGCTGACCAGGCCTTTGCTAGCGATTTTGTGCCATCCACCGAGAACCTTTCGCTCGAAGTGGAGCGTGTCTTCCGCGAGCAGGTGCCGCTCCTGGACGCATCCGGCAGGTTGCGGTTGCAGCGCGTGCGGATTGAGGAAACCGGCAACAACAGCTTTGAACTGCTGGCCGGCGCGGTTCCGTCCGCGGCATCGCACACAGGGCAAAGCCGGCAGGCAACGCAGCCGGTTGCGTGATGCCGCGTCAGGGGAACAGATGATCAAGCAGAGCAATCCGGGCGCGGCCCTTGAAG
>CAXUBG010000071.1:8835-13954 GCA_964249285.1 uncultured Terriglobus sp. | reverse complement strand
GTGTTCCAGGATGCGGACGACTCCGAACTCATCAAGCGCATCGTGTTTATTCAGAACGCCGAAGGAACAGCCCGCCCGCCGGACTATGTTCAAATCCCCGGCAGTGTCCGGCCCTGGAAGACGCTGTTCCAGACCTGCAGTCCGCGACGACGGAGCAGCTTTACCGCGAACTTCTTCACCGCACCGGCGAAGACCCGGCCCGCGACGGCCTGCTGAAGACACCGGAGCGCATGGCCAAGGCAATGGCCTTCCTGACACGCGGATACGGCCAGAGCGCCAGCGACATCCTGCGGGGTGCGCTCTTCGATGTGGATTACGACGAGATGGTGATCGTGAGCGACATCGAGTTTTACTCGCTGTGCGCGCCCCATCTGCTGCCCTTCTTTGGCAAAGCGCACGTCGCCTACATACCCAAGGGCAAGGTGATCGGGCTCAGCAAAGTGGCCCGGCTGGTGGATGTCTTTGCCCGCCGTTTGCAGGTGCAGGAACGCATGACACGCGAAGTAGCCGATGCCATCGTGGAAGCCATCGCACCGCAAGGCGTTGCCGTCATCCTGGAAGCCCAGCATCTCTGCATGATGATGCGCGGCGTGGAAAAGCAGGGCAGCATGACGACCACCTCCGCCATGCTCGGTGCCTTCCGCGACAGCCCGCAAACCCGCAACGAATTCCTCTCGCTCGTGCGCCGCCCCTCCGCCTTGTAGCGCGGATCATTCGAATGGAATGTCCACCTCGGTGTAGCTGCCCGGCTTACACGAGGAGACCGCAGCCGCGATATCGTCGAGATGCCGCTGGACAGAAGGCCAACGAGAGTTGCCTAGAACGACGAGTGCCAAACGGCGGCCTGTGAGGTTCTGTTGATACCGAATATTCTTGTCCGTGCTCAATAGGACGTCGAAGCCTGCCTGCTCGGCCCGGCGAATGAGGTCTCCGTACTCAAACTCATGCCAGCCAATCACGCGTGCAAACGTTATGTTGTGCTGGCCAACGCCCGTGCGATCGGCTTCGGCGTGCCGTTGTCAAATAGAACGTTCATTGCGGGTTAGACCGGATGCACACGCAGGCTCTCGCCCGCAAAGCGTAGAACTGAGCGGACCTCTTCCGGGGTAACGTCGAAAACTTCCGTGATCTCAGCAGGGGAAAGACCTGCTTCGAGGTTCTCGAAAACAGTTTGCACTGGCATGCGTGTACCCCGGAATACCCACGCTCCACTAACCTTTGCGGGATTGCTCTCGACGGCATCGCATGCCGACCAGTCCAGGTTTGTCATTGCCGCCCTCCTGCTTAAGAATACTGCTGAAGAGCAGTGGCCAACAGGTGTTCTAATCGGAGACGCTGATGAATGGCCTCCTAGTCTTTGATAAGCCTGCCGGTCTGACCTCGCATGACGTGGTGTCGCTGGTGCGGCGCGCGAGTGGCGAGCGGTCCGTGGGGCATCTGGGCACGCTGGACCCCATGGCAACGGGCGTCCTGCCGCTGCTGCTGGGCAAGTGGACGCGGCTGGCGCAATTCTTTGGCGCGGCAGAAAAGCACTACGAAGGCACGATCCGCTTTGGCTGGGCCACCGACACGTACGACGCCGAAGGCCAGCCCACGGCAGGACCGCAGCCGCTCTCCCATTCGCTGGATGAACTTCGCGTGTTGAGCCGGCAGTTCCAGGGCACCATCGATCAGGTCCCGCCCGTTTTTTCCGCCAAAAAGATCGGCGGCGTGCCCGCATACAAGCTGGCGCGCGCGGGAGCAGATGTTCCCGTTAAGCCATCGCGCATCACCATTCACAGCTTTACGCTTACCGAACTCGAAGGCGAGTGCGCGGCGTTTACGATGCACGTCTCGGCGGGCGGGTACGTGCGCTCTGTTGCGCATGAACTGGGCGTGCTCGCCGGTTGCGGTGCGCATTTGCAGGCGCTCCGGCGCGTGCAGGCAGGGTCATTCACACTCGATCACGCAGTCTCGCGCGAGCAGCTGATCGAAGCCGCCAATGCCGGCACGGTCGAACAACTCCTGCTGCATCCCCGTACGATCCTTCCCGAACTGCCTGCTGTTACCGCGGACGGCGCTGCCCAGGCCAGGCTGCGCAACGGGATGGCGGTCAACCTTCCGGAGTTCTCCAGCGCGCCTCAGGTGCGCATCTTCAGCAATACGCGTGAACTGCTGGGCATCGGACGCCGTATTGCCGGCACGCTCATTCAACCGCAGGTCAACCTTGCGTGATCCCGTGCAAAAGCGGAACGCATCCCTTTACCGCCTAGGAGATGTGGTGTAATCGAGCAACTTTAACCTGCGTCATAGGTCCAGAGCATATAACCATGTCCAGAACTGACCTCCCCTCCGTCTCCGGCAAGTTCCTTTCCTGTGCCAGCCTCCTGTTCCTTTCCGTTTGCGTGCTGGGAGTCTGCGTTCCTTTGAAGGCCCAGACACGGCAACTCCAGCCGCGCATCGCTGGGCCGATCGCGAATGAGAGCCGGGCGACGCTCCCTGGATCACGTTCACCCCTTGCCCGCGCTGCAAACGATGTCGGCCGCATCGACGCTTCCTTGCCGCTGGAAGGCATGTCGCTGGTCTTTGCGCGCACACAGGCACAGCAGCAGGATCTTGACGCGCTGCTGGTGGCGCAGCAGAGCACGTCCTCTCCGCTCTATCACCAATGGTTGACGCCGGAGCAGTTTGGTGCCCGTTTTGGCATGTCTGACGCGGACATCGCGAAGACAACGGCATGGCTGCAGCAACAGGGATTCACGGTAAATAGCGTTTCGCGCAGCCGCGACCGCATCAATTTCTCCGGCACGGTCGCACAGGCTGAGGCAGCGTTCGGTACAGAAATCCACCGCTATTCCATCGCGGGAGAGACGCGTTTTGCTCCAGCGTCTGACCTTACGCTGCCTGCGGCACTGTCGCAGGTGACAGCGACAATCACCAATCTGACTAACATCCGGCCGCATCCACATCTCCGTATCAAGCAGGGGGCCGTCGCTCCTGGAGCAAACTTCACCTCATCGCAGTCCGGCAGCCACTATCTGACACCCGGCGACGTGCGCACGATCTACGACATCAACGCCGCGTATAACGCGGGATACACGGGCAGCGGCCAATCGATTGCGGTGGTAGGGCAGTCCGCGATCTTGACCTCGGATGTGGAACACTTCCAGAGTGCCGCTGGCTTGACCGTTAAGGATCCGACGCTCGTGCTGGTTCCAAATACCGGTACGTCCACCCTCTACACGGACGACGAGAGCGAATCCGATCTGGACGTCGAGTATTCCGGTGCGATCGCTCCCGGTGCAACGATCAAGTTTGTCTACTCCGGAAACAGCAACACTTCCAGCGTGATCGATGCGGAGACGTACGCTATCCAGAATAACGTCGCGCCGGTTGTCAGCATTAGCTACGGCGAGTGCGAGCAGGTGTTGGGAGCGACGGAGTACGCGGCAGAGAATGCGGTGTTTCAGCAGGCTGCCGCGCAGGGGCAGACCGTTGTCGCGGCAGCAGGGGACGACGGATCCAGTGACTGTGTTGCCTATGGCATCAGCGGGCTTTATGCTGATTTTCCAGCCAGCAGCCAATTTGTGACCGGCCTGGGCGGCACGGAGTTCTCTACCGCGAACACGGCTTCGAGCAATACCACCTACTGGAAGTCCGCCAGCGGGTCGGATGTGATCGCCTCAGCGCTGTCCTACATTCCAGAGCAGGTGTGGAACGATTCCGCCACCAGCGTGTCAGCTGGAGGCGGTCTGTCGGCCGGTGGCGGCGGCACAAGTGCCTTCACGCAGCGGCCGTCATGGCAGACGGGTGTTCCAGGCATCCCATCAGGCACCTTCCGTCTGGTTCCAGACGTCTCGCTGGCTGCGTCCCCGTACAACGCCGGTTACCTGTACTGCTCCAGCGACACGTCGGTAGGTATCAGCGGCAGTTGCGCGAACGGATTTCGCGATGCCAACAGCACGTACCTGACGGTTGCGGGCGGCACCAGCTTCGCGGCTCCCATCTTCGCGGGCATGGTGGCACTGATTAACCAGTCCACGACCGCGTCCGGTCAGGGCGTAGTCAACCAGAAGCTGTACGCACTTGCGTCGAACAGCTCTACGTATGCAAGTGCCTTCCATGACATCACCTCGGGCAATAACGCCTGCGTCTCCGGCTACACGTACTGCACTGCAGCTGCCAGCGGAAGCTACTCCGCCGGTATCGGATACGACGAAGCGACCGGGCTTGGATCGGTGGATCTGTTTAATCTCTTGACCGCTTGGCCTTCCGCCAATGTCACGACGCTGGTCCAGGCCACGACAACACTGACAGCCGCGACGCTCACGCCCGCTTCCGGGACGTCTGACGTCATCACCATCCAGGTAGCTTCCAGCTCCAGCACATCCACTGCCGTGCCTACCGGCACAATTTCTATTACCGTGGACGGCACCGCCGCGGGCACACTGATGCTCACAGCCGGTTCCGCAAGCTACACGTTCTCCTCAGGTATTTCTGGAACGCACACTGTTGCCGCCAGCTACTCGGGTGATGGGAGTTACGCATCCTCGACTGGGTCTATTACGCTTACTGTTCCCGCCGGCGCAGTGGCTTCCACGACGACGCTTTCCGCCGCTACAGCGACGCCCGCGTCAGGTGCCGCCGATGCCGTTTCCATCAAAGTTGCCTCGGGTGCCAGTACGTCCACGGCGGTCCCAACCGGTGTGGTGACGGTAACAGACAAGTACAGCACCGGAACGACCATGACGACGCTGACGCTCTCTGCTGGATCGGCGACATACAGCTTCACCTCCACGCTGGCGGGCGCGCATGTGCTCACGGTCGTGTACTCCGGAGATGTCACGTACGCAAGCTCATCGTCGACGGTGACGCTGACTGTCCCAGTGGTGCCGTCGTTCACCTTGGCTGCGGGTAATGTGTCACTGCTGGCGGGAACCTCATTTGCCTCCAGCGTGGTGGTGACGCCGGTGAACGGCTACATCGGTACGGTGAAGTGGACCGCAACCGGCCCAGCCAGCCTGACTAACACTTGCTACAGCATTCCCAATACAGTCGTACAGAGTACGACCACAGCCAGTCTGACGATCTACACCAGCGCGTCCGCGTGCACCAGTTTGACTCCGCTTTCGCGTGGCGC
>CAXUBG010000071.1:0-8735 GCA_964249285.1 uncultured Terriglobus sp. | reverse complement strand
AGGATCAGGCAACATCCTTCTTTAGCAGCGGCTTGATCAGGCTCATAATATTTCGCGCCACTTGCACGCAGCCTTGTGCCGTGGGATGGATGCCGTCCGGCTGAATGCTGCCGGGTACACCGTACACATCCTGCAAGACAAACGGCAGCAGCGGCAGTTTGTACTGCTTCGCCAATAAGACGTACGTCTGGTTGAACTCCCTGATGTATGGCGAACTATACTGCGGCGGCAGAGTGATACCAGCGACGACAGTCCGCGTTCCGCTGTGCGTCAGCTTCTCGAGGATCGCATCCAGGTTCGCGCGTGAATTGGCGATGGGCACGCCACGCAGCCCATCGTTGCCGCCGAACTCGACGACAACAATGGCAGGCTTGAGCGCCAGCACGCGGTCAATACGCGCGAGTCCGTCCTTCGTCGTCTCGCCGCTGATACCCAGATTCACCACTCGATAGTGGTAACCCGCGGCGTCCAGATCGCGTTGGAGGTTCGCTGGATAGCTGCTGTCCGCGTCCACACCATAGCCGGCTGTCAGGCTGTCGCCGAAGCAGGCAATGGTGGGACGGTTGTCTGAACTTACGGTTGCTGCGTTGCGTAGCTGAGCATAAGGGATTGTTTTCATGTGGTGTGCGGCGGCTGCCTGTGCCTTGCCGGAAGGCCCGGCTGCTCCGAACGGCAGCGCGGCCAGGGCGACTAACGCAACAAATCGCTCCGGTAAATGCGTGTGGTCCACCGAGTTTGCCCTGCTGGCGAGTGGTGTCGTTGTCTTCATGCGTCCAACCTGAGAAAAGGGTCATCCAAGCAGGAAACTGTACATTAGCGAGCGTGCATTGACTGGCAACACGGTTCCCGCCCAGGCGAACAATCTAGGTATCCGCGTCACCGGTTTGACGAAGTCGATCCGGAACGGGTCGCGCACGGTGGAAATCCTGCGCGGCATTTCGTTTGATGTCCGTGCGGGCGAGTTCGTCGCTATTGTGGGAGCATCGGGTTCCGGCAAGAGTACATTGCTGGGTCTCCTGGCGGGCCTCGACACGCCGACCGCGGGCGATGTGGTGTTGAACGGAATGGCCATCAGCTATCTGCCGGAAGACCGCCTGGCCGAGGTACGCGGCAAGCTGATCGGCTTCGTCTTTCAGAGCTACCAGCTAATCCCAACCCTGACGGCGCTCGAAAACGTGTTGTTGCCGTATGAGTTGAATGCTCCAGCAAGCGATCAGCGCGCCGGACTGCAGCGTGCCAGGGAGTTGCTGGCGGCTGTGGGACTGGAGGAGCGCGGCAGCCATTATCCGGTACAGCTTTCCGGTGGCGAGCAGCAACGTGTCGCCCTAGCTCGTGCGTTCATCCTGCGTCCTCCGATCGTGCTTGCGGACGAGCCCACGGGCAATCTGGACACACGCAACGGCGAGCAGGTCATGCGGCTGCTGCTGGAGCTAAACCGCAATGAAGGTACGACGCTGGTGCTGGTCACGCACGATCCTGCAGTGGCGGAGCATGCTGGACGCGTGTTGACTGTACGCGACGGAGAACTGGTCTCCGACGACGTGCGGCAACCGGAGCTGGTGTAGCGGATGGCGGCGCTCTCGTGGTCCACGGCGGGACGCATCGCGGCGCGTGAGCTGCGCTCCTCTACAGGCAAGTTTCTCTTTGTGATTTTGTCTGTCGCGATTGGCGTGGCGGCGCTGACCGGTGTGCGTGGCTTTTCGTCGGCGTTCCGGCAGACGCTGCTGGTGCGTGCCCGTTCAATCTTGGCGGCTGATCTTGCGGCACGCATGTTTCAGCAGCCCGATGCACGGCAGACGCAGCAATTACAAGCCTTATCCTCGCGCGGTGTGCGGCTTACGTCCGTGACGGAGATGGCCGGCATGGCGACGGCATACAGCTCGCTGGACCCGCTCCTGGTGGCGCTGAAGGCGATTGACACAGCGCAGTACCCGTACTACGGTTCGGTGGAGTTGCAGCCCAAGATGGCCCTGCAGCAGGCAGTCGGGGGAGAGAATGTCGCGGTCGGGGATGATCTGCTGATCCGGCTGAAGCTGAAGGTGGGCGACCGCATTCAACTGGGTGATGCAGCACTGCGCATTTCATCTGTCGTGCTAAGCGAGCCGGACCGGCTCTCCGGGTCGTTCGCCGCGGGGCCACGAATCTTGCTGACCCAGGAGCAGTTGGCAGCAACGCACCTGTTGGCCCCTGGTTCTCGGGCGGGGCAGCGCTATCTCTTCAAACTGCCAACCAGGAATGATGCCGCCGTGGCGCGGCTGAAATCGGAACTGGAGACGATCCTTCCGGAGGCTCAGGTTACGGACTATCGCGAGACGAACCCAGCGATCACGACGGCATTGGACCGGGCGACTGGCGTGCTCTCGCTTGTTTCGTTGGTGGCTCTGGTGCTGGGCGCGGTGGGTGTTGCCATGGCGATGCGGACCCACCTGTTGCAGCGCATGGATTCCATCGCGATCATGAAGTCGCTGGGTGCGCGGTCGTCGCACATTCTACGGATCTACCTGTTGCAGACGCTGTTACTTGGCTTGACAGGAGGCCTGGTTGGCGTCGCGCTGGGGGTCGGTGTGCAACTGGTACTGCCGCTGTTGCTGGCAAGGCTGCTGGGCATCACGCCAGAGTTGCACATCGCGGCGTCCGCGATCTTCGCTGGGCTCGCCACTGGGCTGCTGACCACGGTCCTGTTCACCATGCCGCCGTTGCTCGATATACGCAACATCCGGCCGATTTTGATCCTGCGCAGAAACGTGGAGGAAGGGGCGTCCGGCTCGTCGTGGTGGAACGAGTTCCGGACAGCGGTCTATCACTATCGTCTTGGCTGGGTTGCACTGCTGGGTTCATTTCCCGGACGCTGGCTGGCGCGCCTGTTTACCTTTCCCTTCCGCATGTTGAATTGGACCGGCGAGTGGGAGGCATTCTTCGTCGTGCTGCTGGCTTTGTGCGTGGGAACCGCAATTGCCTCGCCTGCGCTGCGCCGGCGGCTATCCAGCCGGTTTGCGCAGATGCTAGCAGCGCTGTTGATCGCTGGCGGCATCACCCTGATCGCGACGACGCTGTCCGACTCGAGAGAAGTGGGACGTGTTTTCACCGGTGGTTTAGCGGCCGTGCTGCTGGTTCTGCTCTTGACTTCCTGGGGTGTGCTGGCTGCGCTGCGGGCGTTTCTTAGCGGCACGCGGGGCGCTCTGACGCCGGTGGTGCATCATGGACTGGCGAACCTGTACCGCCCGGGCAATCCATCGGCAGCGTTGCTGGCGGCGTTAGGGCTGGGTGTGATGCAGATCGCCAGCGTGTTTTTGATCAGCCATGCGTTGATCAACGAGCTGAAGTTGTCCACACAGCCCACGCTGCCGAATATCTTCATGATCGATATCAGCCCCTCGGAGATCGACGGCGTACGCAGCCTGTTGAAGCAGCAACCGGAGGTGCGTGGCGAAGCGGAGCTCTTGCCCGTGGTAGCGTCGCGGATCTTGAGCGTCAATGGCGTGGCGGCGGCGAATCTGAAGCTGCAGAACTTTCCCTCACGGATGTTGCAGTCCATCTCGTTGACCTGGACGGAGAGCCTGCCCCCCGGGACGAAGGTAGTGCGCGGCGCGTTCTGGAGCGGCGGCGATACGCGTCCACAGGTTGCCATCGGGCAGCGCATGTCCGAGAGGCTCCACGCCGATGTGGGAGCGCATATCGTCTTTGCCGCAGCGGGTGATCCCGATCATCCTATCGAGGCGCAAGTCTCAACAGTAATCCAGTCCGACGGGCAACATGCATTCTCGCGGGCCGAGTTCCTGCTGCCAAAGGCTGCGCTGGCGGATCTGCCAACGGTCTGGTACGGCGGAGCGCATGTCGATCCCTCGCATGTCGGCGAACTGCAAAGGGCGCTTTACGCCAAGTATCCGACCGTTACCGTCATCAACGTCGCACAAGCGATGGAAACGCTGCGCGGTGTCTTGCTGCAGGTATCGCTTGTTGTGCAGTTTCTGGCGGGATTCTCAATCTTCGCGGGGCTCGTGATTTTGGCCAGCGCGATTGCGGGAACACGCTACCGGCGCATTCGAGAAGTTGTCGTGCTGAAGACCTTGGGAGCAGCGCGGGCGCGCATTGCGGCAATTTTTTCCATCGAGTTTGCGACTTTGGGATTGGTGGCGGGTACTGTCGGGCTGCTCTTTGCAAACCTGACGACGCGCGTCGTCCTCCACAAACTTGACCTGGACTATCGCTTCCTGATGGGGACGAACCTGCTTACGCTGACTGGCGTGGCAGCGCTCACGGTCTTGACGGGATGGCTAGCCAGCTTTCGCGTGCTCGGGCAAAAACCGCTGGAAGTTCTTCGGGAGGAATAGGCGGATTGCAGTCCCACTGTGCGCGTGTGGTTGCCTCCCAGGGATTCGAACCCCGATTGATCGGTTCAGAGCCGACTGTCCTACCATTGAACGAGGAGGCAACGAGAGCAGAACGCCGCGTTGCGACGGCCTATCGCCGCTCTCCAAGTCTACGAACCATTAGCCCTCTGCGTCAAACCCGGACGCAAACCTCAAGCAGTTAGCTGCTTTGCTGAAAGCGATGTTCATGCCGCTTCAAGGTGGCAGAAGGCGCAGGACTTCCGGAAATATTTTCGCAGGGCAGCGCGTGCTATGGTCAAGCAATCACCACATGTGAAGTAGATACGTGCGCATCAACGCGCGTGCTGCGAACGGTAAGTCTTTATGTTGCCAAATGGCTTCCAGTGGACACATGCGTGTGTAGTTCGTTGGGTCACTTTTGAACGCTGGTCATATCACGAAAGAGCCTGTAATCAGTAGATTTCTGTTACGTAGTGTTGAGAATGCACCTTCGTTGTTCAGCACGTGTGTCCCCTCAGGTCGTTACTTTGGCAGCCGATAGCGAAATTGTCACTGCCATTAGCTCCATCCTGAGGTTTCACTAACATGCGCTGGATGTTTAGGAAAGTTTGCGCGGGTCCTGTTGCGTCAGAACGCCGCTCCCTTCTCTTGGTGATCTGCCTGCTTTGCCTGGCAATCTCTCCTGCCGCTTTGTTCGCCAGTCCCGGCTGCGTGTCTGGCAGCGGTACTTGTTCTGACTCATTTTCCGGAACTGCTGGAACGAGCCTGTCTGCATACAGCGCGTCGTGGGTGCAGCTTGCCGGATCGGACGCTATCTACGTCACGGGCGATGGTTCTGTCGCGATTCATGGTCAGAACTATGCGTCGTATGTGTACGCGCCCTCTTCCTCCGATACGTCGCAACTTACCGTGAATCCATCCACAACACAGAGTGCGTACACGCGCGATGCCTGCGTGAGAATGTCCCGCACCGGCGGTTACTGTGTTGGTTTCGGCGGCGTAAGCAATGGCTTGTACGTGAATTGCTATGTCACGAAGGCCGGTCAGTACCTGGGTACAGTGAGCTGCGCCCCGGCTGCGACCGCCAGCCACACGCTGGCGCTGACCGCATCTGGAACATCAAACGTAACGCTGACCGTGTCCGTGGACGGTACACAAGCGGGTAACGTGACGGACAGCGTCAATCCACTTACCGCGCCGGGCACAGGATTCACGCTGGTTGGCGACGGGACGCCCGCGAACACAGAAGCAGGCGCGTGGCAGGATTATACGGGCACCCTGAGTACGGCATCCACTGATGGATATGCAACGCAAACCGATGCCTCAATTTCCACGACATCCTCCTTTGGCTGTCCACAAGGGAGCGGCAGCTGTTACGACACGTTTACAGGAACAAGAAATACGCTGCTGACAACCTATAACAACAACTGGACTTACGTTACTGGAACCGCACCGGTATTCCTTACGGGAAATACTTCCATTGAGATCGCCGGTACGTCGTATGCGTACTATGCGTACACCTCCTCCCGGTCGGACACGGCGCAGATTACTGTAAGTCCGTCGAACGCGAGAAATGCGTATGCAAGAGAAGCATGTGTACGCCTCACTCCCGGACGGGGAGGCTACTGCGTCGGCTTTGGACAGGTGACCAACGGGTACTATACGAGTTGCTATGTGGAGAAGGGCGGACAGTTTGTAGGGGGAGCGAATTGCGTTGGCGCCTCGGCGAGTCTGAATCACGCGCTGGCCATCGCCGCCTCCGGCACGAGTCCTGTGAAGTTGCAGGTGTACCTTGATGGCGTGCTGACTGCCACTCTAACGGACAAGTCAGGTACGCTGTCGACCACGCACCCAGGCTTTGCCTTGACAGGAGACGGTTCGCCGGCGGACAGTAACGCGGGCATGTGGCGCGACTCATACGTTGCCGCGCTTTCGCCGGCACTGCCAAATGCGTCCACCCCAAGCTTTTCACCTGCCGCGGGAAGCTACGCCGGATCGCAGGCCATCGCGATCTCGTCCAGCACGGCGGGTGCCGCGGTGTATTACACCACGGATGGATCTGTGCCAACGACGAGTTCAAGGCTATACGCCGGACCAGTAACGGTGTCCGCGAGCGGCTCCTTGCGAGCTATTGCCACCGCTACGGGATTCGCGCAAAGCAGCGTCGCGTCCGCGGCATACGTGATCACGGTACCGGCAGTTGCCACGCCCACCTTCTCGTTGCCAACGAACTACTCCGGAGCGGTGACCACGGTGAGGATTTCAGATACCGCGCCTGGTGCCACAATCCTGTATTGCCAAGACAGCTCCAACACATGCGCACCCAACCTCAGCTATAGCGGTGGTGTGTACTTTTCCGCCAACGGGTATATCCGTGCCCAGGCCGTTCTCAACGGATACACATCCTCGGCAATCGCAAGCTGGCAGGGCACGCTGGCCGCGGCACAAATCGTGACGGATACCTGCCCCGAGGGCACGCAATACCAGACCTATGCCGGCTGCACGATTGTAGCCAGCGGGGGCGCGCCGCCGTATACCTTTGGCTGGTCAACCACCGCAGCCCACAGTCTGGTTGAAGGTCTGACGCTGGATCCTTCCACCGGAGTCATCTCTGGCAAGGTGTATGGACAGGGTGTGTATACCGTATCCATCACGGTGACGGACGCGACGCACACCACTGTCTCCAAAGTAGTCACGATGCCGATGCGTGGTGATAACACGCTGGGCGGCTGCTCGTTGTTCCCGGCCGATAGCGTATGGCACATGAATGTGGCAGGCTTGCCGGTGGACACGTCGGTCGTGGCTCCGATCCCCGCGGCGTACGCACCCTCCTCCTTGCACCTGGTCTTTGGGTCCGACTTGGATGATGGCGGCATTCCGTTCCTGCGCGTTCCGTACGACCAGCAGATGGTCCCGGTAAATACCACCATGTACCAAAGCTATTTCACCTCTGGTCCCTACCCCAGCTATGCGCCAGTTGAGGATACGGAGAATGCCAATCCATGGGGAGACCGGCATACGCTCATCCTCCAAACAGCGGGCGGCGGGAACGGATGCAAGCTGTGGGAGATGTGGCAAGGCGCTCCGAACCCCGATGGCAGCTGGACCGATTCCAGCAACGCCACCTGGGACCTGAGCAGCTACGACATGCTGCCGCAGGACAATGGTTCGACAGATGCCGCTGGTCTGCCCATTCTGCCCCTGCTGTGGAATTATGACGAGGTTGCGGGTGGCTGCGCGGCAGGGCAGGAGTGCGGCGTGGTGAAGCATCCGGGACGCCTGACGCTGAACCATACGATGAACTATCACGTGTGGCCGGCAACGGCGCAGGCCGGGCTGGGTGTCTGCACGGGTGGCTACGAGGACTACAACCGCCTCCTGTCGCAGAGCAATCCGCCGGCCTTCTGCTCGGGGACCGCGCCCATGGGCGAGATCTACCGCCTGAAGAGCAGCACGCCCATGCCGGCTGCGTGCGTTGGACACCCACAGGCGCAGGTGCTGATCACCGCGATGCGCAACTACGGATTGATCGTCGCCGACAACGGCATTACCGGCGGAGTTGTAGCGACAGCGGATTCCCGCTGGAACGACAACGATCTGGCCTGCCTGACCGCCATTCACCTCAGCGACTTCGAACCTGTGAATGTATCCAGCAAGATGGTGGATCTGAACAGTTCGCGAGTCTACACACAGCAAGACGTCATCGCGATTGACCGTCCGGCACAACCATAGCCGAACGCAACCAACTGAAACTGCCCGCCGAGGACGGCTGCACACCGTGCAGCCGTTTCGCGTGGACCCCCACGTTATCGGGCGACCAAAGGACCAGGGGCGGCTCATCCGCCGCGAGCGTATTCTGCAATCGTAGATACGTCTCGCGGCGTTTTGTCTGATCTGTTTCCGATGACCCTTGCTGGATGAGCGCATCGACCTGCGGATTGCTGTAATGGCCGCGATTGCTGCCCTTTGGCGGCATCATGGCCGAACTGTAGGCGTAGCGGAAGATGTCCGGATCTTCGTTCGAACCAACCCAGCGTAGAACGTAGATCTGGAAAGCACCCTTGGTCACGTCTGCGTAGAACGTACCGAATTCATTCTGGCGAAGCTGAAGGTCGATGCCCGCTTCGCGCACCTGCTGCTGGACGACCGCGGCAAGCAGCCGCATGGTGTCGTCAGTGGAACTTTTAAGCGTGAGACGGATGCGCGTGCCGTGTGCGTCCGCGTGGTAGCCTGCAGCCTCCAGCAGAGATGTGGCTTTGGGAATGTCGTGCGTGTAGCGCGTGACAGGGTCACTCGATGATGGTGCCGCCCAATGGCCGAGTGGCAGCAGCGTGTCAGTAAGTTCGGCCTGGCCGTGCAACAACGCCTTGATGATGGCGGGGCGATTGACGGCATAGGCAAAGG
>CAXUBG010000070.1:1926-15431 GCA_964249285.1 uncultured Terriglobus sp. | reverse complement strand
TCCGTACTACGGAGACCTGCGCGTGTACTGGATGCCCTAGTCAGCCGATGGTTGCTGAAACCTGGGTGTCCTGCTGCAGTCCGGGAGCAGCAGGTGCCTTCAGATTTTCCGGGTTGCCATGACGCTTCTCGAAGAAGTGCAGCATCGCTTGACGCAGGGGTTCCTCAACGAACCGGAAGCTGGCCAGTCCGGTAAGAGCCGTTGCTAGCGGAACAACCACGTCGATTCCGGCGCGTGTCAGCGGCGTATTAGACAGGCCTGAGTGCTTGAAAGCCTGATTGCAGGCGATGCCAACGATGGTTTGCACCAGGTAAATGGAATAGGAGGCGTCTCCAAAGATCACCAGCAGGCGGTTGCCGAACACACGGTCGGAAACGGGTCCGCCCGCGTACAGACCGGCAAGAAGCACCGTGATAGCCGGCAGCAGCAGCCAGAGCTCGGCGTGCGGCAGGTAGCAGGTCAGCACAAGCAGCAGACAGCCCGTTGCGCTGAGCGCGTCGCCGTGGAGGGCGCGCCGGTGACGGATGACCCGGTAGAGCACGAATCCGCAATAGAACTCAGGCAGGATGCGTAAAATACCGAGTCTTGAGAAGGTCGTCCAAGGTGTCCCAAGCCATGCTGAGAGCTGCGCCATGAAGACCAAAAGAACTGCTGCTGGGACAACCAAATTGGCTGTTCGTACCCGACGCAGGGTGAACACCATGGGCGCGAACAGGACGGAGTACGCGAACCATTCCGCGCTGACAGACCAAGATTGTGTATTCCAAGCTAGGCCATGTTTCAGGCCAAAGGAGTGGATCAGCAGGGCAGCATAAGCTGCGCCTCGGAAGTCATTGTTAGGGCTCAAGCCAACATGATAGTGAGCCCGGGCCGCACCCTTGAACAAAGCGATAACAGCAAGCAGGGTGAGCAGATGCAGTGGATAAATTTTGGCGAATCGCCTGCCCAGAAACCGGCGATACCAGGCCCAGTGAAATCGAGGTGGTAGGTTTTCTGCGTACACAGCAGACAACACCAAGCCGCTTAGCACGAAGAATAAGTCCACTCCAAAATAACCGTGCCTAACAATTTGCCCAAACGTACCCGCGACTGGCATTTCGCTCAGATTGAGGTGCTCAAGGACCACCCAAAGCGCGGCGAGTGCGCGGATGCCGGTGAGATTGTCGATGCGGCGCATCAGCCCAGGAATGCCGCGGTGATGGCGTCAGCGCTCTGGTGCAACATGGTGTCGTTGATAAAGAACGGGATCAGGCCGTCCTTGCCAATGCGGGCGCGGATGTCGGCTTCCCGCAGCCGGTCCGGAAGGCCGCGAAGACGTGCTTCGTTCGCGCGGAGGCGGACGATGTTGCTCTCGTTCGGCACCCGTTCCACCGTATAGCCGCCAGCGGCTTGCAGCTTGGCAAAGACCTGCTCCGCAGCTGTGCGCGAGCGTGTCCAGCGGTCCGCAAAACCATCCAGGGCATCGAGGGCGGGCAGGGCCGCTACCCAGCCGTGGTAGATCAGACCGCCATAGACGTGGCGCAGATCGCGTGCCTGCGCAATCTGCTCCTTGCGGCCGGCCAGCACGGCTCCAAAGGGCGCGCGAAGAGCTTTGTAAAGCGAGACGAAGACGGTATCGAACTGCGCGGCTGTGCGCTTCATGTCGAATCCGGGTGTTCCCGTCAGCATGAAGGCGCGCGCACCGTCCCAGTGGCTGCTAATTCCTTTCTCCTTCGAGTAGCCGCAGAGCTTGTCCAGCGTGGCGAAGGGAACGGACTCGCCGTCGTGGCGGCGCACCGGGCTTTCAATGGAGATCGCACCCACCTTGAGCGGGTAGGCGCGATGCTCCGCGTCTTCCACCGCTGCTTTGATCTCATCGATTGTGGGCGCAGCTTTACCGGGCGCGATAGGCTGCATGGTGATGCCGCTCATGATGGAGGGCGCGTCGCTCTCGTCGGCGTAGAGGTGGCTGTCCTGCTGCACGATGAGGTGCTTGCGGTCGCCGCACAGGATGCGCACCGCCAGGTTGTTGGCCAGGGTGCCCGTCGGCAGCATGCAGCAGTCTTCCTTGCCCAGCATGGTGGCAAAAGCCTGCTCCAGCTCTGTGACCGCGCCGCCCTTCAGGTAATTGTCTTCCTTGCCGGGGTGGCGTGACAGCGCGGCGGTCAGCGTTTGCAGCATTTGCTCCGGAGCGACCGGCGCGGCATCGCTGGCGATAAACACCGTCCGCGGCGTGATGGGGGAGGCTGGCGCGGCACCGGCAGCAGGCTGCGTTGCGGATTGCGCCGTGGCTGTGCCGGTCCGTTGCGCGAGCAGCGCGCCGGGCATCAACGCGGCTGCGGCAAGCCCGCCCGGTGCCGCACCCAGCAAGAACGATCTGCGGTCCATGTCCTTCATTTCGGCTGCCCCTCTGTCTTTTCTTGATTACGGCAAGGCGCGCGGCTGGCCATTCATCCACTGAACACGATGTCGTTCAAGCGGAGGGCTGAGCGCTGTCCTGCCCCATCATAACCATGGAATGCGGTTGGCACACTGCAATTCTGATTCGTTGGGGGCGGAGACCGGGCCATGGAGACGGTGGAGAAGGCTGGTGGGGAGTTTGTACTACGGTCGTCGGCATGGGTGCACGCACCCATCGAGCGCTGCTTTCAACTGACGTGCGCGATTGCGCTGGTGCAGGAGGAGCTGGGTATGACCCCGGTCAGCGGCAAACAGTCCGGCTTTGTTCAAAGTGGAGACGTGGTGCGTTGGGAAGGCTGGCAGCTGGGCATGAAGCATTTCCATGTCACCAGCATTTCTGGTTATACGCCGCCCGTCTTTATGCAGGACACGATGCTTGCCGGCCGTTTCAAGACCTTTCAGCACGATCACCACCTGCGTGAAGTGCAGGACGGCACGGCACTGGACGATGAGGTGCGGTTCACGCTTCCGCTGGGTGTGCTGGGACGGCTTGTGGCGAAATACGTCATGGTTTCGCATATTCACAAGCTGATGGCGAGCCGCTTTTCCCGGATCAAGCGCATTGCGGAGACGGAGGACTGGCGCAACTATCTGCCTGCTGACGTGCACGCTGGCGCACTCGCGGAGCGTTCGTGACCTTCTAAGCCACACGCGGCGCGCCACCCGTGCATCTGATGGTTTCGAGGGTGACGTGATGAAAGCTGTTCGCCTGTACGAGTATGGTGCGCCGAAGAACTTGAAGTACGAAGAGGACGTTCCCGATCCGGTTCCGGGCGAGAACGATGTGCTGGTGGCTGCCGCGGCGGCTAGCATCAACCCGGTGGACTGGAAGATGCGGTCTGGTGCCGCGAAGGAACGGTTTCCCGTGACCTTTCCAGCGATTCTGGGGCGGGATGTCAGCGGCGTGGTCCGTGCCGTTGGCTCAAATGTGCGTGGCGTCGCGGCTGGCGACCGCGTCATGGCACTGAGCAATGCGACCTATGCAGACCTCGTCGTGGTGAAGGGATCGGAACTGACGCATGTGCCGGACGGCGTCAGCATTACAGACGCGGCTGCGATTCCGCTGATTGCATTGACCGGCGATCAACTGATCCGTGATGCGTGCGGTTTGCAGAGCGGTCAGTCCGTGCTGGTGACGGGCGCGCTGGGCGGCGTGGGACGCGCGGCGGTGCACTCCGCGAAGAAGATGGGAGCACGCGTGATCGCGGGTGTGCGCAAGAGCCAGCTTGATGAGACGAAGGCGCTTGGCGTGGCAGCCGTGGCGATTGACGACGAGGATGCGCTGAAGCAGCTTGGCAAAGTGGATGCCATTGCGGACACGGTGGGCGGAACGGTGACGACGCCGCTGCTGGGGCACATCCGTGATGGGGGCGTGTGCGGTACAGTGGTCACGCCGCAGCCGGATGCCACCCTGCACCCGGAGATCACGGTGAAGCGCATCTTGGCTCATCCTGATCCGGGCAAGGTGCGCGAGTTTGCTGACGACTACCGCGACGGCAAGTTCATCCTGCCCATCGCGCGCACGTTTCCGCTGAGTGAAGCTGCCGAGGCGCAGGCCTTCGCTGAGAAGGGCGGAGCTGGCGGCAAGGTTCTCCTGCTGATGCTCTAAGCCGCAGTTGCCGGAACGGAAAGGACTACTGCCGTTCCGTTCCGGCACCAACGCCTTGCTCGCCCCGCGAGGCGCGGTGTGTTCCGCCGCGCAGGCCCGCCAGGATCTGCTGCAGGAAATCGTTTGCCGCGCCGGGATTGTTCGGCAGGAAGAGCGTGTTGGTTCCGCTGCGGATGCCAATGTCCTTGAGCGTGTCGAAGTATTGGGTCAGCAGCACAAGCGCCATGACATCTTCGGCGGTTGCGCCGGGGACGGCTTCGCGAAAGTGCTCGATGCTGGATCGGAGGCCGTCAATGATGGCCTGCCGCTCGGCCGCGATCCCCTTTCCTTGCAGTGCTTTGCTTTCGGCCTCGGCCTCGGCCTGCTTCACTTTGAGAATCTTCTCCGCTTCACCGCGGGCCATGGCCGCCACCTGCGCACGCTGCGCAGCATTGATGTCATTCATCGCGGCTTTGACCTTCGCGTCCGGAATGATGTCGGTCACGAGCGCAGTGAGAATGTTGAAGCCAAACTGGCTCATGGTGTGGTCAAGATCCGTTTTCACCGCGATGGAGATGCCGCTCATCTGCTCAAACGTCTCGTCCAGCGTGAGCTTGGGCACGTGGCCCAGGATGGAGTTGAAGACGAAGCTCTCAATCTGCTTCTGCGGCGAGGACAGGCGGTAGAACGCGTCCACGATTCTGTCATCGAGTATCTGGTATTGCACGCTGACGGGTATCTGGACAAAGACGTTGTCGCGTGTTTTGGTTTCGACCTGGAAGGCTGCCTGCTGCACCTGGAGGCTAACAAAGAAGACGCGCTCGCTGTATGGGATCAGCACATGCAGGCCAGGCCGCACGATGCGGTTGAACTTGCCAAAGCGCTCCACCACGCCCGCCTGAGACGTGCGCACGGTGAAGAGCGTTTTGAGCAGCGTCACAAGGACGATGAGTGCAAGGATCAGCAGGATGATTCCCGCGGCAGGACCAAAGGTTCCGTTCATCAGGATGGCCACTCCAGGGGCCGTTTCGCGCGTGTACTCGAGGCACGCTCTCCATCAATTATCCGCTTCGCCGCGCGCAATGCGGATGCGTTGAAAATTCTCGTTGCACGCCACGGCGTTGTGTCCTAAGATTTCGCACGCAAACAACATCGGGCAATCGACTGCCGCGAGAGAAAGAGGGACCGGTGAAGAAGATCGTTTTCTGCGCGGACGGCACCTGGAACACTCCGCCCGGCGTCCACGACAAGACGGGCGGCGGCACCAATGTGTGGAAGATTTATTGCGCCATGGCGAACACGCCTGGGCAGTTGAAGTATTACGACAGCGGCGTGGGAACGAACGGCACCACGTTTGACCACCTGACCGGCGGCGCGCTGGGCGATGGCCTGTTTGCCAAGATTCAGGATGGGTATTCCTACCTGTCGCATGTGTATGACACAAACGACCAGATTTACCTGTTCGGGTTCAGCCGGGGCGCCTACACGGCACGCAGCGTGGGAGGCATGATCGCGGCGTTTGGCATTCCGACCAAGAATCTCTCGAACAGCACCACGCCGGAAATCTTTGCGGCGTACCGCGAGCGCGACAAGGAGGAACGCGCGGCGATGAAAGCTCACCTGACGGAAGTGTATGGGCTGCTGCCCGTGCGCATAGCGATGGTGGGCGTGTGGGACACCGTGGGTTCGCTGGGTGTTCCCGGGTTTCTGTTTGAGTCATTCAATGAGCGCAAGTACGGTTTCCTGGACACCACGCTGAGCGACTGTATCGACCACGCGTACCACGCAGTCAGCATCGATGAGCGTCGCGCCTCCTTTCAGCCGACACTCTGGACCAACGCGGACGGCAGCTACCGCCCGAATGACGCCCGCATGGAGCAGGTGTGGTTTACGGGCGGACACTGCGACGTGGGCGGCAGCTATCCCGCGTGCGAACTCGCCGATATCACGCTGGGCTGGATGATGCGCAAGGCAAAAGCGAGAGGCCTGGAGTTTCTGCCGCAAAAGGAGCAGGTCTACTTCAACCTGCCTCAGGCACATGCGGCCGGGCAGTCGCACGACGAGTGGGGTGTCACCTGGGGCTTTCCGAAGCATCGCGTGATTGCACCGGAGGCACACCTGTCAAACAGCGTGGTCTTGCGTGCCTTGATCGACCCGCCCCCATACAGTCCAGCAAACCTGGCGGGGCTGAAGATCGCCGGTGGCAAGGTGAGCGGGTATTCGCTGTGCGACACCTTGCCGTACGCCGAGCCGGTTTGGACTTAGCTCTTCAGTTCCACCAGCGTGGCACCCTGACCGCCTTCGTTGTACGGCGGCTCGGCGATGGACGTAACGTGCGGGTGTTTGCGAAGGTAGTCCCGCAACGTGCGGCGCAGCACGCCCATGCCAGTGCCGTGCACCACGCGAATGGATGGCCGGCCTGCAAGAAAGGCCTGATCGAGATAGCGCTCCACCTCGTCGCGTGCCTCGTCCGCGGTGCGGCCAATCACGTTGATCTCGCCTGGGATCGTGTCCGGCTCGCGCGCGATCACACTGATGCCGCGCTTCGTTGCGGCCTGGATGGGTGACTGCTTCGCCGCGGGTACTGTGACCTGCGCGATATCGTCTTTTGGAACGCGCATCTTCATGGCACCGATCGAAACTTCGTACTGGCCGCCGTCGATGAGGCGCTCCACTTTCGCTTCCCGTCCCATGGACTTGAGCCGGACCGTGTCACCCACCGACACCGCCTGGACGACGTGGGGCTGCGCCGCGGGATCCTTGCGGTCGGCTCCTGAGACGTGGGCGACAACCGTCTGGTTAAATGACTCCTGGAACTCGCGCTTGAGCCGGGCGATACGCCGGTCGGCCTCGGTGGACGCCTTGCGCTGCGCGCTTTTGTCCTCGATGGCCTTGACGGTCTCGCGCATCTGGTACTCGAACTCCTTCATCAGCGAGGCGAGCTTCACTTCCAGTTCGCGGGCACGCTGCCGCTGCTCCTGTTTGCCTTCGCTTTCCAGGCGCTGGCGTTCGCGCTCGACAGCCTGCTCGCGGAGGCGGATCTCAGTCCGCTCCTTGGCCACGGTTGTGAGCTGCGTATGCAGTTCGTCCAGGAAGCGGGCAATATCGGCCGATTGCGTGGTGACGCTGGCGCGGGCGGCGCGGATCATCGCGGCGTCCAAGCCGAGCCGCTCCGCGATGTTGATGCCGCTGGACGCACCGGGCACGCCCATGCGCAGTTCGTACGTGGGTGTCAGCGTGCGTTCGTCAAAGCCGACCGCCGCGTTCACCACGCCATCGTGCTTGGCCGCGTAGATTTTGAGCGAAGTGAGATGGGTCGTGACCATGCTCCACGCGCCCATGGTGAGGAAGCGCTCCGCGATGGCGACGGCGAGCGCCGCACCCTCTTCAGGATCGGTCGCGGAACCGAGTTCGTCCAGCAGGACCAGTGAGCGGGCATCGGCTTCGCGCGCGATCTGGTTGACGTGGGAGATGTGCGCGGAAAAGGTGGACAGATTGCGCTCGATGGACTGGGCATCACCGATGTCGGCGTACACGGCGGAGAAGACGGGCAATCGCGCCTTTGCGGCGGGAACCGGCAAACCGGCCTGAGCCATCAGCGCCAGCAGGCCGGCTGTTTTTAACGCGACGGTCTTGCCGCCGGTGTTGGGACCGCTAATGATGAGTTGCCGCGAGACGCCGGGAAGGCCCAGCGTCAGCGGGACGATGCGCGTTCGCTCACTGCGCATACGAAGTTCAAGCAGAGGGTGGCGTGCGCTTTCGAGCGAGAGTGCGGCTTCCTCGCCGTGCGGCTTGCCGTCAGTAAAGACCGGCCGCACGCAACGGAGATCTTGCGCGAATTTGGCAAAGGCGTAGTGTGCCTCGACTTCGGCCAGAACCTCAGTTCCCCTCGCAATGGATCCGGCCTGTTCGCCAACAGCCCGGGTCATCTCGACGAGAATGCGGTGCACCTCGGCTTGCTCCTCATCCAACAGGCGGACAAGCTCGTTGTTCTGCTCGATGGTTTCCATCGGCTCGACAAATACAGTCTGACCGGACGAGGAAGAGCCGTGCACCACGCCGGGCACGCGCTTGCGAAACTCCGCCTTTACCGGGATGACGAAGCGCTCGCCGCGCACGGTGATGACGTCTTCCTGTGTACCGCCCGCGTCACTGACCGCGCGCAGTTGGCGGCGGAGGCTCTCCTGGATGGAGCGGTGCTGGCGTTCCATGGCCCTGCGGATGCGCGCGAGTTCTGGTGACGCGTCGTCGGTCAGTGTGCCATCAGGATCGATCCTGCCGCTGATCAGTTGCAGCAGGCGGAAGAAGTTTGTTTGCAGGACCGGCTGGGAGAGCGCCGTGACCGCCGGCCATTTGTCCGCGATGTAGCTGGGCGGCTCGGCGACCAGTTGCCGCCAGTCCGCGATATGCTCCGCTAGCTC
The DNA here is from genome assembly GCA_964249285.1 of uncultured Terriglobus sp. Lineage (GTDB taxonomy): Bacteria > Acidobacteriota > Terriglobia > Terriglobales > Acidobacteriaceae > Terriglobus. The sequence goes on along the minus strand of CAXUBG010000070.1, from coordinate 6,983 downwards.
GGCGATACGGCGCAGTTCGAGCGGCTCCAGCGCGGCGTCTGGAATGCGAGCCTTGTCCAGCAGGCTGTCCGCGTCAAACAGGCCGCCGAAGCCGAAGCTCCCGCCAGCACCGAGAAAGACTTGCAGTTCCGCTGTGAGCTGCTGGGCGCGCTCAATGGCCTGGAGGTCGCGCGTTGGCTCCAGGGCGAGCACGCGGGTACGGCCCAGGGGCGACTGCGTGCGCCCGGCCAGGTGATCGCGCAGACGCGTCCATTCAAGCGCGGCAGCGCTGGTCTGGCGCAGGGGTGAACCGGCGGAGGTGTCTTGGTGAGAAGCTGCTGGCAAGGGCACATCCGGTTAGACGCTTTGCGGGGGCGGGCCGGCGCGCGCATCGCATCACATGCATCGATGCTGCTTTTACTGATCCAGCTCTTTTCGACACTGGCGATGTTTGGCGTGATCTGGTTTGTGCAGGTGGTCCACTACCCGCTGTTTGCCTTTGTGGGCGAGCCGGGGTTCCGCACGTACGCAAGCCTGCACGCTACCCGCACCACATGGGTGGTGGCACCGCTGATGCTGCTGGAACTGGGCAGCGCGTGCCTGCTCCTGTTCCGCGGATTGCGTCCGTCTGCGATTCCGGCTGTGCAGGCGTGGGCCGGAGCAGTGCTGGTGGGCGTGATCTGGCTTTCAACCGCGCTCGTGCAGGTCCCCCTGAATGACCGTTTGCAACTCGCGTATTCCCCCGCGGAGGTGCACCGGCTTGTTACGACCAACTGGGTGCGTACAGCCGCCTGGACCCTCCGCGCCGCTCTGACCGTGCGATGGTGCTACGCCTGCATGACTCAACCGGGTGCCGCTGCCCGGGTCCTACAATGAAGCCATGCAGTTTCCAGTGACACGGATGCGGCGGTTGCGGCGCACGGAGGCGATGCGGTCGCTGGTACGCGAGACGTTTTTGCGGCCTTCGCAGTTGATCTACCCGCTGTTCATCTGCCCTGGCGAGGGTGTCCGCAAAGCCATCGGGTCGATGCCGGGCGTGTTCAATATCTCGGTGGATGAAGCCCTAAAGGAGGCGGCGGAGTGCGCGTCGTTGGGCGTTGGCGGGCTGCTGCTGTTCGGCCTGCCGGAGAGCAAAGACGCGGAGGGTTCAGGGGCGTGGGCTGATGACGGCATGGTGCAGCGCGCGCTGCGTGCCATGAAGGCCGATGCCCGGCTGAAACCGCTGGTGCTGATCGCGGATGCCTGCCTGTGCGAGTACACCAGCCACGGCCATTGCGGCGTGTTGACGGGCGAGGGCGCGGACTGCACGGTGGACAACGATGCGTCGCTGCCACTGCTGGCCAAGACTGGTGTGTCGCTGGCGCGCGCGGGCGCGGACATTGTCGCGCCCAGCGACATGATGGATGGCCGTGTGGCAGCGATCCGTGAGGCGATGGACATGGCCGGGCAGCAGGATGTTGCCATCATGAGCTATGCGGCGAAGTTTGCCTCGGCGTTCTATGGACCCTTTCGCGAGGCGGCTGACTCCGCTCCGCAGCAAGGCGACCGGCGCGGGTACCAGATGGCTGGCGCGAACCTGCGGGAGGCGATGCGCGAGATTGAACTGGACGTGGCGGAAGGCGCGGATATGCTGTTGGCCAAGCCTGCCGGACCGTATTTGGACGTGATCCGGGCAACGCGGGAGCGTTTCGACCTGCCGTTGGGGGCCTACCAGGTGTCCGGCGAATACAGCATGTTGCACGCTGCTTTCGAGCGTGGATGGCTGGACCGCGACCGCGCCATGCTGGAAAGCCTCTTGAGCATCCGCCGCGCCGGAGCCGACTTTATCGTGACGTATTTCGCAAAGGACGCGGCCAAACTGCTCGGTTAGGGCGTTCGCACACGATGAAGACGGCGCTCCAGAGCGTCAAAGATTTCCATAAGATTAAGTTGGAGATCCATTCCTGCTACCGGAAGCATGCGGCCAGAAAACGGGTGAAGTGCCCCGTCCTGAGAGACGGTCCATACAAGGTGCTTTACCGGATCGAACACCCACACATTTGGAATGCCGATGCGCAGGTAATCAGTAATCCTGGCCTGCAAATCCGGAAGCGTATCGTCCGGTGAAAGTACCTCGATACAGACCCGGGGCGGTGATGTAAGGAGTTGCTCTCCAGCGCCCTCGACGAGAGCGCACACGTCAGGAACGCGAACTCTGCTCTCAGAGACACGAACCCGCTGTTCCGTCACGCCGACGCAGCCATACTGGTCGAATCTGTCGTCGAACCATTTTGCTAACAACATCTGCAAGATAGCGTGCGACTGTGTCCCCAAGTTTCTCTCCAGCACCTCACCATCCACGTAGTCACAGTCTGGCCTGTAGCTGGTGGCGAGGTACTGCTCGACCGGGATGCACGCCGTGGTTGCCATGCAGTAAGTATGACGCGAACGCGCGACCGGATGTTGGGACGGCACAGATTCCCTCATCATTCGCCGGGTGGAGCTTCGTCGATCTCCTCGAAGATGTCCTTTACCGGAATGCGTACCGGCGTGCCCGGCAAGGTGAGTTCCTCACTGTCGAGCGGGACGGGGCCGCCATTGCTCTGCACGGTCCATATCTCGCGTGAGACAGGGTCGATGATCCAGACGTGCCGCACACCCATCCGCGTGTATTCCTGCACACGTTCCAACACGCGCTGAAAACGGTCCTCGGGCGACAGCACTTCAACGCACAGGAACGGCGCGGTGCGATGAATCCCGATAATGGGCCGGTTAGAAGGAACGATGCAGACATCAGGAATCCGGTAGCGCGTTGGCGACACCTGAATGCGCTGCTCCGTGATCGAACGAAATTCCCATGCGCGGCGATTGGCTGTAAAAATTGCCGCGATCATTTTCTGGACTAAGCCGTGCGACTCCTCGCCCAGGTTTCTCTCCTGGAGTTCGCCATCCACGTAATCGCAGTCTGGCCTGCAGGTGGTGGACAGGTACTCCTCGACGGAAACAAACACTGTTGTTGCCATGACCGTAGTATCACTCCGGGCTGGCGCTCGTGTGCGGGCTTTCTCTTGGGAAGCGTAAACTTGAGACGTTGCGTGAGCCAAGGCTTGCGCCCGGCAGGGCTGCTCCGTGTGGAGCGGCAGACTGTGTTCGTGGAGAGCATGTCGTGGCAGAGACAGTGTTTGATGTGGCCGTGATCGGTGGTGGTCCGGCAGGGTATTCGTGCGCGTTTCGCGCGGCGCAGTATGGATTAAAGGTCGCCCTGATTGAGAAGAGCGACAAACTGGGCGGCACCTGCCTGCATGTGGGCTGCGTGCCGACCAAGGCAATGCTGTTTTCGGCGGAAATTTTCGATCACGCCAATGAGGGTGCCATGTACGGCATCGACAACATTGGCGGCGGCACGGTGAACTGGCCGCAGGTGCTGACACGCAAGAACGAGATCGTCACCAAGCACACCAATGGCTTGAATTACCTGGTAAAGAAAAACAAGGTGACGCGCATCCTGGGCTTCGGCAAACTGACGGGCGCGGCAAAGAACGGCGTGCATACCGTAGCGGTCGACAACAATGGCCAAACGTCACAGGTGCAGGCAAAGAAGCTGGTGCTGGCGACAGGATCTGACGCACGCATGATTCCGGGTTATCAGCCGGATGACAAGATCTTGACCAACGTCGAGATTCTCTCGCTGGACAAGCTGCCAACGTCGTTGATCGTGATTGGATCGGGTGCTGTCGGCGTGGAGTTTGCTTCGGTTTTCAATAGCTTCAAGGTACCGGTAACCATCATCGAGATGGCCGACCGCGTGGTGCCCGCGGAAGACGCCGATATCTCGAAGGAGTTTCTGCGTCAGTACAAGAAGAAGGGGATTACGGTCCATACGTCGGCCAAGATGGACAAAATCGAGAAGACGGACACCGGTGTGAAGGTGCACTACCAGACCAGCGACGGCAAAGATAACGTCCAGGAAGCCGATAAGGTGCTGATCGCGATTGGGCGCGCGCCCCGCACCGCCGGGCTAAATCTTGAAGCGACCAAAATCGAGATGGACAGGACGTCCATCAAGGTTGATGAATATCAGCAAACAGCGGAGCCCGGCATCTACGCGATCGGCGACATTGTCGCAGGTCTGCCGCTGCTGGCGCATGGCGGTTCCATGTGTGGTGCCGTTGCTGCCGCGCACATCGCGGGCAAGTACGCCAAGCCGGTCTCGCGCAACCGCATCCCAGCCTGCACGTATTGCGAGCCGCAGATCGGTTCCGTCGGCCTGACCGAGGCGATGGCGCGTGAGCAGGGATTGGATATCAAAGTGGGCAAGTTCCCGCTGGCCGGCAACAGCAAGGCGACCATCCTGGACGCGCACGACGGCTTTGTAAAAGTGATCGCGGACGCGAAATATGGCGAGGTTCTGGGTGTACACATCATCGGCCCGTATGCGACGGAGTTGATTGAGTCGGCCGTCGTCGCCATCGAGTCAGAGATGACTATCGAGGAACTCATGTTCACGCAGCACCCGCACCCGACGCTGTCGGAGAGCCTGCTGGACGGCTACTCCTCGGTGTACGGGATGGCATTGAACGCCTGAAATCCAATTGACATCACGATGCCCCGAATGAAAGCATCATGATGTGCGGACAACCTTGACCATTGACGAGGATGTCGAGGCGTTGCTGCGGCAGCGCCTTCGCGCTTCCGGCGAGCCGCTCAAGCAGGCCGTGAACAAGTATCTGCGGCTTGGAATGCTTGCCGAAGAGAAGCAAGCTTCATCCAAGCAAAAGCGGTTCAAGCTGCGTCCCTCGCGCTTCGGTCTTCCAGATCAGTTCCACATCGACTGCACGTCAGAGTTGCTGGAATACTTGGAAGGTCCTGAGTGCCGGTAGCAGTTCTTGATGCCAATCTGCTGTTGTATGCCTTTAACCCTCGTGATCCATTGCACGCAGCCGCAGCGGTATGGCTGGAGGACTTGGTCGAAAGTCAGCAGGTGATCGCGATCCCCATGCTGGCGATTGCCGCACTTGTTCGCGTTTCAACCGACCCGCAGCTGGACCGGTTGACAGAGCGCATGGAGGAAGTTCTGCAGTTCATAGACAGACTGCTGG
>CAXUBG010000070.1:0-1916 GCA_964249285.1 uncultured Terriglobus sp. | reverse complement strand
TGGCGCTGCCTAACGTGCGTGTGCTGCACACGGACAACGCCCACTGGATTGAGCTCAAGCGTGTTCTGGATGAGAGTGGCGTGTGCGGCAGAACGGTCACTGACGCCCAGTTCGCCGCGCTTGCTCTGCAGCATCACGGAACCCTGTACACCACGGACAAACACTTCCAACGCTTTCCTCGCCTTCGCTGGGTCAACCCGCTCACTCCCAGGCGCGCGTGATTGTTCATTTGCTTCAACTCGGCCGTGTGCCGTACGCCGAGGGCCTCCGCGTGCAGGCTGAGCTGGCTGCTGCGCGCAAGGCCGGCACGATTGCTGACACGCTCGTGTTGCTGGAGCATCCGCCCGTTCTTACGCTGGGACGGAATGCGCACCGCGGCAATATCCTCGCCAGCGCCGAACTGCTGCGCGCGAAAGGCGTCGAGGTGCACGAGATCAACCGCGGCGGAGACGTGACGTATCACGGCCCGGGACAGCTGGTGGGCTATCCCATCGTGGATCTGCGGGGTGATCTGCCGGGCAAGAAAGGCCCTCATCTTGGACCGGTGGGCTTTATTCGCCTCCTGGAAGACGTGCTGATCCGGACAGCGCGAGTCTTCGGGATCCCGGCCCAGCGCATCGCCGGACGGACCGGGGTGTGGACGCTGGCAGGTGGATCGATTCCGGAGAAGAAGCTGGCTGCCATCGGCGTGCATGTGTCGCAGGGCGTCACGTCGCATGGGTTCGCGCTCAACGTGACAACGGACCTGCGCGACTTTGAGTGGATTGTGCCCTGCGGCATTACCGACCGGCAGCCCACCTCATTGGAGTTGGAGGTGGCTGATCCGCCCGCGCTGGGGCCGACCATGGAGAATGCACGCAACACCGTCTCCCGCATGTTTGGGGGTGTCTTTCATCGCCAGATGATTCATGCGCCCTCGTTGGAAGCACTGCTTCATGAACCTGTCCGGGCGAACGCCGAAGCATAGCGGCAGACGGCCAGAGGTGATGCCGCGCGGCTATAATCGGCGGGACTGGACTAATCGCCGCCGGCTCGTCTGCCCGGCAACTTTTCGCCGCAAAGGAACACAAATGGCTACCGATGTTGTCATGCCCCAGATGGGCGAATCGATCACCGAGGGAACGCTGACCAAGTGGCTTAAGCAGGTAGGCGACACCGTTTCGCGCGATGAGCCGTTGTTTGAAATCTCGACGGACAAGGTGGACGCCGAGATCCCCTCGCCGGCGGCGGGCGTGTTGAAAGAAGTCAAGGTGGGAGAGGGCAGCACGGTCGCGATTAATTCGGTCGTGGCAGTGCTCGATGCGGAAGCAAGCGCATCAGCACCGGTGCCGGTCTCCGCGCCGCCAGCCTCCTCTGAGCCTTCCCTGGCGCCTGCTGTATCCGGAGGAACGGATGTGCTGATGCCGCAGATGGGTGAGTCCATCACGGAAGGCACCATCACGAAATGGCTCAAAAAAGTGGGCGACACAGTCCAGCGCGACGAGCCGATATTCGAGATCTCCACCGACAAGGTGGAAGCGGAAATCCCCTCACCAGCTGCCGGAACGATCACGGAGATCAAGGCCAAGGAAGGCGACACGGTGTCCATCAACACGGTCGTCGCGGTGATTGGCAACGGCGCTCAAACGCCGGCCCAGACGGCACCTCCCGCACCGGCTCAGCCGTCCAGCCCCGTTGCAGGCAGCGCAAGCAGCCCCGTCGCAAGCAGTCCCGCCACAGACGTGCTGATGCCACAGATGGGCGAATCGATCACGGAGGGCACGATTACCAAGTGGCTGAAAAAGGTGGGCGATACCGTTCAGCGCGACGAGCCGATTTTCGAGATCTCGACCGACAAAGTGGACGCCGAAATACCCTCACCAGCTGCCGGAACGCTCACGGAGATCAAGGCCAAGGAAGGCGACACGGTCTCGATC
>CAXUBG010000069.1:0-15528 GCA_964249285.1 uncultured Terriglobus sp. | reverse complement strand
TCAATGTGTTCCAGAATAATGGGGGAACTGTCCCCGCAAGTCCAGCCGCGTCAATCCCCACCCCGGCCTACGCGGCGACCTATTACATCGGTGCACATACCCAAGGCGGATTCCCAGATATCTACTATCAGGACAACAGCCAGCTGCCCGGTGTCACCGACATTATTAATCAAGGTACGGCTGCGATCTCGTTTATACAAACACAATACGCCTACGATGTCGCGAATATAAGCTCCTTTTCAGTGGGCGATTACAACGGCGATGGCATTATTGATTTCGCGGCGTATGACGGCCGTACCGTAAAGGTCTTCCTGGGTCAGCCGCAGTTCGGCTTTACCGCGAACCCCTCCACGACCTGGACTGCATCCCTGAGTAACTCTGTACTGTTGTCCTCATTTGATCAGAACGGCGATGGCTATGCCGATCTGCTGACGGTCATTCCGCCCTCGTCAGGCACCAACGGTTCGCTGCAGACCCTTATCACGAGCGGCAGCGCGGTTGCTACGTACACCGCTGGAACCCTGCCGGTCGGCGTAACCCAGGTGACAGCGAGCTATCCAGGAACGGCCGGGCTGGCGGGGGCTTCGGCGACGACGTCTGTGCAGGTTAACGCGTTGACACCTACGGTGATATTCCCACAGCCATCACCGATCTCCTATGGCACTCCGCTTTCCAGCACGCAGTTGCAGGCATCTGCATATTATGGCGAGGCCACATTAGCAGGAACCTTCACCTTCTCGCCTGATGCCGGAACAATACTTCACGCGGGAACGCAAACGCTTACCGTCACCTTTGTGCCGTCAGATCAGACTTACAGCACAGCGCAGGCCAGCACCAGCATTCTCGTCAATAAGGCTGTACCTCCGACTCTGACGTGGTCGACTCCCGCTGCCATCAGCTATGGGACAGCACTGTCCGGCACGCAACTAAACGCTTCGTCCGGCACGCAGCAGGGCTCTTTCGCCTACTCACCTGCCGCAGGTACCGTGCTCGGTGTGGGGACGCACACGCTGAGCGCGACGTTTACTCCGGCAGACACCCAGGATTATCAGACCGTAACGATCACGACGACGCTCGTCGTCAACAACGCGCCGCTGCTGCTTAGCTGGCCCTCACCCGCTTCAATCACGTACGGCACGGCGCTTTCCAGTACGCAACTGGATGCGACTGTCTCCCCGAATGTTGCGGGCAGCTTTGCCTATAGTCCAGCAGCCGGAACTGTACCTGGGGCCGGCACACAGACGCTCTCTGTCACTTTCACGCCATCGTATGTCACAGGTCAGACATACCAGCCGGTAAGTGGCACAACGACATTGGTGGTGAACAAGGCACCGACGACCCTTTCATGGGCAGCGCCACCGTCCATTACGTATGGAACAGCCCTGTCGAGCAGCCAGTTGAATGCGACGGTTGGGGGCGGCGTTTCAGGCACGCTGACCTATACGCCTGCTGCCGGGACAGTGCTCAATGCCGGGACGCAGACGCTGAGCGTCACCTTTACACCGACGGATGCCGCGGATTACCTTCCGTCCACCGCCACGACGACCTTGGCAGTAGGCAAGGCTGCTCCTGCGGTGACGTGGCCTACGCCCGCCGCAATCTCTTATGGAACGGCTCTTTCGTCTATCCAGCTCGACGCGGCGGTTGCAGGAAATCTGCCGGGTACATTGGCGTATACGCCAGCTGCGGGCGCTGTGCTAGCTGTCGGTACACAGACACTCAGCGTCACCTTCACGCCAGCGGATTCAGTTGATTATCAGACGATCACTGCGAGCCGTAATCTGGTTGTGAATACCGCCGCCTCCACGATCAACTGGCCGACGCCAGCGCCGATCGCGTATGGTACGGCGCTCTCTTCTCCGCAGCTGAATGCAACCGTTGCTGGAAACATCCCTGGCACATTTGCCTATACGCCAGCTGCGGGAACAGTTCTGAGCGCGGGGACGCAGACCCTAGGCGTTACCTTCACGCCCACTGATATCCAGAACTACCGTACTTTAACGGCTTCCACGTCCATTGTTGTCACTCAAGCAGTGCCTGCTCTCACGTGGGCGACGCCTGCGGCGATCACCTACGGCACAGCTCTCTCGGCGACTCAACTCAACGCTACCGTGGCGGGAAGTATCCCCGGTACCCTGACATACTCGCCAGCCGCTGGAGCGGTCCTGGCGGCCGGGACACAGTCTTTAAGTGTTACATTTACGCCCACCGACAGCGTGAACTACCAGACGGCGACACTTACCGCCGCGCTTACCGTGAGCAAAGCACTCCCGGTCCTGACCTGGGTCAACCCAGCTGCAATCTCATATGGCACGGCGCTGAGCTCTACACAGCTCGATGCTGTTGTTGCGGGCGGTTTGCCGGGTGTTCTGACTTACACACCGGCCGCCGGCACGGTGCTCGCGGTCGGCACGCAAACGCTCAACGCCACCTTCACGCCGACGGACACACGCGACTATCAAACCGCAACGGGAAGCGCGACGCTGGTTGTCGCCAGCGCGTCTTCGACGGTCAATTGGCCCTCGCCAGCGCCAATCACGTATGGAACAGCGCTCTCCTCAGCGCAGCTGAATGCCACCGTCGCTGGCAACACTCCCGGCACGTTTACTTATAGTCCGACGGCGGGGACGGTTTTGGGTGCCGGAACGCAAACGCTTAACGTCACCTTTACGCCAACCGACACCCAAAACTACCGGACTTTGGTGGCGTCAACGACGGTTATTGTCAACAAGGCCGTGCCTGGTATCACCTGGGCCGCCCCCTCCACCATCACGTATGGAACAGCGTTGTCCACTGCGCAGCTGAATGCCGCAGTGACGGGTGGCGTCGCGGGAACTCTGGCCTACTCACCGGCGAGCGGGGCGGTTCTGAATGCAGGAGTTCAACCGCTCACTGCCACCTTCACCCCTTCCGATACCGCCGATTACCAGACTGCGACGGCGAACACTATGCTGACGGTAAACAAGGCGACGCCCACATTGACCTGGGCGACTCCTGCTGCCATTACGTACGGAAATGCGCTTTCTGCGGCGCAGCTTGATGCCGCCGTCACTGGGAGTGTCGCTGGCACGATCACGTACACGCCGTCGGCGGGCACGATCCTTCCTGTGGGCGCACAACCACTGATTGCGACCTTCACGCCAGCAGACTCGCGTGATTATCTGACCGCAACCGTGTCGACCACGCTTGTAGTGAATAGAGCGTCGTCCGCGATCACATGGAATACGCCCGCCCCGATTACGTATGGCACGGCACTTTCCGCGGCGCAGTTGAACGCAACAATTAACGGCGGCCTTGCGGGCACGTTGACCTACTCACCCGCCGCCGGAACCGTGTTGGGGGCTGGCACTCAGATCCTGTCCGTGACGTTTACGCCCACTGACGCAAGCAACAATCTGCCAAGCACGGCCACAGTGGCCTTGCCGGTGAACAAAGCCACACCCACGATTACCTGGGCCGCCCCCAGCAATGTTTACCTAGGCAGCACACTCAGCAACGCACAGCTGAACGCCACCGCTGCCGGTGCCAACGGCGGTGCGTTGGCAGGAACTTTCGTCTACACGCCGCCGGCCGGCAGCATTGTTACGGCAAGCACGACGGCCTTGTCCGTCGTCTTCACGCCAGCAGATAGTGCAAACTACACCTCCGCAGGTCAGAGCGTGCCGCTCTCTGAGCAGGCTGCTGTTGTCACTTCGGTGAGTCCAACGTCCGTTGATTTGGGCAGCACGGCAACCACAATTACCGTTACCGGCACGGGATTTGCAGCAGATGCGACCATCCAGGTTGGCGGAACGTCACTTGCCACCACGGTTGTGAATAGCACAACGCTTACGGCTGTCCTGCCGGCGTCATCCACGCAAAACGTGAAGAACCTGCCTGTCGCGGTGATCGAACCTGCTGAATCGCAGACAAGCTCGGCGATGAACTTGCCCGTGGTTGCGCCCCCAGTCAATTTTGTTTTCTCGGCGCCACCCTCTTCCGTATCCGCAGACCAGCCTAAGCTAAACCTCACGTTGACCAATCCATATCCGGTCGATCTGACGGGCGTGTTGACGCTCACCTTCACGCCTGCCTCGGGCAGCGTTGATGATCCGGCGATCCGGTTTTCGACTGGCACCGGCAATGGCCGTAGCGCATCGTTTATCGTCCCGGCAAACTCGACCGTCACACCCAACATTGCGTTGCAGACTGGCACGGTACTGGGGCGCATTCAGGTAACGTTGGCGCTGGCGGCCGGCGGTGCCGTGGTCACGCCAGCATCCGTGCAGCCGATCACGATTACGCCTGCAGCCGCTCCGCCCGTGCTCACCGCAGTCACTTCCAGCGTGAACGGGAGCGTGCTCACCGTCACGGTCGCGGGATATTCCAATACGCGCGACCTCTCACAAGCGACTTTCCATCTATCCGCCGCGGGTGGACCCGGACTGAGCGATCCGGACGTCACCATTCCCGTAACGAACCTATTCACAACCTGGTACAGCTCGACAAACTCCACTCAGTATGGCTCGACGTTCCTGTACACGCAAACATTCAATCTGAGTAACGACTTCACCGGCATCAGCAAAGTGTCTGTGACGCTGGTCAACTCCGTGGGGACCTCCCAGACAGCGAGCACGCCATGAAGCAGATGCGTCGGTCCGCGTGTTTCCGTCGAGTACAGTCGCTCACACTCGCTGGCGCTCTGTGCTGTCTGCCACCTTCCACCGTTGCGCAAGCGAACCTTTCGCAAGCATCAGCCACTGTGCCCAAACTGCTCACGATTGAGATTCTCGAAGGTGAGGCAGAACTGAACGACGTACGCGCCCGCACGGCACGCGAGCCGATCGTTCAGATCGAAGACGAGAACCATAAGCCTGTTGCGGGCGCGCTGGTGCTCTTCTCTATCCAGTCGGGCGGTGGGCAGCCCGCCGCAACCTTCTCCGGTCTGGCGAACTATGCCACGCGGACCGACGCGCAGGGCCGGGCGGTGGCGCATGGTTTTACACCAACAAAACACGCCGGCAACTTTCAGATACACGTACAGGCGCTGTTTGAGGGGTTAAGTACGGTTGCGGATATCCATCAGACGAATGTCCTTAAGGGTTCGCGGCTGAGCAGGCTGACCACAAACCACACGACGCTTATAACGGTTCTGGATGCGGCGGTGGGTGCGGCGGCAATTTCCGCCGTGCTCGCTACATCACGTGATCCATCCGCCACCACGGTTACAGCAGGGACCGGAACGGTAACGGCCCCCTGAGAAAAAGAGGCCGCACTTGCGTTCCATGAGACGTTTCGAATGCGCGCTGCTCTTTTCCTGTGCACTTCACGCGCAGCAGGTTGCACCGGCAACTTCATCGCAGCTCACGATTCACCTCGAGCAACTACGCCATGAACACGTAATCCCAGTACGTCCGGAACACGTGTTCGATCAAGGAGATGTAGTACGCTTCCGAGTAAATAGCTCGTTCGACGGCTATCTCTACGTTATTAATCAGGGAACATCCGGTCAGTACACCGTGTTGTTTCCGGCCTCATCCGGTACAGGAAGCTACGCCGTTGCACATGGAAGCGATGTCCTGGTGCCTGCTGCTGAGGATGGCTGGTTCCAGATTGAGGGTTTGCCGGGGTTTGAAACCGTGTACTTTCTGATCAGTCCAACGCAACTGAACGTTTCTACCGGCGGAAAGGAAGCGGCACCCAAACCTTCAATGGCAGCGAAGTCCTCACTGCTGCCCCGCTGCAACGACGCGATCTTCCAGGCACGGGGCGAATGCGTGGATGACTCTGCCGGTGCTGCGGTTCTGCCGCGCGACGTGCCGCTGCCGCCACGAATTACAGTGGCGGCACCCAACGCCAGCCGCGATCTCGTTCTGACGCAGGATGCGGATGGTACTGTGAATGTGAAGCGGACAGGTGCAGGCCCTGCCGTGTATCTCTTTCGCCTTGCCCACAAGTGAGTACCCCCATGAAGCAGCGCGCCGCTTTTCTTTTATCTCTTCTTTTTCTGTGCGGCCTGTACGCTCATGCAGCAGCACAGCAGTCCAACGGCGCGAGCGGACAGTCCAGCCCTGACACGCGGGATTTAAAGACATTCAAACCCGGTGGTGTAAACGCGGCAGAGGCACCTGTCAGCATCCCGCGCAGTTATGCCTTGGTGATCGGTGTATCGCGCTATGCAAATCTGCCCTCCTCAGCGCAGCTGCATTATCCAAATCGTGACGCGGAGGAAATGTACACCACGCTAATCAGTCCTGAAGGCGGGCAGTTCCCACCGGAGAACGTGCACCGGCTGATCGACGCGCAGGCAACCCAGGCAAATATCCGGCACGAACTAGAGCAATGGTTGCCCTCTATTACGAAGCCCGACGATCGCGTGCTGATCTACTTCGCGGGACATGGTTTCGTTTCCAACGGCAAAGGCTATATCGCACCGTATGACATCAGTTTGCAGAACGTCGCAAATACTGCCTACCCGATGGACCAGTTGGGACAGGACATTGGTTCCAGAATTAAAGGTAAGTGGAAGGTCTTGCTTACGGATTCCTGTCACTCCGGTGCGATTACGCCGGAAGAAGATCGTGCCGCTCTCAACAAGACTCTGCTTGACCTTCATAACTCGCTGTTCTCGCTGACTGCCAGCCGCGACCGCGAGCAGAGTTTTGAAAGCGCTGACTGGGGGGGTGGGCATGGCATCTTTACCTACTACGTCGTGCAGGGAATGAATGGCGCCGCTGATACGAATGGCGATGGCGTGGTAAGTGCTGACGAGCTGGCCGAGTATGTGCATAGCAATGTCCGCCAGGCAACAAAGGCTGCGCAGAACCCGACGTCGGAGCGTGGCAGCTTCGATCCAAACATGGTTCTTGCTTATAACCCCACGCTGCGCAAAGCGGCAGCACTGCCGCAACCGCAGTTCGGCAGCTTAGTTGTCGAATCCAACATGGACAACACCGAAGTGTGGGTGGACGGCAAGAGCGTTGGCACGGTGCGCAAGGGGGCAAGCCTAAAGCTGCCGGGAATCGCTCCCGGATCGCACACGATCAAGGGCGTGCACCTAGGCTACGAGCCGGACGGCCCGCGTGAGCAGCAGGTCTACCCCGGGCAGGATTCGACTGTGAGCCTGCACATCCTCATCCCGCGCACACGGAATAAGGCGGCAGTTGATCTGCTAGACCAGGGCATTGTCGCTTACAAGAACGGCTATGAGGCAAACTACCGGAAAGCTGTCGAGGCCTTCAAGAAGGCCATTGCCATCGATCCGCAGTTCAGCGCGGCCTATCTCTATCTGGGGCGCGCGCAGGATGCACTCTACCAGGTGAATGAATCGTTAGCTTCCTTCAAGAAAGCAGTGGAAATCGACCCTGACTATCTGGAGGCGCGTACCAGTTATGCGGGCGCCCTGCTTGATCAAGCGGATTTGGATGAGGCGACGCGCCAGCTCGACTTTGTGACGAAGCGTAATGGCGAGAATGGGTTTGCATGGTATCTCCTTTCGCAGGCGTACGCGCGGAAGCAAGCGTATGCGCAGTGCAAAGACGCCGCGCAACACGCGGTGCAGTTTGCCCCGAGCAACGGTGAGGGGCATTTCTGGCTTGCGCAATGCGAGCGCCATCTCAGAGATCCAGTCGAAGCCGAAAAGGAGTACGCACGTTATCTCGAGTTGACTAACTTTGACTCCGGCACCGCCGGCAAGTTGAATTATTATCTTGTCGGTTCGCTGCTGGGAATGGGCAGGAAGACGCGGGCGGCTGAGGCGGATATCTGGAAGGAGCAGCGCGGGCAGGCGACGCTGGGTATCTGCGATTGCGAGGAGATGCAGCACCATTATGCTGCAGCAATCCCGCTTTGTCAGAAGGCGCTGGTGTATCTTCCGCAGGATCTGTGGGCCAACTACAGGCTAGGCGTGTTGTACATGGAGCAATCAAACCAGCAGCCGTCTCCGGCGTTGTTGAGCGCGGCTCGTACGCACTTCCAACAGGTGATTGCGTCGAACCCAGACACCGAAGAAGCAACCCGTGCGCGTACCTACGTGAGCCGCATCGATGTGGCCTTGGCGAGCCCCAACTGATTGCCTACTGGTGATTCAGTGTGATTTGCGCGACGACTTCACCGCTTGGTGACCCGCTGACCGGCTTTGCAACGACGTATACTGCCCTTTCGCCGGAACCATTCCCCTTCGATGTGCTGTCCACCTTCTGCTCTGTGACCAGTGTCAGGTCGCGGCTTGCGAGCTGCTGCACAAACGCGTCGGAAATGTGGTTGGAGGCCTCCAGAACTTGTCCCTGCGATGTTGATGGAGGCGCACTGTCCGATGGCGTTTGGAGACGCTGAACTGAATTGTCCAGGTTCTGGATGGGCTGACGGCTGAGAAGCACGAAGAGCTTTTCTGTACCAGGTTGATTGTTCATGCGGAACGATTGCGCACCGTCCGGAATCTGGTAAACCCGCCCTTGCTCGATGCGGTTGGAGTTCCTCGTAGCGGCCGGGCCGGGAAAGATAGGAGACCAGTTGCCGGACGACCCCTGCTGAATAACATACAGGTAGCCCGGCTCATTACTCATAATAGTGAGCCGGAGATCATCGCCGTCATGAAACGATGCATCCGATGCTGCCTCTGCGTAGGTACCATCTACCTGTTTCAGCAGCACCGAGTAACGCAGCCCTAACTGCTGCGTTTTGAAGCTGGTTTGAACCAGATGCGGCGCCTCTCCATATCCGTTCTCCGCCACCAGTTGCGGAAGCACGTGTGACGTTGGCTTGGCATGCGCAACCGCACTTGCGTTGGACTTAGGTGGGGTCGCGGATTTCGCCTTCGCACCGGGATTCGAAGAAACAGAGACAAGATCACTAGCGGACCAGAAGGCGTCACGCGGCGTCAGCTCCTGAGCAGAAGCGGCACCTGCAACACTGAGCGACAGCAACGCGGCAGCAGCTATGACATGACGCACTCCACGACCCTCCAAGACAATGTTTTATGGCGCACTTTTTACGCAGCGAAACCCTATCAAACCGGAGTGCTGATCCTTCGGAAAACCACGCCGTAAATATACGCGAAAACCCTTGCTCCCGCCCGGTGAAAAACTGCCGCCTTTGATACTTGCCCAATCGCGCGAGAACGCGGCGGAGTGCAAGGAATGTTCCATGTCGGTGATTTCGGCGGGGCCCACGGGAAACGTTGACGCTGTCCACTCCCACGCGTTCCCGGCCATATTGAGAGCGCCAGCCGGACTCCGGCGCTCCGCGAACGACTGTACGGGTTGTAGCTGCGTGGGAACGTTTTCGGTCCATGGTTCAGTCCCCCACGGATAAGGCCTGCCGTCGGTGCCGCGAGCGGCCTTTTCCCACTCCTGCTCGGTTGGAAGGCGCTTTCCAGCCCACGCTGCATAGGCCTCCGCGTCTGCGTTGCTTATATTGGTCGCGGGTAGTTGCGGATCGGCAGCGCCGGCGGGTTGGGCACCGCTTGCCGGAGCCCTTCCTGTGGCTACAGCAAATCGGCTGTATTCCTTGTTCGAGACCTCCGTTTCATCCACATAGAAGGGAGGCAGGGAGATGGTCTGCCGCGGGTTTGGTGAATCGGGAGAGGTATCGCCAAACAGGAATGGTCCGCCCGCCACCAGCACCATACGCCCATGTGCGTCCTGCAGTTCAGGCGCTGGCGCAGCAGCGTCCGCTTTGATTGCTGCCTTTGATCCCGCAATGCGTCCCCGGACAACGAAAAGCAGACCGAAGATGGCGATGAGCAGTAACGCCGCTGTCCCGATCCCGATGGGGACAGCGAGCGAGCGGGTCTGCTTCGTGCTTTCCGTCGCGCGCGGGTCGCCGGCCTGCGATGGCTTCTGAGGGGCCTGTGTGGCAACCAGTGCGGGTCCACGCGGAGTGTCCACGCGGGTTTCAGAGACGCAACCACCAGGCGTTGGCGGTTCGTCGATCTTCTCCTGCAACGACGTATCCACCTGCGGCCGCAACGTGGACGGTCCGGAACTCGCACCATTCGCGTACAGATCGTTCAGCAATTCCTGAGCGGTCTGGTACCGGTCCTTGCGGTCCTTGCGCAGCAGACGCTGGATAATCTGGTCGCACATCGGCGGCAGTGAGCCATCGAGCGTCAGCACCGATGGAGGTGTCGTGGTGAGGTGCGCCATCTGGATCGCGGTTGCTGATTCGTTCTCGAAGGGGCGCCTGCCGGTCAGCAGTTCGAAGAAGACCACGCCGAGAGAGTACAGATCGCTGCGCGTGTCGCAGCCCTCCCCGCGGATCTGCTCGGGGCTCATGTAGAAAGGCGTTCCCAGCGCTTCGCCGGGCCGGGTCAGACCGTCCGCGATGTCGGTGATCTTCGAGATGCCGAAGTCGAGTATCTTGATGCGGCCCGTCGTATCCAGGTGGATGTTCGCGGGCTTCAGGTCGCGGTGGACAACGCGCTTCGATTCGGCCCAGGAGAGACCTTCCGCCGTCTGTGCGATCACGCCTGCGGCTGCGGCAGGATGCAGTCTGCCCTCGCGCCGGAGATAGTGCGAGAGGTCTTCGCCGCAGACGAACTGCATGATGAGGTAGTGCAGCCCGTGACCCTCTCCAATGTCGAAGATCGGCACGATGTTGGGATGGCCGGAGAGCGATGCGGCGGTTGTGGCCTCCTGCTTAAAGCGTGCGACGATGGCCGGGTCCTGGGCCAGGTGGTCGGACAGTATCTTGATGGCGAACAACCCGCCATGCAAACGATGCCGTGCCAGCAATACCTGCGCCATGCCGCCGCCTCCCACACGGCACAGTACGTGGTACTTGTCGCCAAGCACTGCTTCGATGTCGGCCTGTTGCTGCTCTGCTCGTGTCATGGGCGGCGTACGGATTACGTGTTGCCAGCGGCAGGCGCTGCGTCCGGGTCGTTCGGGGGATCGTCTGGAGCGATTGCGAGAGACGCGATGAAGCGCTCGTAATCCGGACGAACCTGACGGACACTCTGCTCGACTGTGGTCAACGTGATGATACCAATCCACGATTGCAGCCGGACGTAGGTCTGCACCTGCATCACGCGGGTGCCATTAACCGGCTGGTGGCGGATGAGGAGCAACATGGTTTCATCCACGTCCACCTTCAGTAGCGCCGCCGACTGCGGACCCGCAAAGGCAGGATCGAGGTAGGTGCGGCGGAGGATTGTGATCTGGGCCTGGATGTATGGTTCCAGCCGGTTGCCGGCAAGCAGCACGTCGTCTTTTACCGTGATATTGCTTGTGGGATAGGGGCTGTTGTGGCGCAGGCCGAAGCTGGGTATGAAGAACCAGCTTGCGGGAACGGACGAAATGAGCCAGCGGCCGATGCGTGCGGAGTTGGGGGATGCCTCGCTCATAGCCCAGCCGATCCTGAACCTCTGCTTACCGCATCGATCTGCCACGCGACCAGGACAAGCAAGCGGCGTTGGTTTGTCAGCTGCTCCTCGAACGCGGGACCGGCAAAGCCGAGATCGTACCCATCCATGCGGCGCGCCAGCATTTTAAGATCAGCAGCGTGTTGTACAAGGGAGCTAGCGTCTCCCCCCTCGTGCGCCTTACAAGCAGCTTCCACCGCGGCAAACTGCTTTTGCAAGGTCTGCTCGACACGCAGCCAGCGTGCGGTCTCGGTCCCGCCCGGATCAGCCGCAGCGCGCGCGTCACGCACCGTGTTCAGAAACGATTCGACGTTGCGCACCAGCCGCTGGGCCGCAGCCTGCGGGATCGCATGTGTTTCTGCGGGACCGTTCACGATGCGGTCCCCTGCAGCCGGAAGCGTTGCGATGCGCCCGCGCTGATTGCTCCAGGCGGCGTCCAGAGCTGCAGCTTGCCGGTGTCACTGCCCTGCCCGGCCCATGCCTTCACGCCATCCCCTGGCGGCACGGTGTGAACCAGGACGTGCGTTGCAGCGTTCAGGTCCGTGGCTGCTGCGCTGCCCGGGGCAGGCGGGTCCGCGCTCCAGTAGCTGTTTGCGCCGGTGCTGTCCGCATCCGCCGTTGCGTACAGGGTGGTTCCTGGCAGAACGTTGGCGGGCTGGACACTTTGGAACGTCGCGGTGTTTTCGGGCGGAAGGTCAGGCCAGCCCTCCTGCTGCAATTTCACTGGCGGCAGGCTCTCACCGGGCGGGGCGGAGGTCTTGACGGTGCCGTCGGGCTGCTGTTCTGCCTTGGGTTGCGGAGAGGTGCCGGCGGTTCCGGCGGCTGGAGGTGCCCCCGCCACGGGTGCACCCATATCCGCGACTCCGGCGGAAGCTCCGGCCGCGCCACCCGCTCCCGCCATTCCCACAAGGACGGTGAACTCGCCGAGGATCGCCGTGTCTGGCGGGCCGACGCAGGTGAGCATGTCGGTCACGCGCGACTGTGGCATCATGCCGACCAGCACCGTCGGCGAGCCAAGAATGAACGGCCCGCCCACATGCGGCACAAGGACGGTGACCATGGGACAGACATGCAGATCGCCGATGCGTGAGGCGGGCAGGTTGCCGATGAGCACCTGGGGAAAGCCGACGGTAATGATGCCGCCATGCGCGGTTGCGTCTGAGATTCTGCACGCGGGCATGCCCATGCCGCTCTCCTCAGGAACTGCGCGGGTCGTCGCCCGGCCAGGTGGGTGCGGTGGGTGCCTTGGGCGCGTCTGGTGGCTGCGGACTCTCCACGACGGCGGGAGAGCCCTGCAGGGCCGCGCCGCCGCTGTTGATCATGACCGTGATGCCCTGGATGGTAACTCCCTGCGGGCCGACGGAAACGAAACCGCCAGGGCCTGACATGCACACCCCCAGGCCGCCTTCAATCACAACATTCATGCCGCCCTTGATATGCACTTCCTGCCCGGAGTCCACAACGTAGACCATGCCCGCTTTGCTGTAGTGGTTCTGGCCCACCTGCAACGAGTAGTTCATGCCAATCTTCTCGTTCAGTGCCTGGCCGATGTCCACATGGGCGTTGCTGGCGACCTTGACCATGTGGTTGCCGCCGATCTTTTCGCCGAGATCGCCGCCAATATCCTGAAGGTGCTTGCCGGTGACCTTGCGGTGCGCATCGCCGTCGATTTCCTCGATACGGTCCTTGGTGATCTTGCTGTGGCTTTCACCGCTGATAGCGTCATAGTGGTTGCCGGTGATGGTGACGTGGTGGTCGTTGTCGACCTGGTTGTGCCAATCGTTCTCCACGTGAATATCGAAGTCCTTTTCGGCGTTCACGAAGATTTGTTCGGAACCCTTCAGGTCGTCGAAGCGCAGCTCGTTGGCGTTGGCCGTTGCACCGTTCTTTGAGGATTGCGTCAGCACTCCCGCGCGCGTGTACTGGGACGCGGGATCGTACTTCGGCATGTTGGTGCCGTTGTAGAGCGATCCCACGACGATGGGCGCATCAGGATCGCCGTCGATGAAATCGATCAGGACTTCGTCGTTGATGCGGGGCCAGAAGTACGTGCCCCAGCCCTTGCCGGCCCATTGCTGGGCCACGCGCAGCAGCGTGTTATCGGTAGTGTTTGGCTTGCGTGTGCGATCCCACCAGAACTGCACGCACACCCGGCCGTATTTATCCAGGTAGGAGTCGTCGCCCGAAGGTGCCACCACCTTTCCCGTGACCACGCCCTGCACTCGCGGCTTGGAAAAGGAGCGGCGGGTGCGATACGCGATGTTGGCGGGCTGCGCTTGAAAGGAGTTGCTGGAGTGCGCTCCGCCCGCATCGCCCGCGGCACCGGAGCGGTAACTTGGGTCCTGCTTGCCTTCATGCGTGACGTGGGTCAGCAGGTACTTTGTGTTGGCCGCCGACTGCGGGTATTCCGTAATGGTGAAGGTAAAACCGGCCTGCAATGTTCCAGCGTAGGACTGCCCGGAAATGGTTACGGAGTCTGCGTCGTTGACGTCGCGCAGCACATTCTGGAACAGGGTTTGCGCGGTGATGACGTTGCCGTCTCCGCTGTCCGTCTTCAGGTACGCGGACGGACCATCAGCGTAGTCGTAGTGCTCGTGCGAGTTTTCGCCGAGCGGCGACTTGGTATCGGACTCGCTGCTGCTGCTGGAGACCGCATACTGCGAAAAGCGGTAGTCCCACAGGTTGTGCTTGCCCGTCGTCAGCGATGACCTGGACGAGAACTGCGTGATGACGGGCGAGTAGAACTCGTTACCGCCACCCTGCGGGGGTGCATACCGGAAGCTCGAAATCCCCGGACACGGTGCAAGCTGCGCGGAGGCGTCCGCCAGTACGAGGGTGTGATCCGACGCCGTATGCGTGAAGTAATAGAAGATGCCGTGCTGTGCCAGCAGGCGCGAAACAAACTGCAGGTCGGTTTCGCGGTATTGCGTGCAGTATTCGAGTGACGTGTAGGTGGCCTGGGTGTTGTCCGTTGGCGTGATGCTGTATACCGTGAGCACCGCTTTCACAATATCCAGGACGGTCTGGTTCTGAAAAACACGGGTCTGAGTATTGAGCGAGAGAAGCCACAGCGCGGGGACCAGCCGGAGCTTATAGGTGTTGAAGTCGAAGTCACCGCCGGCCGACTCGATACTGGCGATCATGCCGTTCATGACGCGTTGCGTTCCGCTGCTGTCCACCAGGATCGAGAGGGCGGCCCGCTTCCCGATCAGATCGCCCGGCGCAACCGAGACATCGGTCGTGGTAAGCGCTTCGATGTCGATTTCGAACACTTCCGAGATACCTTCGGTCGCTGTGTACGACTCCACCAGCAACACGTTCGCGCCCAGTGGCGTGATGAGGGAGAGGTGGCGCTCGGTCTGGGCATAGGTCGGCATCAGTACGTCAATCGCTGAAAAGTGAAGGCTCGCCCTCGCAGGCGAGCCTGTAGTTTACGCCGCAACCGGAACCGCGTCCCACGTGTACGTGAAGTCGCCCGCGGGTGAAACGCCCACCTGTATCGATGCGCTTTGCGCTCCCTCCGCCATGCGGCTCAGCAGCGCGCGGGAGACCTCCGGCAGCATGGTGTTGGACAGGATATTGTCCACGTTGCGCGCGCCGCTCTCAACTTCAGTGCAACGTGCCGCCACAGCGTTGAGCAGCGCGTCATCGTAGGTGAGTGCGACTTTATGGTTCTCCTGTAAACGCCGCTGAATCTTGCCCAGCTTGAGCCGGATGATCTGTTTGAGCGCCTCATCGCGAACGGGCAGATACGGGACGACGATCATGCGGCCGAGGAACGCCGGCTTGAAGATTTTGTCGAGTTCGGGCTTGATTGCCGTCACCAGAGCATCGGGGAACGGCATCGTCTCCGGATCGGCGGTGAGCTTCATCATGGTGTCTGTCGCAGCGTTGCTGGTCAGGATCAGGACGGTGTTTTTGAAATCGATGGAGCGTCCTTCGCCGTCCTCCATGTTGCCCTTGTCGAAGACCTGAAAGAAGAGCTCGAGCACGTCCGGATGCGCCTTCTCGACTTCGTCCAGCAAGACCACGGAATAGGGGCGGCGGCGCACCGCTTCCGTCAACACGCCACCCTCGCCATAGCCGACATAACCCGGCGGCGAACCTTTCAGCGTGGAGACGGTATGCGCCTCCTGAAACTCTGACATGTTGATGCTGATCAGGTTGCGCTCGCCGCCGTACAGCAG
>CAXUBG010000068.1:15219-15545 GCA_964249285.1 uncultured Terriglobus sp. | reverse complement strand
CCTGAGACGATGGTCGTGTGAAACGGGCCTTGCTGATCCTCCGGGTACCCATCAAGACAGCCTTCGGCCTGCTCAACGTGACAAGCCTCCTCCTGCTGCCCAGCACCTTCACTTCTGGTGCTTTACGTTAGGTAGGATGTAAAGCGGAGGCAAACCATGGAAGCCACTCTCAGCAGCAAAGGCCAGGCTACTATCCCCAAGGCAGTGCGTGAGTTCCTGCACCTGAAACCAGGCGACCGGTTCAAGTTCTTCCTCTCACCTGATGGAACAGTCGCCATTTTGCCTGTCGTTCCCATGGCGAAGCTGAAAGGCAGTCTTTCCAGACG
>CAXUBG010000068.1:9419-15209 GCA_964249285.1 uncultured Terriglobus sp. | reverse complement strand
CAGGCTACTAATGTAGAAACAATGAACGCCGGAATCGAAGCTGGCGCGACGAGTCGCCATCGCAGATGATCGGACTCGACACCAACATCGTCCTACGCTATCTGCTGCAGGACGAACCGGAGCAGACCGCCCAGGTCAACCACATCGTGGAGGACGACTTGAGTCCGCAGAACCCCGGCTTCCTGAGCCTGCCGACTGTTCTCGAACTTGTGTGGGTCCTGCGCAGCGTCTTTAAGCAAGACCAGAACCAGATAGCAACTCACCTCGAACGTCTTCTCGGAGCCGAATCATTCGTAATCCAGAACGAGCAGGAGGTCTTCGAAGCCATGTACGCGCTCAAACGCGGCACTGGAGAGTTCGAGGACGCTCTGATTGGAGCCGTGAACCGCTGGGCAGGCTGCTCCCACACCTACACCTCCGACCGCCGCGCATTAAGGCTTTCCGCTTTCCAGTCGTCACCTGATCCGGACTGAGCGGCAATCACGTGCGCTTACACCTCTGAATATGTTCTTGCAGAACATAAGAACCGCCTGAGACGATGGTCGTGTGAAACGTGCCTTGCTGATCCTCCAGATACCCGTTGAAACGGCCTTCGACCTGCTCCACATGACCAGCCCCTCCTGCTGCCCGGGGCTCCTCAGTATGGGCGAGCTTTCGGAAGGGCATGGCTTCAGCCATGCCGTAAGTAGCCGGTTGTAGTACCGGCCTCAGCCGCCGAGGTGGGCTCTCAAGGCTGACCTCAGGGGCTAAAGCCCCGTTCGTTCAAGGCCCCAATACGGCACAGCTAAAGCTATGCGCTTCCGCACGATCGGGCGCTGGGTGCCAACGTCTGCAAGGCGCTCGGCATTCCGAAAGACAGACGCGACATGGCTGTTTGTGCAGACCATCCTGAGTATGAACAGGTCGTACCGGGAGAGTATGAACAGGTCACACGGGGAGAGACGCCTGCCGGCAACAGTGGGAAAGATCACGATTGCGATCAAGTGCGATCTGTTATACGTAGCCGGTTGCTCATTCGGATGACCCGCACGGGCAGCAGGCCGACTACGCTTCAACCGGGCGTTCACGCACATAATGTGGCTTGACCAGGCCAAGATGATGTAAGCCATAGCCCAGCAACGCTCGTCCAGAGCGCACCACCTTGCGAACGCCCGCAGACGCGCGATGGATCCAGCATGGCGTGGCCAGCCTCCACTCTGTGAGCCTGTCACGTCCAGCAAAGATCCTGCACCACCATGCATAGAGTGCCAGGGCGTGATCACGGTCTCCACTCCCCAAGGCCCGGCGGATCATCTTTAATTCTCGCTGAGCCAAATAATGCCGCGCATCAAGAGCAGCTTGCGCATTCGCTGTGTGCGACTCTATGAACTGCAGGCTCGGCAACAGTCCACCCGGTGCGTATTTCTCCGTCCGGGCCACGTGCTCGTTCCGGTGGGTGCGCCGGTTGCCCGCGTCCAGGTGCCCCACGGCTGTTGCCCTTCGCGAGTACGCCATGGGGTACAGCGCTCCCACGCGAAACCATACATCAACATCTTCCCCAATGATCTCTCGATACCCGCCAACCTCTTTCAGCGCCGCCTTGGTCATGGCGGTGCACGACGGCACCAGCAGCCCATCCGCCATCTTCAGGAAGCTCGTTGGTACCGGCACCAAGGGCGATACCGCGACACGCCGCAGCGCGTTGTTGCCCTTGTCCGTCCAGTACCCGGTGCTGAGGAACCGCGCGTGAGGGTTGTGAATCCTGAGGTCATTGAGATTATGGAGGTGCCCGGGCAGCCAAGTGTCGTCCGCATCCAGAAATGCAATCCACTCGCTGGACGCTTCAGCGATACCACGGTTTCGTGCAGCCGCGACACCCGCATTGATCTGCTGCACAAGCCTGACACGGTCGTCGTCAAACCCGCGAACAACCTCAGCACTCTTGTCTGTCGATCCGTCATCCACAATGACGAGTTCAAAATTGCTAAATGTCTGAGCAAGAACTGACGACACACACCGTCCGATTTCAGCACCCTTGTTATACAGAGGTACAACGACCGTGAATGTCGAAGGCATTGCCTACATCATGCATCGAATAGCAGCACAGCAATCTGCGTTGTGCCTGGATGCTTTTGCTCGCAGGACCAGATTGGATTGCCATAGGAAGACAGCGCCCGACATCGGACCCGTTTAGTCGTACTTATTTTGACACTGCTCATGCATCTGTTTTCCCTATGGGTACTTCAAGCACAGGCGTGATGGACATTGTCCGCGATGAGCAGCAGTTCCTGCTTCGCATCGTTCAGCCGGGCCTGGTTGGCCTCATGGACGGCTCGGTCTCTACCCTGGCCCCCATTTTCGCCACCGCGTTTGCGACCAAAAACTCGCACACGGTGTTCCTGATTGGCGCAGCATCGGCGGTGGGGGCAGGCATCTCCATGGCTTTTTCCGAGGGCCTGTCGGATGACGGCGAATTGACCGGACGGGGTAAACCGCTGGTGCGAGGCTTGGTGACAGGAACCATGACGTTCATCGGCGGCTTTCTGCATACGCTTCCCTTTTTAATCTCCAATGTGCACACCGCACTGATGTGGGCCTACCTTGTGGTCGGCATCGAATTGCTGGCGATCTCCTGGATCCGCTACCGCTACATGAAGACCAGCTTCGCGCTTTCGTGCCTGCAGGTCATTGTCGGTGGCGGTCTGGTGTTTGCCGCCGGCATTTTGATTGGCGAATCCTAGGGAGTTTGGCCGTATACTCCTTCGCATGAGAGCTTTTTTGATCCGGCTTGTTTGTGCCTTTCTGCTGGTTGCCGCTGTTGCCACACTGCACGCGCAAGACTGGGCCACACAGCGGCTGGACGCCTCACCGCGGCACCACGAATACGTCACGCTGCAGGCCAACGGCAAACCGCTGCAGGCGTTCGTCGTCTATCCAGAGGTTAAAAGCAAGGCAACCGCCGTCGTTCTCATTCACGAAATCTTCGGCCTCAGCGCCTGGGCCAAGTCCATGGCGGACGATCTTGCCGCCGCCGGATACGTTGTGATCGCGCCAGATCTGCTGACGGGCATGGGACCAAACGGCGGCAACACTGACTCCTTCCCATCGCAGGACGCGGTGACGAAGGCATACATCTAGCTAGATCAGGACGCAGTAAAATATAAACATGATGCGGCGGCGGACTACATCAAGTCGGTTCCGGCGAGCAATGGTACGTTCGCGTCCGCGGGCTTCTGCTGGGGCGGCGGCAAGAGCTTCGCCTTCGCGACGCACCGCAAGGATCTGGCTGCTGCTTTTGTCTTCTACGGACCGCCTCCGCCGGCCGCCGACATGGCCAACATTACCGCCCCCGTATACGGCTTCTATGCTGGCAACGACGCACGCATCGATGCGACCATTCCGGCTACCGTGGATGCTATGAAGGCGGCAGGAAAAATCTACGCACCGGTGACGTACGACGGTGCGGGCCACGGCTTTATGCGCGCTGGGGTCGATCCAGCAAACACGGTTGATGCAAACAAGACGGCGCGCCAGGAGGGCTTTGCACGGATTACGTCAGAGCTCGCAAAACTGCACTCTACTCCCACGAAGAAGGCACAAGTACTTTCTTCCCCAGTTCAGCGCGACAGCGCTTCCGCGAAGCACAGTGCGCCTCAGTGTCATGATGGAATTGCCGGTATGTAGGGCAGCTGGCCAGACGTCCAGCAGCACATCTAGGCCAGTGCGGCCGTAATTGCCTTGCCAAGGGTGTTCAGACCGCTGACCACATCCTCCGCCACATGGACGCGCAAAGCACGCCGGCCACGCTGCTGAAGGACGGCAAGGTCGCCAGCGGCCTGCGCATCGATCACCACGCCAAAGGTGTACTTCGCATTTGGGATCGGGAGGTCCTGTGCGTGGTCAGCCGTGATCTGCAGAAACACCCCGGTATTCGGTCCACCTTTGTAATCCTGACCGGTGGAGTGAAGGAAGCGCGGTCCAAAGCCCAGGCAGGTAGCCACCTTTTCGCGGTCGCGCACGATCATCCGGAAGCGCTGGATCAGAGCTTCGTGCGCCGCAGTCATCTCGATATATGCCAGTGTCGCGAAGTAGTCGTGCGGATTGAGCTGCGCCAGGTGAGCTTTGAGGTAGTCCGTCAACGTCTCGCCGCTTGCCGTTGTTTTCAGCGTCAGAGCGTATGCCTCGTCCGCGTACAGCTTCACATTGCCGTCCGTGAGGATCGGCTCGTGCTCTGCGAGCTTGCCCGTCTTGGCATACTCATCCGTCAGCTTACGTGTCTCAATTTTGGCCGCTTCCACATCGGGCTGGTTAAACGTGTTGATGCCCATGACCGACCCGGCCACCGCAACCGCTATCTCCCATAGATACATGATGGCGGGCAGCTCATAAACGTCGTCGATGTCAAACCGCACAACGGGATGACCGGCGTCCGCAAGCGCAGCGATGGCCTGGTCCTTGGCTGCGTTGTCTGCACCAGTCAAGCGGATGTATGCGAAGACGCGATCGGTACCGTAGACGCTGGGCGGCCCTACTGGCTCACGGTCGACCGGGGTGATTCCCTTACCCAGTTTGCCGGTCGACTCGGCGATCAGCTGTTCCAGCCAGGCACCAAGATCGTAGATCTCAGCCGACGTGAAGAACGTCAGCTTGTCTCGTCCATGGTTGTGCGCCTCACCAAGCGCGATACCGAGCAAAACGCCTGGATTGCTGGCAATCTGGCTGGTATGGGCTGCGTGAACGCCCCGCATGGCCTCTGACAGGAAGCGCGGCACATCCAGGCCGGCGACAGCAGCCGGGATGATGCCGAAATTCGACAGTGCCGAGAAGCGTCCACCGATCGTCTTGTCGCCATAAAAGATATGCCGGAAGCCGTCGGCCCTCGCGACTGCTTCCATCTTCGAGCCCGGATCGGTGATGGCTATGAAGTGACTGCCTGCCTCCCCCGCGCCAACCTCTTTCTTCATCTCGCTGTAAAAATAGTCCTTCAGAATGTTGGGTTCCAGCGTGGAGCCGGATTTGGACGAGACGATGCAGACCGTCGTTTTCAGGTCGACCGCGGCACGGGCCGCAGCCACCTGAGCCGGATCTGTCGAGTCCACAATGTGCAGCTTGGGAAAGCCCGCCTGTTGACCGTAGGTCAAGGACAGAACTTCCGGGCAGAGGGACGAGCCGCCCATGCCGAGCAGGAGCGCGTGTTTGAAGCCGGTCGCATGTATCTCATTGCGCAACGCGGCAAATGCCGCTAGATCAGCCTGTTGGCGCTCCACGATGTCCAGCCAGCCCAGCCACTTGGATTCATCATCGCTGCCCTGTCCGGAAGTCCACAGAGAAGCGTCCTTGCTCCAAAGTTTGTTCAGCTTGCCTTCGGTCTGCCAGGCGGCGGCGGTCGCCGCGACAGCGCTTTCCAGCGCGGCGGGAAGTGAAAGCTGCAGGTCGAGCAAACTCATGGTCATCTCCGATCATTGTGTCAGATGCAAACCGGCGTCCGCGGTTACGACACGCCGCAAACACCGTGGAAGAAAGTGCTGAACGCTGGCCCGGGAGCCGTACACTAAGAGTGCGGTAATCGTAGATTTGCGCGATGTTCGCACGTTGCCGCCACGAGGTGCCACCCCATGCTGGACACACATACACCCACTGCGACCCCTTCCTACACGCATACACCGGCCGTTGCCGAAAAAGTGCTGCCCGCAAAAGCGCTCGAAGTGTATACCGGCGATGCCAATTTTATGAGTTCACTGGCCCGCGGGCTGGCTGTGCTGGAAACGTTCACGCAATATACGCCGCAGATGACAATCTCACAGCTCAGCG
>CAXUBG010000068.1:0-9409 GCA_964249285.1 uncultured Terriglobus sp. | reverse complement strand
TCTCACAACTAAGCGGCAAAACTGGACTGAGCCGGGCGGCAGTGCGCCGTTGCCTGTACACGCTGTCCAAGCTCGGCTACGTGGGCGCGGAAGACGGTCAGCGGTATTCGCTACGCCCCAAGATGCTGTCGCTGAGCCACACCTATACTGTCAGCAACACCCTTTCCAGCGCGGCCCAACCCATTCTGGAGCGGCTAAGTGAGAAGCTGGACGAGAGCTTTTCCGTGGCCACGCTGGATGGAGACGAAATCGTCTACATCGCCCGCACACAGGTGCATCGCGTGATGAGCGTGGACTTGCACATCGGCAGCCGGTTGCCCGCATACTGCACCAGCATGGGACGGGTCCTGATTGCGTCGCAGCCGCCTGACGAGGTGGAGCGTTACCTGGCGCGTGTGGAACTGAAGACCTACACGCCGCGCACGGTCAGCACCGTCGAGAAGCTTCGCATGTTGCTGCGTAATGTTCGCCGTAACGGGTATGCCGTGTGCGACCAGGAGTATGAGATCGGCCTGCGGTCAATGGCGGTCCCCGTGTACGCGCCAAGCGGTAAGGTCATCGCCACCGTGAACCTGAGCGGCCACGCTGCGCGCATGCCTCTGATGGACATGCAAATCAAGTTCCTGCCGTATCTCAGGGCCGCTTCTAACGAACTCGGCGTGTTTCTTCGGTAAGCAAAACCCTGAACCGCTTGCCGCTTCCAGGGCGCGAGCCTGGAGTGTAATCGGGTCCGCCGGGTGCAACGTCGTACTGTTTGACACTTTTCGCACGACAGTTCGTGTTTATGCGCGGACATGGTGCGATGCGCGGGTATACTGGCGCGGCACTAGGTGTGACGAAACGGGGACGATGACGCCGGAACTCACGATTGTGATACCCACGTATAACGAGCGGGAGAATGTTCCGCTTGTCATCGATCAGGTCAAGAGTGCTCTGGACGGTGTTGCGTGGGAGTTGATCTTTGTCGATGACGATTCGCCCGACGGCACCGCCGAGGTAGTCGCGGCGGGTTCGCGCACCTTGTCCAACGTTCGCCTGTTGCACCGCATCGGTAGGCGAGGGCTTTCGTCGGCAAGCATTGAAGGCATGATGGCATCGCAGGCGCCGCTCATCGCGGTGATGGATGCGGACATGCAGCATGATGCCGCGATTCTGCCCGTCATGTTGGCCCGCCTGCGGCACGAGCCGCTGGACCTTGTGATCGGCACCCGCAACGCATCTGGCGGCAGCATGGGCGAGTTCCGGCCTGGACGCGTGCTGTTGAGCCGTGTGGGTGAAAAGATCAGCCGGTGTGTGTGTAAATGCCACCTGTCAGACCCCATGAGCGGCTTCTTTATGCTGCGCCGCAGCTTTCTGATGGAGGTGGTGCACACACTGCGGGGAGAGGGCTTTAAGATCCTGGTGGATTTGCTGGCTTCGGCGGACAGGCCGGTGCGTCTGGCCGAGGTGGGCTATACCTTCAGGACACGCACCCATGGGGAAAGCAAGCTGGACGCCGTGACCGGCATCGAATACCTTTTCCTGATTCTGAATAAGCTGATCGGTGACGTGATCCCGGTGCAGCTTACGTTGTATTTCTTGGTGGGCTGCCTGGGGCTGGTGACGTACCTGATCTGTTCCACGGCGCTGATCGACGGCCTGCACGTGCATTTTGTTGCCGCACAGATCGCGGCCACGTTTATCGCGATGGTTGAGAACTTCCTGCTGAATAACCTGCTTACGTTTCGCGACCGGAAGCTGCGCGGACATCATCTGCTGCTGGGGGCGTTGCGGTTTATCGCGGCATGTTCCTTTGGTGCCTGGGCGAATGTCGTCTTCGCACGGGCACTGTGGCAGTCCGGTGTGGAATGGATGGCGGCTGGATTCGCCGGCATTGTCATGGGATCGGTGTGGAATTTGTCGGTGAGCAGCTTTGTGACCTGGCCGGTGCGGCACTACCATCGTGCTCATGCGAGGGCGATCTCGCTTGAGAGTGTTGAGGCTAGCCGTTAGTGGATGCTCCTCTTGGCCGAGTTCCGCGCCTGCTGCGAGCACATGCCGTGGTTCTTCTCTTTTGGATGGCTTGTGCCCTTGCGGTTCCCGTATGGGTGGCGCATGACTCGTCTGCCTGGGATGTGCGGGTCTACGGGAAAGCTATCAGCAGTGTAGAAGCCGGTCGTGATCCTTACCTAGACGCAATGGCCATCCAAAAGCAGCACCATGCCCTGGTTCTCGCAAACGGAGGCATGGATCGAGATGCTGCACCACCATGGAGTTACGTCTACTCGCCTGTCACCTTGCCACTGCTCCGGGCCATTGCCCACATTCCGGTTTCCGTAGCGATCGCCGGGTACTGGACGGTATACATTACAGGCGTGTTAGCGGCTATCCTGGCAGTCCTTTGCTTTGCAACGGCAGCCGAGCGCAAATGGCTGTTATACGCGGCGGCCGTCTCTCCGTTCTTCCCAGGCTTGCTGGCCAATGGAACTATCCTTGGCGGCAACGTGGCATATATTCTCTATGGAGCGGTTCTAGCCGCCGCGCTTCGAGGCTGGCGCACCCATCGCTGGTTGCTCTTCTACGCGGCTGTCTTGCTTGCATCCTGCGTCAAGGCTCCTCTCCTGAGTCTTGCCTTGATCCCCGCGCTCTCGGCTCCCAGGCAGTGGGTCCCGGTGCTTGCCACGATGGCCTCGGGAACGGCGCTCTTTGCTGGTCAGGCACTCGTCTGGCCCTTACTCTTCCGCCACTACCTTGAGGCAGTCGAACTGCAGTTCAGCTTCAATCATGATTTCGGGTGCAGCCCGGCCGGACTCATCAGTCAGCTTCTATACCATCAGGGGCTTCCGTATTCCACGGCAAGTTCCCTGCTGTACGCCGCGTATGCTGTGCCGGTTCTAGTAATGCTCATCTATATGTCTCGAGTGCATTTGCACGCGGAACTTAGGTTGCACTGGATCCCGGTCTTACTGCTCGGCATTATCCTTTTAAATCCTCGGATTATGGAATACGACGCGGCGCCGGTCACGATCCCGATGGCGCTCATCGCGTGGAGAGTGGCGTCGGCTGTCACACAATCACGCGTGCGTTTGGTTGTGCTCGCCATCTCTTTTGTGCTGCTAAACGGGGTGTCCCTGTACAGTTGGGAGTGGCGCAAAGCGATTGACGGGCCGCTTCTCGCGGGGCTCTTCTGCGGAGGGTGTTGGCTACTCCTGCGGAGCAGTAAAGAGGGCGGCAAGCTCCCGGTCCGGGCTGCTGTCTTTGATACCGCAAGCGTCTGAGCGGCTCACCGCGAGACACCCTCCAGGGGTGAGCTGGCGGAAGCGTAGAGCCGCTTTGGCATTCTTCCGGCCAGGTAGGCCTGGCGGCCGGCGAGGACGGCGTTGCCCATGGCTTCGGCCATCAGGATTGGTTCGCGTGCCTCGGCGATGGCGGTATTCATGAGGACGGCGTCAAAGCCCATCTCCATGGCAACCGCAGCGTCGCTGGCGGTTCCCACACCTGCGTCCACGATCAGCGGAACCTCGGTAATCATCTCGCGCAGGATGCGCAGGTTGGCCAGATTCTGCAGCCCCAGACCAGAGCCAATGGGAGCGCCCAAGGGCATGACCGCGGCGGCGCCAGCATCAATCAGCCGCTTCGCAAACACAATGTCATCAGAGGTATACGGCAGAACCGTAAACCCTTCCCTCACCAGCACCTCTGTTGCATAGAGCGTTCCCGCCACATCGGGGTACAGCGTCCGCTTGTCCCCGATTACCTCGATCTTGACCCAGTCTGAGATGCCCACCTCACGTCCGAGCCGGGCGGCCCGGATCGCCTCTTCGCCCGTGTAGCATCCGGCTGTGTTGGGCAGCAGAAAGTAGCGTTGCGGGTCGATGAAGTCCAGCAAGGACTCCTTGGAGCGGTCCAGGTTCACACGCCGGACAGCCACCGTCACCATCTCCGCGCCCGAGGCTTCGATGGCGTCGCGCGTCTCCGCACCATCCTGATACTTTCCGGTTCCAACAATCAGCCGCGACTGAAAGGCCTTGCCCGCTATGACGAGGGGTTCCATGGGTCCATTCTAGTGCTGGTGCGGCAAGTTGGGGTGCCAGGAGGGTTCAAGTGCAGAACGCGAGTGACGCAAAGGTGAGATGCAGAGGACGCAACTTCACGGCATGGCAAGGAGAACGTCGCGCCCTTTGCGGTCTTCATTTGGGTCCTTCGCGTTCTGCTTTCGCTTTCGCTTTCAGAAAGAGCAACGGCCCGAGCCGGTGAAGGCGTCGGGCCGAAAGCTTCGGTGAACTGTTGAGATTGACCTGAGGCGTCCACTCGTTTGGAGGGCCTCGGCGGAGAGCCGATGATCGTGCTTTCGGCGAAATGCCAGGTCTAGAGCGGACGCTCTAAGCCTCAGTCACCTCACGTACTGTTGAACCGCATAAATTACAGTCTGACTTCATAGGCTGGATCATCCTCCTTTCCCGTGTAAGAAAAAGATAAACCGAAGCCCCTCTAGATTGCAAGTGCCGGGTTAAGGGGATGCATTCGTGAGTCTTCCCCTACTGGAACCGCCGCGCGAGACGGTCCGGGACGGAGCAATTTACAAGTCCGTAACGAAAAGGTGCCGCGCAGGAGCCTGTAGCCGTTTAGCATCGCATTTGTGTTTGCGCGCGCACTTGTTTGCTTTCTGCTCACGCTGTGCGCCGCGCGTGCCGGGTATGCGCAGGGTAAGCAGAGCCGCGGCACCGACACACCTGAAGCGCCGCCGCTTACCGTGGTGCGCACCATGTTTCCGCACACGGAAGCGAGCCGGTTCTTCATGGCGGGCCAGGCGAACATCATCTTTCAGGCGCACCCGCCCTTTCACTCCCCGTATGCAGGACCGAACTCCCTCGTGTCCCGGGGAGAATACAAGACATCGCTCGTCGGATCGCTTTACCTGGGCGCGCAATTGCGGCGCGCGCCGCGCACTGCTACGGATTTGATCGTCCACTTCGAGTCGGCTGGAGGCCGGGGCTTGTCACAGGCGCTGGGTTTAGCAGGCTTTACGAACCTTGACGTGGTTCGCAATCCAAATCTCGGATCGAAGCCATACCTGGCGCGTGTTCAGCTGCATCAGGTGATTGGTCTGACAAAGAAGCTGATCCCGCAAGACCGCGATCAGTTTTCGCTCGCGTCCGAGGTGCCCGAGCGGCGCATCGAAGTGCGCGTGGGCAAGATGAGCCTGCCGGACAGCTTCGATGCAAACGCCGTTGGGTCAGACAGCCATCTGCAGTTCACGAATTGGACCATCGACAACCAGGGTGCATGGGACTACGCCGCTGATACACGGGGGTACACCTGGGGTGCTATTGCTGAACTGGACACCGCCCGCTGCACCGTGCGTTACGGCATCGCTACCATGCCCACCGTCGCGAACGGGATTGATGTCGACTTCGCCTTGCGCCGCGCCAGCGGACAGAATGTGGAGTTCGTCTCCCGCAACCCCATTGCCGGTGCCGCTGGAACCACGGTGCGCGTGCTCGGCTTTGTGAACCATGCGAATATGGGCACCTACCGGACCGCCAATCGCCTGGCCCAGACGGCCGGCGCAGCTCCGGATGTGATCGCAACGCGGCAACAGGGCACTGTGAAGTATGGCTTCGGCTTGAACCTGGAGCAGATTCTGCCGCACGGCTTTCGCGCCTACAGCCGCTTTGGATGGAACGAGGGCCAGCACGAATCGTTTGCCTATACAGAGGTGGATGAGAGCATCTCCACCGGGGCGGACTACAACCTGGCGGCATGGAACCGTCCGCTGGACCGGATCGGCATGGCCTTTGTCAGCAACGCCATCAAGCGCGACCACCAGCGATACCTGCAGCTGGGTGGCCTGGGCTTTCTGCTGGGCGATGGACGCCTGAACTACGCCCGCGAGGACATTCTTGAGACCTACTACACCGCGCACAGCTGGCGTGGCCTGTTCCTGTCCGTGGGAGGAAGCGTGATCGTGCATCCCGGCTATGACAGGGACCGCGGGCCGGTACTGGTTCCAAGCGTGCGCACCCATGTCGATTTCTGACACGCGGAACACACCTATACTGCGGTTGTGACCCTCGTTGCCATCCTGCTTGTGTGCGCCGCCGTGGCCGGACTGCTGATTGGCAGTTTCGTGAACGTCTGCATCGCGCGTCTGCCTAGGGGTGAGTCGGTGGTTGCGCCACGCTCGCATTGCAGGCACTGCGGGCAGCCGGTCCGCTGGCTGGACAACATTCCGCTGCTCAGTTACGTCCTGCTGCGGGGCCGGTGCCGGAAGTGCGGCGGGGCGATTGGCTGGCGGTATCCGGCGGTCGAACTGGCTGCCGCTGTCTGGTTTGTCATCAGCTTCTACCCGGTAGTTCATCTGCTGTCCAGCAGGGCTCCTGGTGATCTGGTGCTGAATGAAGCAGTAGATAGCGTGGCGTTCGCGGTGTTTGGCGCGCTTCTGCTGGCCCTTCTTGTGATCGACTGGAAGCACCAGATGCTGCCCGATGGGCTGACCCTGACGGGCACTGCTGTCGGCCTGCTGTTCATCGGAGCGGAGGCGATCCTGCTGCCAGACGGGGCCTATGACCTGGTCCTGCAGCACCGGATCAACATCAACTCCGCGAATGCGGGCCGCAGTACCGGCAATGTTTTCCTCACCGGGCCGGAGCACCTTGTGTTTGGCCGTCTGCTTGCCATCATCGCCTGCTACCTCCTGCTGTATCTCATTGGCCGGACGTACAAGGCTATCCGCAAGCGTGACGGCATGGGCCTGGGCGATGCCAAGCTGCTGGCGATGATCGCCAGCTTCCTGGGCTTTGCCCCTGCGATTCTCGCCTTCTTCCTGGGAACCGTGTTTGCCGCCGGGTACGCCGTCGTGCTGCTTGCAACCGGGAGAGTAGGTGCCGCAACCCGGTTGCCCTTTGGAACGTTCCTGGCGTTTGGCGGCTTTGCCGCGGCCCTGGCGGGTACGCGTATGGTGGATGCATACCTGGCGCTTTTTCGATAGCGCAGCACACTTCCACGCGGGCACTTCTGCCATGCAGGCCAGTCCCGGCTAGAATGAGACCAAGGCGAATCAGGACAGCATGAATTCAACCCACCCCTACATCTGGAATTACATCCCGCTCGCGCTGCAGCTGCTGGTCGCTGTCGGACTGGCATGCTTCATGGTGGGCGCGTCGTTTCTTATCGGTAAAAAGCGGCAGAGCAAGGTGAAGGCCGGTGCCTACGAGTGCGGCATGGAGCCAGTGGGCGATGCGCGCGGCCGGTTCTCCGTGCGTTTCTACATGGTGGCTATGCTCTTCATCCTGTTTGATGTCGAGGCAGTCTTCATGCTTCCCTGGGCCGTCATCTTCCGTCAGCTGCCTGTGCTGACCGGGCAGCGCTTCTTCGGCTTCTGGGAGATGGTCGTGTACCTCGCCTTTGTGGCCGTGGGACTCTTCTATGCCTGGAAAAAGGGCGTTCTGGACTGGGCAAACGATAAGGCGGACCTGTAATGGCTGACGCTCTCCTCACGCTGGAAGCAGTGCGCGAAGCAATGCCGGACAACGCCGCGATCCTTGCACTGCGCGACATAGCGGTCAAGGCGAAGTTCGACCGTAACGAACTGACCGTCACTGTTGCCCCGAAAACCATTGTTGCTGCCGCGCGCGCCGTACAGAATGCCGGCTACAACTTCTTTGAAGACTGTACCGCGGTGGACTGGTACCCGAGCGAGCCGCGCTTCCAGGTGACCTATCACATCGTCTCCATGGAACTGAAGCAGCGAGTCCGCCTGGCCGTGCTGCTGGACGGCGACGACCCATCGGTCGACTCCATCACTCCCGTCTGGCCCTCCGCCAACTTCTACGAACGTGAAGTCTTCGACCTATTCGGCATCCGCTTCACAGGCCACCCAAACCTCCGCCGCATCATGATGCCGACCGACTGGAAGGGCCATCCCCTGCGCAAGGACTACCCGGTAGAGGGCTATCGCTGATCCCACCGTTTGCGCACTTCGCGTAAACCCTTCCCGCCCTTAGCGTTCCGCTTCTAAAACAGGATAAGCATATGAGCCCAGCTGCTGCCCCAGACCTCCTCATCCCCGGCGTGGAAGACGTCGTAGCCGAAGCCGCCCGCCATTCCAAGGACCCTTCCAAAGATCAGACGATGGTCCTCAACATGGGTCCGCAGCATCCGTCCACGCACGGCGTGCTCCGCCTGGTGCTGGAAATCGACGGAGAAACCGTCGTCTCGCTCGCGCCGGACATCGGCTACCTCCATACCGGCATTGAAAAGACTTGCGAGGCGAAGTTCTATCAGCAGGTTGTCCCGTTGACAGACCGCATCGACTATTTGTCGCCAATGACCAACAATCTCTGCTATTGCCTGGCGGTCGAAAAGCTGCTGCAGCTTGAGATTCCAGAGCGCGCGCAGACCATCCGCGTCTTGCTCAACGAGCTGACGCGCATCCAGTCACACCTCGTCTGGCTCGGCACGCACGCCATGGACATCGGCGCCCTGACCGTCTTCCTGTACTGCTTTCGCGAGCGTGAAGAAATCCTTCGCCTCTATGAGGCAGTCGCAGGGCAACGCATGATGACCAGCTACTTCCGCATTGGCGGCCTCAGCATGGAGCCGCCGTTGGACTGGTTCGCCCGCGTGCAGAAATTCCTGAAGATGATGCCGTCCAAGATCGCTGAGTACGAGGGGCTGCTCTCCGGCAATCCCATCTGGTACTCGCGGCTGAAAGGCGTTGGTTTCCTTTCAGGAGAAGACGCGATTCGCCTAGGCGTCACCGGGCCCCCGCTGCGTGCCTCCGGCGTGGACTGGGATTTGCGCCGCGACATGCCCTACACGGGGTACGAGAAATACCAGTTCAAGGTACCCATCTCGCAGGATGGCGATGTCTGGGCGCGGTACACCATCCGCCTGGAGGAGATGTATGAGTCGGTCAAGATCTGCCAGCAGGCGCTGGACCGTATGCCGGAGGGTCGCATCGTCGCCGACGCACCGAAGATCATCCTCCCGGACCGCGAGCAGATGAAGACGCAGATGGAGTCTCTGATCCATCACTTCAAGATCGTTACCGAGGGCTTCGGCGTACCCGCTGGCGAAGTCTTCCAGACCGTCGAATCACCGCGCGGCGTTATGGGTTATTACGTCGTCAGCGACGGCACGGCCAAACCACTCCGCGTCCACATGCGCAACCCCAGCTTCGCAACGCTGCAGTCCCTCGAAACGATGTGCAAGGGCAAACTGCTGGGCGATGTGGTCGCAGTTATTGGATCGATTGATATCGTCCTAGGAGAAATTGACCGTTAGGATGTTTCGATTGGGGACCGGTTCCAGCTACTCCGCCTCCCTGCGCAAGGTATTCCGTGTGCAGGGTTACCGCACCATGGGTGTGCAGCATATCTGGATCATTGACCCTGAGACACGCGCATGCTGGACCATCGAGTGACCG
>CAXUBG010000067.1:0-15732 GCA_964249285.1 uncultured Terriglobus sp. | reverse complement strand
ATGCGGATGCATGTGCGCGCGGGCGATGCGGTCTTACTGAAAGCTTCACGCGGCGTGCGACTGGAGCGGGCTTTGGCCAGCCTGCCAGATGCTTGAACCACTGCTTGAGTACCTGATGCGGCACACGCGGCTATCTTCCACTTCGTACCGCACGTAAGCTGAGAACGGCTCGAGGTTCGAGCGTGTGCAACCTGGAGGACCGTTGCTTTACTGGCTGTTGTATCAAAAGCTGTATCCGGTGTTCCGGGTGTTTCGCATCTTCCGCTACCTGACGTTTCGGTGCGTCTTTGCCAGCCTGACGGCGCTGCTGATCGGGATGCTGATTGGCCCGTTTGTCATTCGGCGGCTGCGCGAATTCCAGATCGGTCAGTACATTCGCGAGGAAGGGCCGCAAAGCCACAAGAGCAAGACGGGGACGCCAACCATGGGCGGTGTGCTGATCTGCATCGCCATCCTGGTGCCGACACTGCTGTGGAGCGACCTGGCAAATCCCTTTGTATGGATCGCGGTTTGTTCCACCGTTGCGTTTGGTGCCATTGGTTTCGCGGACGACTACATTAAGGTGGTACATAAGCGGAACCAGGGTCTGAGCGCCCGGCAGAAGCTGTTGCTGCAGTTTGTTGCGAGCTTTGGCGTGTCGGCGGTACTGGTGAGGATGCAGTCGCGCGGCATGTACTCGACGCGGCTTGTGGTGCCATTTTTCAAGCGTTTCCGGCCAGATTTGATTGTAGGTGCCTTTCACCACACGCATGGGCTGTACTGGATTTCCTTCCTGCCGTTCGTGCTATTTGTCATGCTGGTGATCAGTTTCAGTTCGAACGCGGTGAACCTCACAGATGGGCTGGATGGTCTCGCCATTGGTTGCACGATTATCGCGGCCGGAGCGCTGACTGTGCTGACCTATGTCAGCGGGCATGTGGTTTTCAGCGATTATCTCGAGTTGCAGCGGATGCCCTTGGCTGGCGAACTGACCATCTTTTGCGGTGCGATGGTGGGTTCGGCCATTGGCTTTCTTTGGTACAACGCGCACCCGGCCGAAGTCTTCATGGGGGATGTGGGATCGCTAGCGCTGGGTGGTGCGATTTCTACGGTTGCGGTGCTGATCAAGCAGGAGTTGCTGCTGCCTTTTATTGGAGGCGTCTTTATCCTGGAGGCGGTCAGCGTGATGCTGCAGGTGGGCAGCTACAAGCTGCGCGGCGGCAAACGCATCTTCAGGATGGCTCCGCTGCACCACCACTTTGAACTAAGTGGATGGAGCGAGAGCAAGGTGATCGCGCGATTCTGGATTTTGGCGCTGGTATTTGCGTTGTTCGCACTGACGACGCTGAAACTGAGATGACCCCGTCCTGCGGGAATCCGAAGGTCGCAAAGGCCACGTTAAGGTAGCGATGCATCCGGCTGGCGCGGTTCCGTGTCTGTGCGTTTGAACTCACTCTTTCCGAATTACCGCTCCTGCAAGCGGGGCATGAGATCGACGAGGGTGCATGGCATGGAGCGCCTGTCGAACTGCCCCCGCAAGATGCCGTCCCACGCGTCTGCGACGGCGCCGGGCGATCCCGGAAGCGCGAACAGATAGGTACCATTGGCCACGCCAGCCAGGGACCGGGACTGCATTGCTGCCGTCCCTATTTTCTGGAAGGAGAGCATGCGAAACAACTCGCCGAAACCGGGTAGTTCCTTTTCCATGACTCGGCGGAACGCCTCAGGCGTGACATCGCGCCCCGTGATGCCCGTGCCGCCGGTGCTCAGGACGACATCGACGTTGGGTTCTGCGATCCAGCGCCGCAGTTGCGATTCGATCACGTCCACAGTGTCGCGGACCAGAACGCGATCTGCCAGCACATGTCCGGCTGATGTAATTCGCTCGGCCACGAGGTCTCCAGAGCGATCCGTTCCGGGTGTCCGGCTATCGCTGATTGTAAGTATCGCGATCCGTACGGGTAGAAAATCGCGCGGTGCATTCATCGTTTTCTATTGATTGAAGTTCGGCTCGTGCTCGTCTTCCACACCATAACGGCGCAGCAGGTTGGGCAGGTTTTGAGAGAATGCCGCACGGGGCATCACGCTGTGGCAGCCCGCCTCCACCGCCTTTGCTTTTAAATCGCCCTGCAGGTGCGAGAGAAACCCGACGATAGATGTCCCCTTCTTCAGCTTGTTTTTCAGCTTAGGGATAAGGGTCAAAGGCTTGGCAGCGGCGTTGTTGAGGTCGAAGACGATCAACGACGGATGCTCGTGGTCATGGAGTTCCGCGAAGTGCGCGACGATGTCTTTGTCCGGCTTCATGAAAGCAACTTTGACGCCCTGCTGGCGAGCCACTTCCTGGATTTTCGCCGTAAAGAAGAGATCTTCAATGAAGAAGTAGATATGTGTGGGCGCATCCTCAGGGATTACCACAGTCCTGTGATGGGAGAGCAGTTCAGGAGGCATGCGGTCCTCATGGTGCTGATGACCGCGATGGTTGGTCTGCCGGCGTCCGCCGCCATGCATTTCGATGGTGCTGGCGGGCACGTCTGCGTAGTTGCCGTTCGCCTCACGATAACTGTGGTCCATGGGCCCAACAAACGACCTAGGCCCGCGCTGTTGATGTTTGCGGCTGCGTCCCTGGGCGGAATGACTTCCCTGCAAACTGTTGCCCGGCTCGGGACGTGGTTGCCCGTCGCCGCCCGCGCGTCCGAATTTCTTTTTCTTCCAGCGTTTGCCGGAGGCCTGCTGGCCCTGTCCGTTGGCCTGCGCGGGGCTGTTACGCGGCTGCAACTGGCTGTTGGACTGAACGTCGGTTGCCGGAGCAACCGCCGATGCATCCCCCGCTCCGGCGGCTGCACCAGCAGCGATTTCTGGTGCCGTGCCGGTTTCCCCGGCGGGGCGGTGCTTCCGTTTGCGTCTGCGCCGGCGATTCTTACTGGATCCCTGCGTGTTCGGGGAAACACCAGAAGGGGAAGCTGAACCCTCTCCCTCGGTGGGTTCGGCGGGAGGAGCCGCCATGACAGCGTGCGACTCAGGACTATTCTGTTCTGCGTTCATGCTTCTTCTTTCTGTTACAAGCTGCGATGGAGCCATAGGTCTGCCGTGGCGGGAGAACCGTCGCTGAAGCGCCAAACAAGACAGGCGGTAGAGATTGCGGTACCAGAAATTTACGTCGCAAGCCTTTGACTCGAACGTTTGTTGCGGAGAGATGAACGTGTCCAGCCGCGGGAAACAACGCTACAACTCTGTAGCATGGAAACACCCGCTGCGCTCGTTGATCTGACGGGCTTTGGATCGATAAAACGAATGTGAAACACCCTCAAATGGCTTCGCAGCCGAGCCACTTGCCGCGATCACAAAGGCGATCTGAACTGCAAGGACGGAGAATCTGCGCTGGTGCCGTCAGGCGGAGCAGATACCCGATCTTCAACGGGCCGCGCGATGTCACGCCATCACACCAGGCAAACCTATAGTACGCAGACTCGCGCGAGTTGGCAAGGGCGTCTGAGCGATCAACTCCACGGGCAGTGGAAAAGCAGGAAGCGAACCATCGCTGGTTCCGCTTCCTGCCCCTTAATGGCCAGCCACTGGCCTCCTGAAACTTATCGACTGCTGGACCGCCATCTGTCGCGCCAAGTTTGCCTCAGCAGCCCGGATGTAATCCTTTATCTTTCCCGCCATGCATTGGCACTGTCGCTAGTGCAGCAGCACCTATCCGCATGCTCTTCCCGCTACAGTGGACAGCAGGTTCGATGCCAAATGACAAACCGTTCATTCTGAGCGTTTAAGGCGATCGAATCGAGAGCGCTGTCCGATGTTCTACAAGAAACGGTAGGACATTTCCTACGGATATCTGTAGGCCTGCCACAAAGGTTGCAGTTCCTGCGATAATACAGACGGAATGCGTATTACTCCTGCCGACCTCCAGCCTGACCCACTTACCCTTGATGTTTCTCTGGAACCTGGCGTGATCGAGTACGCTCCCGATGTATTGCAACGTA
This sequence comes from uncultured Terriglobus sp., assembly GCA_964249285.1. Taxonomy (GTDB): domain Bacteria; phylum Acidobacteriota; class Terriglobia; order Terriglobales; family Acidobacteriaceae; genus Terriglobus. The sequence goes on along the minus strand of CAXUBG010000067.1, from coordinate 11,767 downwards.
GCACGCTGCACGTGTCTGGTCTTGCGGACAGGCTGGAGGAGCACCGTGGACCCCGGGATTTCGTGGAGGACATTCGTATCCGCGCCGCGGTCACGGGAGATTTTGAACTGTTGTGCGCGCGATGCCTGCAATCGATTCCGTACCCCGCCGCATTGCGGTTCGATCTCATTTTTCGGCCGGCCGGTGTTGATGCTGAGCAAGGGGAGCGAGCTATCAGTGAGGCGGAGACGGAAATCGGGTATTATGAACAGAGCGGTCTTGTGCTCGAGCATGTGGTGCGGGAGCAGGTGTTGTTGTCGCTGCCAGAGCGTTCGCTATGCAAGGAAGATTGCCGCGGGTTATGTCCGAGTTGCGGCAGTAATTTGAATGAGGCCGCCTGCAACTGTAATCATGCGATGGTTGATCCTCGCTGGAACGGGTTGCATGCGCTGATCGCGGCTGACAAAAGGTGATCTGCGCGATCGTATGTTTGCAGTGTGGTCAGAAGATCCGGACCGGCATGAACCCGTGCGGTCCAACAGCGCCTTCGCGCTGATCTGTATTTGAAAGGTACTTCCGATGCCGAATCCCAAGCGTCGCCACTCGAAGCAGCGTACTGCCAAGCGCCGTTCGCACGATTTTCTAACTGCCCCCAATTCGGCGAACTGCCCAAACTGCGGTGAGCGCAAGCTGCCGCATCATGCTTGCCCCAAGTGCGGTGAGTACCGTGGACGTGCCGTTCTTACGGCGACTAAAGCCGCGGCATAGGCACTCCTGGAAGAGGGGGAATGCTGACGGACATTGTTCTGGACGCAATGGGTTCTGACAAGAATCCCGAGCCAGAGATACGCGGTGCGATTGCGGCGTGCGGGCAGTACCCTGTGCGCATTCACCTTGTTGGTTCGCAAGAACGTGTCGGTCCATGTCTGGAGCAGCACCTGCGTGGCGAGCGACTCCCGATCCACATCGTGCATGCCAGCGAATGGATCAGCATGACTGATAAAGCTGCGCAGGCCGTCCGCTCCAAGCGGGACAGCAGTATGCGGGTGGGTCTGAAGCTGGTCCGCGAGGGCAAAGCGCGCGGGTTTGTGACGGCGGGCAATACCGGGGCCGCGATGGCCACCGCGAAGATGGTGCTTGGAACGCTGGAGGGTGTGGATCGCCCGGCGCTGGCCACCATCATGCCGACGATCACGGGATCTCCCTGTGTGTTGCTGGATGCGGGTGCCAATGTAGACAGTACGCCGCAAAATCTATTGCAGTTCGCGCTGATGGGGCAGATTTATGCCCGTAATGTGCTGGGCATTCCAAAGCCGCGCGTCGGTCTGCTTTCGATTGGCGAAGAGGACAGCAAGGGCAACACGCTGACACGCGAGACACTTCCCCTGCTTCGAGAGTTGGGCAGCGATGTTCTGTATCACTTTCTTGGGAATATCGAAGGCCGTGACTTGTTTAACGGGCGATGCGATGTTGCGGTGTGTGATGGGTTTGTTGGAAACGTCGCGCTGAAGACGAGTGAAGGGGTTGCGCGTCTGGTGAGCGACTCGTTGCGGCAGACGTTGAAAGCGACGATTACCTCGCAGGTCGGGGCGCTGCTCAGCCGGAAAGCTTTCAAGAACTTCAAGAAGCGGCTTGACTATTCCGAGTACGGCGGCGCACCTCTGCTTGGCGTCCGAGGAGCGTGCATCATCGGCCATGGATCATCGAACGAGGTAGCGATCCTGAACGCGATTCGCGTTGCCAGCCAGTTTGCGCAGGCTGATGTCAGCCGCCACATTGAGGCTGCTCTTCGTGTCCTTCCATGCGCTTAGAAGCTACCCACAAATAGTGACTTCAGTTTCTGCTTCAGGCCAAGTTCCTCGTTGGCGCGGCGTACCTGGGTACGATGGGTGTAGAGCAACATGCCGATGACCGTGCTGAACTCTGGCGTGGCGAGTTCGTGGGGCATACGGGAGAGCGGCACGGGAGACCCCACGCGCGCGGGTGTGCGCAGCAGGCTCTCCGCCACGTCGAGTAGGCCCAGCAGTTTTGCGCCGCCGCCGGTCAGGACGCATCCCGTGCCCAATGCCTCCAGCACGCCGCCTTGCCGGAGGTTATCGCGGAGCATGGTGAACAGTTCGCGGGCGCGGGGTTCGAGGATCTCGGCAAGGTAACGTTGCCGGACCAGACGCGGTGTGCCGCTGCCGCCGGTAGGCAGGCTGCGGCCGACCTCCACTTCATTGAGCGATGGGACGCTCGTCACGACGCAGTTACCGTACTCGAGTTTGAGCTGTTCGGCTTCCTCCGTGCTGACATGCAGGCCTACCGCGAGATCATTGGTGAAGTGGTCGCCGCCGATGGGAAGCACGGCCGTATGCGCGACCGATCCCTCAAAGAAGACGGCAAGCTCGGTAGTGCTGGCACCGATGTCGGCGAGGCAGACGCCGAGTTCACGCTCGTCCGCACTCAACACGGCCTCTGCCGATGCGATGCCTTCGTAGACGGTGTCCACCACTTCAAGGCCGGCGCGATTGGCGCAGGTGATGACGCTTTGCGCCACGCCTCCGCTGCAGGTGGAGAGATGCAGATTGACTTCGAGCTTGGTGCCGACCATGCCGATGGGGTCGTGGATACCTGCCTGATCGTCCAAGATGAATTCCTGGGGCAGCAGGTGCAGAATCTCGCGGTCTGGAGGAAGAGCCACCGAGCGGGCACGATCGACGGCGGCGCGGACTTCCTCCCGTGTAATCTCGCGCATCCGGCTGCCCATGGAGATACCGCCGCGGGAGTTGATGCCCTGAACGTGTGTCCCGCCGACGCCGACTATGGTGGTTTCGATAGAGAAGTTGGTCAGGCGCTCGGCGGTCAGGGCGGCCTTGTTAATGGCGTCGGCTGCGGGGCCGAGCTCCGCGATCAGGCCCTTGCGCATTCCCCTTGATTTCTCGATGCCGTGGCCGCGATATCGCAGCACGCCGTCATGCACCTCCGCCACCAGCACACAGCTTTTGCTGCTGCCTGCGTCGAGCACGGTGATCAGGGTGTCGTTCTTTTCCGTCACAGCAGCGCCTCACCTGCGTTGCATGGTACAGCGGATTGGTGCACTCCAGGCCACCGGGGTGCGATGTGTATGCAACTTGATGCCGGAAGCTGCCGCGACGCAAAGGAGCGGCTGCTTAATGTGAATCCGGTGCTCCCGAAGCGGTACCGGCAGGCGTTCCCTGCGCCGTTGCGCGAGCTTTCTGCCGTTGCGCCATCCAAACCTTGATTGCGTCGATCCGTTTGCGCTGGGCTGCATCTTTCGCGGCGGCGGTGGCCTGCTCCGTGGCGACATGATTTGATGGAACGGATGACGTCGCGCGCAGGGCAGTAGGTCTGGGCGAGCCGGACGAGGCAAGCGGACGAATCTGTGACGCAGGCTGCAGGTGCGCGGCACGTGTCCCTTCGGCAGAAGCAGCGTTTGTGAGGGTCGTGTCTTTCGGCGGCATTTGAAGCACCACCTGCCGCTCGTATCGCATATCGACGTTACTCAGCCGGGGATACTGGGACCGCCATTCCGCAATGTGCTCCTGGAATCGCTGATAGCGAGCGAGGAAGTTTTCGTGGCCAAAGTGCACGAGTACTTCATTGTTGTGATCGGGAATGAGAGCCTTGGCATCTTCCGGGTCGGACAGATCGATCTCGCTTAAGAGGGATGACGTGCCTTTGCCGTCGGAATCCAGGTCGTTGACGAATGCGGCGTACAGCTTCATCTGTTCGGCACGTTGCTCCGCCGTCTCACTGGATTTGACACCTGTGATCACTGAAAAGGTGTACCCCGCTACACCAGTCTCTGGCGGTATGTCGAGCAGAACGCCATTGGCATCCACAAGGCCGATGCGGGTTCCCTCGCGGACAAACGCCACGGGCACCCGTTCCGTCACCTGCACGCGGATTCTATCCGGCAGCAAGCGCATTACGGTAGCGTGTTCTACCCACGGCATCTGCTCCATCTGGGCGCGCCGCTGTTCCATGGGCACACTGAAGATGTTGCGCTCGATATCTTCCCCGAAGACGCTCAGCATCTGGGACCGCGTCAGATGGCTGTTGCCGTCGATTTCAATGGCTTTCGACGAAGGGATGCGAAACTTTGGATCAGTCGCGATGAAGCGCGCTGCCATGACTGTGCCGGCGCATACAGCGGCCAGACATGTGAGCGCGACAACACCAGCGGCCACGCGTCCACTCTTTGTCTGAGGAATCAGGCCGCGCCGGATACGCCGGTTGGGGCCATCTGCGCGCAGAAAAGCTTCCGTATCACCATCCCCGGGAAGGTCGTCCAGCATTTCCCGGCGCGGCCGCACCGGGTCGCTGATGGGCCGCCGCACCTGTGGGACCGTGGTGGCGCGCGGCTTTGGCGGGAATTCCGGCGATGCCGGCCGCTTTCTCTCCGGCTGTTTACCCGTTAGCTGGAGCCGCAGCTTCACGTTGTCATCTTACAAGCCGGCGTGCTTGGAACGGGGCACGCGTACCTTTCGGGGTAACTGCCGCCGTCTGCCCGGAACTGCGGCAGGCACGAGAGCGGCGGGCATGGCGTCGGACAAGCGATGTGGATCTCACGCAGTTTCGGGCGATAGCAGGCGCGTGGCATCAAGGCGGTGCAACAGACCTTCGTGCAGTGAAAGCGGCATGGTTTGGCGCACCACGGCTCCGCTTGATCAGTATCTAATCTGCTTGCCATGACCTTTCGGCACCACCGGATGCGATGCGCGACGATTGGTACACGCGCGGCATTTTATACCTTTCTTGCCCTGTTCTTTGGCGGCAAAGCTATGTTCAACGCCTGCACGAATTGATGAATTGTTTGATTCCTCACCAGCATATGGAGTTACCATGACCTTTCGTCACCTTGCGCCTGCTGGCGCACTTCTGCTCGGGCTGCTTGCCGGCCCGGTAGCGCACGCAGATACCTTCTCGACTAAGAACGGAACTTTCGCCGCAGACAACTCGGTGTACGTCTACTCTTTCAACACACCCACTGCGTCCACGTATACCTTCACCACAACCTCCTATGCGGCAGGCGGATTTCTGCCGGACCTCACGCTCTTTCAGTCCAACGGGAACTTCGTTGACTTCACGCAAAACAGCGGGCTGGGCGATGTCAGCCTGTCGGACACCCTAGGAGCTGGATCGTATTTGCTCTATCTCACTGAATTCCCCAATGAATTTAGCGGGACAAATCTGACGACCGGCAGCTTCTTGTTTGCGGGCGACCCTACGGCAACGGGCGATTCGTGCAACACGCCGGGCGGCATGTTTTTGGCCAGTAACACAGCGCCATGCGTGCAGCGCACCGCAAATTTTTCCGTGACCGTGGACGCCAGCCCCGTTCCTGAACCTTCCACGCTCCTGCTGGTATTGCCGCCGGCCACATTGCTGGTAGGCTTCGCACGCCGCCGTTTGGCAGCACGCGCCTAAGTACGTTCAACCGCAATACGCATTTCCGGAGTTTTTATGTCGAAGAGCATCATTGCCGAAGCCGTCGCGGCTTCACCCAATCGCCGCAAATTCATTCAAACCCTCGGTGTTGCCACCGCCGCGGTCGGCGCAATGACCATTGCCGAGCCGAAGGCAGACGCACAAACCATGACCGAGATGACGGTCCTCAACTTTGCTTTGAATCTGGAGTACCTGGAAGCGGAGTTTTACACCTACGGCATCTACGGTTATGGGATTGAGCAGTTCGGGATCGGCATCAACGGCCAGGCTAATGGTTCCAATCCGTCCACCGGCGGCACCACGACCGGCGGCAAGAAGGTGACGTTCACCAACAGCCTCGTCTTCTCACAACCGATCCTGACGCAGATCGGATCGGACGAGCGCGCCCATGTGGTCCTGCTGCGGAGCCTGCTCGGCAGCGCGGCGATCGCCAAACCCAACATCAACCTGAACGCCCTTGGCATTGGCTTCGGCAGCCAGAATGAGTTCCTGACGTTGTCACGCATCTTTGAGGACATAGGCGTATCAGCGTACGCCGGTGCCGCGGGCCTCCTGACCACGTCCGCCGTCATCACCTACGCGGCGCGTATTTTGGCTGCGGAAGCGGAACACGTTTCTACCGTCCGGACACAGATCGCACGGCTTAACATCCCTTCGCCCGTGCTGGACGGTGCCGATATCGTGCCGCCGCCGACCGGCTCACAAGTGCAGTACCTTTCGATTAATGTTTCGAACGGGTTGCCAGCAGTTCGTACGCCTGGGCAGGTGCTGTATCTCGCCTTTGGCAACCAGGCTGGAGTTTCGTCGGGCGGGTTCTTTCCGACCGGCGTCAACGGTGGAATTACCACAAGCACCGGTCCGGCGACATCCGCCAACCTGAGCTAATACTGTCCTGGTGTGCCTGCCCTTAGAGGGCAGGCACTTTTTTGCCGCTTTACTTCTCGGTCGAATCGCTTTTTAGTGCCTGCAAGACTAAGGGCGCGGCTTGAGAGACGCTACCCGCGCCGAGCGTCAGGATGCCCTCACCCGAGACTGCGAAATCGGCAAGGCATTCCGCAGCCGCACCGAAGCCGGACGCGTAATGTGCATCTGTTCCGGCGGCTCGCAAGACGCGGACCAGGGCTTGCGCGGTGACGCCCTCGATGGGAGGCTCACTGGCGGGATAGATGTCAACGACCTCGACGCGCGCGGCGTCCCTGAACGCTGTTGCAAACTCATCCAGCAGGTCGCGCGTGCGGGTGTACCGGTGGGGTTGGAAAAGCACGTGAACGCGGCGCAAGCCTGACTCCCGCGCGGCGGCCAGCGTTGCCTTGATTTCCGTGGGATGGTGACCGTAATCGTCGACCACCGTAACCCCGCGCTGCGTGCCGCGCACCTGAAACCGACGCTCCGCACCGCGAAAGCGCGCCAGACCGCTCGCGATTTGCTGCGGAGCTACGCCTAACTCGACCGCGACGCCAACCGCGGCGGTGGCATTCAGGATGTTATGCCTTCCCGGTACGTGCAGCCGGAACGGGCCAAGCACCAGACCCCGTGCGTTCACCTCAAACACGGCCTGAAATCCCTGCTCCCGGGCCAGGGGAACCGTACGGAAGTCCGCATCCGTGCCTTCACCGTAGGTCATGAGGCGGCGTTGTACCCGGGGGAGAGCGGCACGGAGAAGAGGGTCATCCACGCAGGCGGTGACTGCGCCGTAGAACGGCACTTTGTTCATGAAATCCACAAAGCATTGCTCCACGTCAGCCATGCCGTTGTAGTTTTCCATGTGTTCGCGGTCGATGTTGGTGACCACCGCGAGGATGGGTGAGAGCTTCAGAAAGCTGCGGTCGCTTTCATCGGCCTCCGCCACCAGATAGCGTGAGCGGCCCGCGCGGGCGTTGGAGCCGAACAGATCGACGCGGCCTCCGACGACCACCGTCGGATCAAGCCCGCCCGCGTCCATAATGGCACCGATCATGCTGGTGGTTGTGGTCTTGCCGTGCATCCCTGCGACCGCGATGCCGAATTTAAGGCGCATCAGTTCGGCCAGCATTTCGGCGCGTTGCACGACGGGAATGCGCCGGGTACGCGCCTCCACCACTTCAGGATTGTCCTGCATGACGGCAGAACTGGTCACAACCACATCCGCCGGCCGTACCTGCTCGGCTGCGTGTCCGATGAAGATGGTGGCACCGAGTTTCCGGAGGCGGTCCGTGGCCGTCGTGGACCGGATGTCCGACCCTGTGACGGGAAATCCGAGGGAGAGCAGGACCTCGGCGATGCCGCTCATCCCGATACCGCCGATTCCGATGAAGTGCACTCGCTGCGCTGCTGCGAACAAGCCTGACGATCTCCTGTCCTCAGTGCAGGACCAGAAATCAATCTAGCAGCGATGGGACGTTTGGTGCGCAGAAACAGAGCAGCGGCAGCAACATCCGGCCGAACACCGCGTCTGAACAAGGCGTGGAGAAAGCCGCCGTGTTTCAGCATCGGCGGCAAGGAGATGTTCACCATGTCAAAGTACCGTTTTGCCTCTCTCGCGCTAGCTGCCGGTGCGGCGCTTGCGCCTCTTCGGTCAAGCGCTGGTGTTTTCATTAGCGTCAACATCGCGCCGCCGGCTTTGCCGGTGTATGCGCAGCCGATCTGCCCGGGCCCGGATTATATTTGGACCCCCGGCTTCTGGCAGTGGGATCCCGCGGTTGCTGACTACTACTGGGTACCGGGCACCTGGGTCGTCGCACCGCAGCCCGGCTACTTGTGGACGCCCGGGTACTGGGGCTATGAGAACTCCGCCTATGTTTTCCATGGGGGATACTGGGGTCCGCACATCGGCTTCTATGGTGGCGTGAACTATGGATTTGGGTATTTCGGCAGTGGCTTCTCCGGCGGCTACTGGAACGGTCCGCACTTCTTCTACAACACGGCGATCAGCCATGTGAATGTGAATGTGATCCACAATACCTACGTGCACAATGTGACGGTCGTGAACAACGTACATGTGTCGTACAACGGCGGACCTGGAGGCGTGCCGGTGCGGCCAACGCCGGGTGAGCAGGCGGCGTTCCGTGAGAACCACATCGAAGCCACCAGCGTGCAGACCTCCCATGCGCAGTTTGCGAGGCAGGACCGCAACCAGTTTGCCAGCGCGAACCATGGCATTCCGCCCGCAGCAGCACTGGCCCGTCCCGCGCAGTCAGTGAACTCCCTGCACTCCAATGCTGCTCCCGCCACGGCGGCAGGTGGTCAGTACCGCCCGGTGAACGCTGCCAGCAGAGGCAGCCAGGGCGGGTTTGCCGGGAACACGGCAAGTACTGGACAGCGTGGCTTCGCGAACAATGGGCAAGGAGGTCCGCAAAATGGTTCCCGGCCGGAGCAGCAACAGAGCCGTCCCACGCCGCAGCCCAACTATCAGAACCGGGCCGCCTACCAAAACCAGCAACCTGGCTATGGAAATCGCCCGGCCTACAACCAGCAGCAGGCTGCGCCGCAATCCCGTCCAGCACCGGAGGCCCGGCAAATACCAGAAAGCCGGCCCGAGCAACAGCCGCATGAGGAGCCACGTGGCGGAGACGAACGCGGACGCCGTTGATGTGTAAGCGAATCGAACGGACGGTCAGGTAATCTACTGGCCGTCCGTTTTCTATTGCGAGGCCGACACACGACACTCCGCAACCTCTTGCCTGCAAGCGGGTTCTAATAGGTGTTATTCCGCGTAGCATTTTGATTACGCAGAATGTCCTGGCTCCCGATCGACCCCGCCGAACGCCGACGGTCTGGCGAAGGGGGCGGGAGAGGTACGGATCATGAAGAGCTTGAAAGAGATCACAACAGTTGGAAACTTGCTGGCGATGGCGGCGCTGGCAACCGTTCCGGTCCTGGCGCTCAGCGCGGGTTCTGCTTCCGCGCAGGAGATACAAGTTGGCGCTCAGTATGGCGCTCCACCTCCGATTCCTGAGTATGACCAGCCACCAGCACCTGGAGACGGTTACATCTGGACCCCGGGGTATTGGGCGTGGGATAACGCTGCAAACGACTACTACTGGATTGATGGCGCGTGGGTAGCTCCCCCTTACGTGGGCGCGCTCTGGACGCCGGGGTGGGGGGGCCCTGGATACGGCGGCGGCGGGTATTTGTGGAACGCGGGGTACTGGGGTCCGGAAGTGGGCTACTACGGTGGCCTGAACTACGGCTTCGGCTACTTTGGGGTTGGCTACTACGGAGGATTCTGGCGCGGCGGGTCGTTCTGGTACAACCGCGGCTGCAATCACTTTGGGCCGGGCTTCGGCGGACACTTTTACAACGGCGGGTTCGGTGGCTATCGCGGGGGCATACGCGGCGGGGGTGTCGCATTCAACCGGAGCCCGAGCTTCTCCCGTGCCAGCTACGCCGGTGGCGCTGGCTTTGGCAACCGGGGCGGATATGGCGGTTCCGCGAACGGGTACGCATCACGGGGTGGATATGCTGGGTCGACAAGCGGGGCATACAGAGCTATAGCGGCGGGCAGTCTCGCAGTTTCTCGCAGTCAGGCAGCAGCTTGAGCGGACGGGGCTACTCTGCTCCGAGTGGTGGCAGCTATGGTGGCGGCAGCCGCGGATACTCCGCTCCGAGTGGTGGCGGTTTCCACGGAGGCGGCGGAGGCGGCGGCTTCCATGGTGGCGGTGGTGGCGGACACCGCTAGACAGGATCCCTCCCCCAAGAGGGTCGAGAGGTCCGGCGAAACTGCCGGGCCTCTTCCTACATGTGTGCAGGTGGAGCGAAGACCGCGAGCATCCGTCGGATCCGATGCAGAGCGTCCGGCCAAGCTGCGGCACGTCCTGCTGCAGCCATCCGTTGTAACCGTGCCGGGTCCAGCAGCAGCGAACGGAGATGCTCCAGGAGTGACTCCGGGGTAAGCTCCCGCTGAGGCAGCAGTTCCGCCGCGCCAAGCGTTGTCATGGCGAGCGCGTTTCGGGTCTGGTGGTCGTCCGCAGCGAGCGGAAAAGGCACCAACAGCGACGGCCGCCCCGCCGCCGCAAGCTCCGCTACCGTGCTGCCTGCGCGGGCGAGGACAAGCGTTGCCAGGTCCAGCTGGTGTGGCATGTCGGGTAAGAACGCATGCACTTCGACCTGATCTTCAGCGATGCCGCTTGCACGATACGCCGCAAGGGTCGCTTCGAAGGCACGCTCACCGGCTTGATGCATGATCGTCAGCCCGGGAACCGCGCGCAACAGGTCCGCGGCAATGTTCGGCAGTGTCTCGTTGAAGATCTTTGCGCCGTTGCTGCCGGCGGTTACCAGCAGGCGGAGAGGCTCCACTGGCAACGGCCTGATGTTGAAGATTTCGGGCCGAACGGGTACTCCTGTCACGCCGGCTTTGCGGAAGTATAGGGCGGTTTCCGGGTACGCCACTGCGGCGTTCGCTACGAAGCGGCCGACTCGGCGGTTGACCAGCCCGGGAATCGCGTTCGGCTCATACGCGACCATGGGAACTCTGAGCGCCAGCGCCGCCAGCATCGCCGGACCGCTGGCGTACCCGCCCACCCCCAGGACCACATGCGGCTTGAACTGGCGCATCAGCGCAGCACACCGCACGACAGCCCCTGGCAACGCACCCAGCGTGCGCACCCGCGTGCCGAGCGACACCTTGTTGAATTGCCCCGCCCGCACGAGCGTCAGAGGGAAGCCCGCCTCCGGTACGAGCCGTGCCTCCAACCCGCGTGCGGTTCCCACGAAGTGGACAGTGGCACCGTGCACGTTGCTTAACTCCCGTGCAATGGCAAGCGCGGGAATGACGTGGCCACCCGTGCCGCCGCCCGCGACAAGGACGCGGAAGTTGCCAGTGCTCTGCCTGTTGTTTGCCTGCTCCACCACGCGTTCAGTCGATCTCGCGCGTGACGTTCAGCAGCACACCCATGCTGGCCAGGGTGATAAAGACGCTTGTTCCGCCGGACGAGATGAAGGGCAGCGGAATGCCCTTGGTGGGCAGCAGGGCCAGCACCACGCTCATGTTGAAGAAGGCCTGAATGAGGATGGCGCAGGTCATGCCAAACGCCAGAAATCTGGCGAACGGGTCCGTTGACAGGTACGCAGCCCGGAGCCCGCGGTAGCCCAGGAGGACGAACGCGGCAAGCAGCAGGATAGCCCCCAGGAAACCGAGTTCTTCACAGACGGTAGCGTAGATGAAGTCGGTGTGGGGCTCTGGCAGGTAGAAGAGTTTCTGCATGCCTTCAGTGAGTCCACGGCCCAGAAAGCCTCCCGTGCCGACGGCTATGAGCGATTGCAGGATATGAAATCCGCTGCCGCGCGGGTCGGCGTCAGGGTTGATGAACGCCAACATGCGCGCACGCCGGAATGCCACGTGGAAGAGCATGTAATA
>CAXUBG010000066.1:0-15793 GCA_964249285.1 uncultured Terriglobus sp. | reverse complement strand
GTGTTCATGACGCCGTGAATGAAGCCCAGCAGCATCCACTGGGCGACGAGATGCGCCTGGCGGGTAGTGACCGCCTGCAGCAGAGCACAGTACGGCTTAGGGTGGAGCGCGGCTTCGGGGTAGTGACGCTGAAGTGCGTAGCCGGCTAGGGTGCTTATGGAGTCAGTGTCCTTGCGCGCTGCGAAGTATTCGAAGGTGCCCACGCGCAGGTGGCTGCTGGCAACACGGGTCAGTATGGCGCCGGGCAGCATTTCTTCGCGGATGACCTGCTCACCGGTCAGCACTGCGGCCAGTGCGCGCGTGGTGGGTACGCCGAGCGCGTGCATGGCTTCGCTCACGATATATTCGCGCAGAACGGGGCCGAGCGCGGCCCGGCCGTCGCCCCGCCGCGAGAAGGGTGTGGGGCCGGAACCTTTCAGCTGGATGTCGTAGCGCTTGCCGTCCTGCGCGGTGACCTCGCCCAGCAGGTTGGCACGGCCATCGCCGAGCTGTGGCACAAATCCGCCAAACTGGTGCCCCGCGTACGCCATGGCCAGCGGCTCGGAGCCGTCGGCAACCTGATTGCCCGCAAGCACCTCAACACCTTCAGGGCTGGCTAGTTCCGTGGGATTGATCTTCAGAAACCGCGCTAGTTGATCATTGATTTTGATCAGTCGCGGTGCATGGACGGGCCTTGGATGGACCCGCGCATGGAAGTTCGCCGGCAACCGGGCATACGTGTTGTCAAAGGGGATGCGAACGGTTGCGGCAGTGGTCATGCCTCATTGGATGTGCGAACGCAGTCTTCATGAGTCCTTACAAGCGGGCTTTGATCTCGTCGATGCGGCCGTCCAGCTTGCCGGTGACGTTGTGGAACATCTTGAGGTCGTCGTCGACGCGATCGAGGCGGCGGTTTACCTCGCTAAACTGCCGGTTCATGTCGGCCTTCAGGTCAGCGAAGTCGCGGCGGTTCAGCCAGATCCCTCCAAGGATGCCAAGGAACAGAAGAATCATTGGACCGTATTCGTGCATGAGCGACGCCTCCAATGCGTTCATCGTAGCAGAGCCTGCCGGACATAAATCCCCCTAATCTCAGAAGCAAGACGTGAGGCACCCGGCGCACGGTTGCGGCGGTAGTTATGCCCGATCGGATGTGCGAGACGTTTGGATCGGTCGCGGCGATGGCGGAGGTGTGCTGCGATGTTCCACGTGGAACGTTTTGGAAACACGACAGGAGTGCTGCAGGTTGCTTTCACCATGCGAACAGAAGTTGAAGTGCCGGTTGGAATGGATCAGGTGATTGGGGTGCTCATCGCGGTTTCTTCTTTTACGTTAGCGGGGTAACGTGCGGGAAATCGATACGAGACAAACCTTTGTCTGTGCGTTTGTGCGCGCACTTTCTGTCCGGTGTCCGCCGGTATTCAGGGCCGTTCGCGTGCCCAGAGCCGGACACCTGGCGTTTAGCGGATGCCTGTAGCCCGCGTGCACGGTCGAACCTGTATGTGGGGCGTTACCCCCAGGCTAAGTAGCGCGGGCCTACAGCCCGCGTGGGTTAACCCGTTAGCAAACTGTTTCATTCTGCCCATGATGTCACCGCAGTCTTACCTGGCTCAGTCTTGTCCGATTGCGGTGACGTAGTAGTTGGCGGCGATGTCGCCGACGCACTTTACTGCGTGCGGGACGTTGGAGGCTACGAAGAAGACGCCGCCTGGACCTGCGGTAGTTTTCTGTCCGTCGTTATCGAACTCCAGCAGACCGCTTCGCACAAGCATCAGCTCGGAATGGCGATGCCGGTGTGCCGGGTGCGGCATCTGTCCGGGAGGCAGCGTAGTCTCATGTACTTCCAGGCCCTCGCCTGTTGCGAGTGTGCCTTGCAGCACCGTCTGGTCGACCCGCCCGTGCAGCCGTTCGATGGTGGGCAGGTCGGCGAATTGGTAGACCTTTGACTCGGTCAGTCGCGGGTCTCCGTCAGCAGCGACGCTTTTCTGGGCTGCGTTGTCCATGGTCAATAATGCCGAAGCGGAAAGTGCAGTAATGATTTCGCGTCTGTTCATAAGGGGTGGCCTTCCGCGTCCTTCCAGAACGATACTCTGCGGCTACAGTAGTCTGCCTCGTAGCTGTCGTACTTGTGCCGGGCCTTCAGCCCTGCGCTCATCCACCTCCATTTACCTGGGCCTTCGGCCCAGGCTGTTATGTCCCGGGTCTTCGACCCTGGAAGGTAGCGGTACGAAAGCACTTCCCATCTACCTGGTGGCCGGCAAAGGACTCTCATGCTGTCCTTGTGGCCGGCGAATGCACTTTCCTGCTGTCCTGGTGGCCGCCGGAACCACTTCCTCGCTGCCCCGGTGGCTCGCAGAAGCACTTTCTAGCTGTCCTGGTAGTTGGCGAAGGCGGCGGGTTGCAGGTCGTTGGTGCTGATGGTGCGGTGGGCGGCGTCCATCGAAAAGAAGCGGTCTACGGCGTCCATGACTTGTTCGGCTTGTTTGGCCTCGAAGATGCTGCGGCGCAGGGTGGCTCCGCCGGGGATGCCGTGGGTGAACCAGCTAGCGAACTGCTTCATCTTGCCGATGACGTCGCGACGGGCAGACTCGCGATCGCGGGCGAGATGGCGGAGGTGGTTGTGTGCTGCGAGTTCAGCGGGGGTTAGAGCTTCAAGGTCGATGCCGGTGGGAACGTCGATCTCCGGGTGCTCCTGCTCCATCTCTGCGAACAGCATGGTGAAGTAGGTGCGGATCATGCGGTAGCGATCCTGCTCCGTGGCGATGTCGTATCCACGACAGCTGCCGTGCTGAAAAGCAGGTCCCTCCGCTTCGCTGCGGGATGACAAAGTAGCTTCGCTGCGGGATGACAAAGTAGCTGCGCTACCGGAAGACAAACCATGCAAGGCGGCCTGTGACGCGGTGTGCTGGGCGATCTGGCGGAAGATCCACGGGTTGGCGGGCGCGGCGCGGCCGATCATCACCGCGTCGCAGCCGGTCTCAGCGATCATGCGAGCGGCGTCCTCGGGCGTGCGGATGTCACCATTGCCGATGACCGGAATCGTGACTGCGTCCTTGACGGCGGCGATCCACTCCCAGCGGGCGTTGCCGGTGTAGCCCTGCTCGCGCGTGCGGGCGTGGAGGGCGACGGCATTCAGGCCGCAGTCCTCGGCCATCTTCGCTAGCGGGACGCAGACCAGGGAGTTGTCGTTCCAGCCGAGGCGAAACTTGACAGTGAAGGGAATGGTGATGGCGGCGCGCACCCGCTCGAAGATGGTGCGGATGTGCGGCAGGTCGCGCAGGAGACCACTGCCGCCGTTGCACTTGACCACGCGCTTGGCTGGGCATCCCAGATTGAGATCGACGATGTCGAATCCAGCGTCCTGGCAGATGCGGGCGGAATCGGCCAGCGTCTCGGGGTTGGAGCCAAAGAGTTGCGCCGAGATGGGATGTTCGTCGTCGTAGTAGGTCAGGTAGCGCTTGCGCTTGGTCTCGCGCATGCGAGAGAGGCCGTCGGCGGAGGTGAACTCCGTCATGATAAGGCCGCAGCCGGACTGCTGATTGCTCTGCTCGGTGTGGACGTTTGTGCTCGTCGCCTCGTTGTTCGTTGCTTTCGTGTCTGGGGCGGTAGAGGTGGTGAAGAGGGACACGTTTTTGATGAAACGGCGGAACACAGTGTCGGTGACGCCAGCCATGGGCGCGAGGACGGTGGCGGGGGCGATGCTGACGTTGCCGATGTGGAACTCGGCGGGCACGGTGCCGGTCTTCGCTGCCGCGTCGACGGAGTGGTGAAGGACGGCTGTCGAGCTATTTTCCCAACTTTTCTTCATGGCGGGTTTTACACGAAAAAGCCTCCGGCGGACCGGAGGCTTTCGGTTGATGACTGCAAGCTACTTGGCGGCGGCGACAGAGGCGTCGCTTTTGGCGAACTTGCGCTTGAAGCGCTCGATGCGTCCTGCCGTGTCGATCATCTTCTGCTTGCCGGTGAAGAAGGGGTGGCACGCGGAGCAGATTTCCAGCAGGATGTCGCCTTTGTGGGTGGAGCGGGTCTGGAAAGTGTTGCCGCAGGCGCACTTGACGTTGGTGTCGGCGTAGTTGGGATGAATTCCTTGCTTCGGCATTGCGAATCTCGTTTCGTTTAAAGTAGCCGCCCGGCTCACGGTTCGCTTGCAGCGGTGCTGTCACGCCACATCGATGGTCCGGTCGCTTATCTAGGTTTCGGGTTTCAACTGATTGCTGCTGCACGATTGGATGCGGCAGCGTCCGGTTGGTTCCATTGTAGCTGGGTGTTGCCCCGCTCGCAATCTCTCGATGTGCGGTAAGGAAGGCATTCGAGACGAGCTTGCCTGAAGGATGTAAACGGGTCTGCACGCAATGGGAGTCGCGGCGGCGGAGGATAACGTCCACGGAGGGGATGATGCGAACTTGGGTCAGATCCACTGGACGAAACGCCTGCAAACTGGCCGGACTCTTCTGCGTGGCCTGCTTAGCGGTGTCACATGCGCAAAGCGCTGCCGCGGGCCAAGCGCTGCCACCCGGCGCACAAAACCGCAACGCACCAGGCACTGCCTGCGTGGGGCAGGAACCGAATCCCGCGGCACCGAATGCGGTGGAAGCTAACTGCCCGGATTTGGGACCGAACTTCGCGACACCCTTGGCCGCTACTCCAGTCGTCACCCGTCCCCAGCCGGTCACCAGCATCATCCGGGTAGACGCGCCACTTCCGAAGCCTCCCGTGGACTTGCCGCCGGGGGACACCTTCAACACCGTCGGCAGCGCCACATTGGTGAAAACGCGCCGTGAAACACTGGATGCATGTCTGGCATCAGGCAGGCGATGGAGTGCGCGGTCGAATGCCGTATCCTCCACGACATGCCTGGATCAGAAGGGTGAAGTGATTGCGTTTCAGGAATGCAAGCCGGCTAGCAGTTCGCCCGAATGCACGGTGGTGCTCCCGCGTGATTCGGCAAAGGAGAGCACTAAGACACCGTGAACATCATGGAGCATAGTGCCGTCCGCGCGGAGTTTGACGACGCTTGCCCGCTGTGCGACGGACAGGGTATGCGCGTCGTGGAAGATCCGATGGGCCGCCGTTCGGCTCTCCCGTGCTCATGCCGTCTCCAGCGGCGCGCCCGCCGTGTTCTGAGCCGTGCCCGTATTCCCAAACGGTACGAGCACTGCACACTCGAGTCTTTTGAATACGCGTACAACGGGGCAAATCCTGCCCTTTGGAAGGCCTACAAGGTGGCACAGAAGTTTGCGCAGCAATATCCCGTGTTCGACACAGAAGGTACCGGGCTGCTCCTAGTTGGCAGCGCCGGTCTAGGGAAAACGCACCTTGCTGTCGCAGTCCTCCAGAATCTGATCATGGAACGGGGCGCTACTGGTCTCTTTTACGAGTACGGTGATTTGCTACGCTCCGTGCAAAGCACGTACAGTGCAGGCGTGTCTGCCAACGAGCTAGACATTCTCAGGCCCGTGTTCGAGACGGAAGTTCTTGTGCTGGACGAATTAGGCAGCATGCGTCCATCAGAGTGGGCTTCCGACACCGTGGCTTACCTGCTGAATACTCGCTACAACGCAAACCGCACTACTATCATCACCACCAATTATCCGAATCGGCCGCCGCTCGGGATGCAATCCGGTCAGGTGTCCGAAGCACAAAGAGATGCACAAAGAGCCGTTCGTCAGGAGACCTTGGGAGACCGTATCACGGAGCGCCTGTGGTCGCGGTTAATCGAAATGTGCATTGAGGTGGAGATGTCAGGCGCGGACTTCCGTCAGTCACGACCGGCGCGCTTGAGCTAGGTTTCGCATCGTTGCCCAGTGGTCGCCGCGTATACTTTTCCTGTGAGCGTTCCCGCTAAAACCTTCTATATCGAGACCTTTGGGTGCCAGATGAACGCGCACGACTCCGAAAAGGTGATCGGCACGCTGGAGCATGAGGGGTACACGCGCGTTCAGGACGAGGAGGCTGCGGGGCTGATCCTGTACAACACATGTTCGATCCGTGACAAGGCGGAGCAGAAGGTGTTTCACCGGCTAAACGAGTACAAGCGCATGCAAGGCGAGGGCAAGCAGTTTGCCGTGCTGGGCTGCGTGGCGCAGCAGGAAGGCGAGAAGATTTTCGAGCGTGCGCCGTATGTTTCGCTCGTGTCCGGATCGGCTTCCTACCGCAATCTGCCGGAGATGCTGGTCCGCTTGGAAGCGGGCGAAAAGCGCATCACGGGACTGGATGACCGGCAAACGGACGAGACGTTTGACACAGAGTTCACTGCGCGCAGCAATCCGCACCGTGGCTACATCACCATCATTGAGGGATGCGACAAGTTTTGCAGCTATTGCGTGGTGCCGTATACGCGCGGAAAGGAGCGCTCCCGCTCGTCGGAGAGCATCATGGCTGAGGCGCGGCGCATGGCGGACCGGGGATTCACGGACATTCAGCTGCTGGGCCAAAACGTGAACAGCTACCGCGATCCGCTTGGCCGGCGCAGCTTCGCGGAGGTCCTCGGCACCATCGGTGAACTCCCAGGGGTTCGCCGCGTGCGCTTCACCACGTCGCATCCGCGGGACTTTACGCCAGACATCATTGCCGTCATCGACAGCACTCTCACGGTCTGCGACCATGTGCATCTTCCCGTGCAGTCCGGATCGTCGGCGGTGTTGAAGGCGATGCAGCGGGAGTACACCCGTGAGTGGTATCTTGAGCGCATCGCGTGGATCAAGGCTGCCAGGCGCGACATCAGCATGACCACCGACATCATCGTCGGCTTCCCCGGCGAAACGGAAGGGGACTTTGAGCAAACCATGACACTGCTGGACGAGGTCGGGTACGACGCGGTGTACGCCTTTCAGTACTCGCCGCGCCCCAACACGCCAGCGGCCGGGATGCCTGACACGGTGCCGGACGAGATAAAATCGGTCCGCCTGCAACGCCTGATGGATGCACAGCGCGAACGTCAGCGCGTCAGCTACGAACGTCACCTGAATCAGGTGATGGACGTGATGGTGGAAGGCTACAACCGGCAGCGCGGGCAGGTCACGGGCCGGTCGTCGCAGAACAAGACGGTCAACTTCACTACGGCGCAGCCGATATTTCCCGCACTTGGCAGCTACGTCAACGTGCGCATCACAAAGACCTTTCCCAACAGCCTGGTGGGCGAGGCAGTATGAGCGGCTCAACTCAGCGGACACGTCCCAACGCCGCTCCCGGTGCAATCAGTGACGACGTGGAAGTACGCATTCGCGGCCTGATGATGGACCCTGTTACCAACATGCCCATGATCGTGCTGAAGGATGTCAGCGGTGAAGGTGTGCTACCCATTTGGGTGGGCATCTTTGAAGCAAACGCCATCGCACTGGAGATAGAAAAGTCGTCCACCCCGCGCCCCATGACGCACGACCTCCTCCGTAATGCATTGCGCGCGTTCGAGGCACGCGTTACACGCGTCGTCGTTTCGGACTTGCGCGATGACACCTTCTACGCACTCATCTGGATGGAGCGTGACGGCGAGGTGCTGACGCTGGATGCCCGTCCGTCTGACGCCCTGGCCCTGGCCATGCGGGCGGACTGCCCCATCTACGTGAGCCGTGCGGTCATGGAAAACGCCAAGACCGGCCAGAAGAATGGACGCGAGGCCAGCTCTGAGGAACTGCGCCGCTGGCTGGAAAACCTGGGCGACGACGACATGGGCCGCTACAAAATGTAGAGCCGTACGCTGGATGGACGTGATTGACGCCTTTGCACGCCGTGCTGGACGGTTTCTTCGATCGGCCGACGACCTGCTGCGCCCTTCCAGACTGCCGGATGATGGCACCGGATGCCGGAATTTCCTCCTGCCGCAGTTCCAGGCTGCACTGGGAGCGATGGTTCATGCGACTCCTGTGGTTGAGTCAATCGCTGCCGCTTTACCAGGCGCTCGAATCGTCGTCACGGGGAATGATTTCGCGGGACAGATTTACGGCACCAATCCCCACGTCACGGAGGTTCGAGCGGTGCCGGACCCGGTGAAGGATTTCACGGGTGCAGTGCGTCTGATTCGCTCGCGAAAGTTATTCGATGGCGAGCCGTACGTTACGTTGCTGACGACCGGTAACGAACGGAGCAAGGTGACGATTTGGAGTGCGCTTGCCGGAACTTCTCTCCGGATTGGGTTTGCCGTGCGGCCTGAACTCGTGCACAGGCCGCTCGCGTGGAATCCGGACGGCAGTCAGATCAGCAACAACTTGCGTCTGCTGGAGGCGCTTGGGCATGAGGCGACGCAGACGGAGCCGCGGATCTATGTGGCAAAGTCGCAGGCCGTTGCCGCGGAGCGCCGGCTCAATCGGCTTGGTTCACCGCACGGCAGGCGCCGGATTGCCATGGTGACACAAACGTCTCCCACGCAGCGCAAGCAATGGCGCGCAGAACGCTGGATTGCGCTGGCCGAACATCTGATCAGGCGCGAGCAGGCAGACTTGATCTTTGCCGGGACTGCGCGCGAGGCGGACGCGGTGAATGCCCTGCGGGCGCGTATCCCGCACACAACCATCAGTGTGGCGGGTCAGACGGGGATTGCCGACCTCGCTGCGATCTTTACGCGATGCGACTTTGGCGTGACGCTGGACACCGGGCCGCTGCATGTGGCCCGCGCGGTAGACTTGCCCATGGTGGTCATCGCGCCTGCGTGGTCACCCGTCCATGAGTGGCTGCCTGTTGGAGATCCACGGTACGCAATCTTGAAAAACGCGAATTTCGCTCCCCCCGCTCCAGACGGCTATGTGATCGACGAAGTCAGCCTGCACGACGTGCTTGCAGCGGCGGACGGGTTGATGGAATCGGCGGCGGCAAACCGGGAAACACGCGGCCGTTACTCTTTCGAGACCTGAGTCAGCAGGGTGAAAAACTCCGGGAAGGAAATGGCCGCGGCGTCCGCGCCATCAATCTGCGTTTCGCTCGTCGCACGCAGCGCGGCAATCGAAAAAGCCATGGCGATGCGGTGATCGTCGCCCGAGTCGATGACACCGCCATGCAGTATTTGCCCGCCCGGGATCCGCATTCCATCCTCGAACTCCTCAACTTCCGCGCCCATCGCCCGAAGGTTACGTACCACCAGCGCGATGCGGTCCGATTCCTTGACGCGAAGCTCTTTCGCATTGCGGATCAGAACGCCGTCGCGCGTGTACGGCGCGATGGCCGCAAGCACCGGCAGCTCGTCTATGATCAACGCGGGCAGCGTGCCGGTGATCTCCGCGCCCTTCAACGCAGCAGGTCCGTTGACCTGCACCGAGCCGATCAACTCGCCATGTTTCTCTTCCAGGTTGAGTACCTGCACTTGCAAGCCCATGAGCGCGAGAACATCCAGCAGCGCGGCGCGCGAAGGATTCATGCCAAGGTCGTCGAATACGATCTGCGAATCAGGGAAGAGCAGGGCAGCGCACAGGAAGAACGCTGCGGACGACAAGTCGCCGGGTACCGTCGCCTCAATTGCGTGCAGCTGCTGTCCGCCTGTGATGGCGATGCTGTCGCGTCCACGTTCCAGTTCCGCGCCAAAGGCACGCAGCGCATGCTCGGAGTGATCTCGCGTCCGCACCGCCTCCCGCAACGTGGTCGTGCCGCTCGCTCCCAGGCCGGCGAAAAGGACCGCCGTCTTAACCTGTGCGCTGGCAATGGGGGTAGAGAAGCCGGTTGCCGTAAGCGGGCCGCCATGCACCGTCATGGGCGCGTGGCCGTCCGTCAGATCAACGCGCGCGCCCATCTGCTCCAGCGGCACCTTGATTCGCTGCATGGGGCGCTTGGACAGGGATGCGTCGCCGGTAAAGATGTAGGTGCCGGCATGAGGAGCGACAAGGCCAGCCAGCATCCGCATGGTGGAGCCGGAATTACCGCAATCCAGATCCTGCGTGGGCTGCTGGAACGCGCCAGACACTCCCGTCACCTCCACGGTGCCCTCAGGCTTCTCCAGGACGGTCGCGCCGAGTGCTGCCATGCAGGCGAGAGAACTGTGCGGATCGGCACCTGTTGAGAAATTGGCGAAGCGCGAAGTGCCCCGCGCGAGACCGGCCAGCATGGCATAGCGGTGCGAGATGCTTTTGTCGCCGGGCAGACGAACGCTGCCGCGTACCGTGCGCGCGGGCCGCACGATCTGCGTGGTTTCACTTGAGGACATGCTTCACATTCTACCGAGCCGGTCTATGTTGCTCTGCGTGCAGCCCACCTTGTGAAGATGTCCATGGCTTTCAGCATGACGCCGGCGCTTCCCCGGAAATGGGCTGAGCCGCGCGGCTCGTTCCCCGGCGTCCACCACTCATAGAAGTCACCATGTTTGACCACGCGGTCGAGCATGGGGCTGAACTCCTGGTACGCGTCCGCCACCATGCCGTATGCGATAAGCTGCTGCACCATGCGCGCGCCGAACCAGCACCAGTCGCCGCCGTTCTGGTAGCGGTACGGCTCGGCCGCATTTGGGTTGAGGAAGTAGTCTTTGGGATAAGGCGGGTACACCGTGAGTCCGATAGAACTCGCGTGCGCGGCTTGCACCGCATTGCGCATGAGAGTGAGCGAGCGGCGTATCTCAACAGGGGTGAGGAACCCCGCTTCAACCGCGATGGCAGTGCCACCAAGGTAGTAGATCGCGTCCTCATCGAACCCGCGCGGAAAGGGCGAGCCTTTCAGGTACAAGTGTGTCCGGTACTTGCCCGCCCGTGCATCCCACAGATGCCTGCGCACTGCGCCAGCCAGGCCATTCCGCGTCTTCGCGAAGAGGGCTGCGTCCTTTGCTTCAGGCCCTGCCATCTGTATGTAATCTCGGAGCGCCACAGCGAACATGGCATTCGGGTAGATGCTGCACGCCGGGTGGCTGCGCTCGTCGATCTGGTCGCCAAGCTTGTCTTCCGGTTCAATGTCGCCCCAGTCGATGGTGGCTCCGGCCCACACCAGACCGCGCGCACTGTCCCACCGGTGCCGCAAGATGTATCGCAACGCAAAGGCCAGGCGTTGCCGGACGGTCATGCCATCGACGTCCTCGTCCAGGAACGCATGGTCTTGGGTTACGTCTACGTACTTCCGTACGGCTGAAACCAGCGAAGATTCCTGATCGCTTTCGACGGTGTTCTTGAAGGCGGCAACACCGGGCAGGCGGGGTGAGGTTCGGGATGCAGCAGTGCGGTTCGTACTTTGCGGCAGAAATCCGTCGGGTATGTCTCCCTCGCTGCCCTGGAAGAAGAGGAACGAACGAAGCGCGTCGCGCATCGCGGCGGGATTGGTGACCGGCAGTGCGGCTTCGATGAAGGTGTTGGTGTCGCGAATCCAGACCTCCGGGTACGTCGTGCCAGCCCGCAGGCCGCTGGCCAGGAGTGTCTGGCCGAGCCTGCGAACGATGGGGAAGCGGGGATCGTTGACGATCTGCACGGCGAGCGCGCGAGCCGCACGTTGCTTCTCCGCAGAGGGTTGACAGAGGGCAGGCAAGACTGCTTGGGCCAGGCCAAAGCAAGCTCCACTGGCCGCGGTTGTGCAGAAGCTGCGCCTGGACCGTACGCTCATGCCGGATGGCCGCTCTGCATGTGTTTTCCGTGACATGCGGCGATTGTAGTCAATGCAGAAGGCAGTCAGATCCAGAGGAGCGCGGTGAGCGTAAGCAGCGTGGGTTTGCGTGCAGCACGGTGTGAAGCGTGTTCGGAGCGATGCCGTTGCGGGCTGGCAGAAAGCGTGCGTGTTGGCAAAGAGCTCCCGGTCGCGCTGCACGTGTCGGTTGCGGCTGGGCGAAGTACGGTATCTACCACGCCTGGAGTTCGCCGGCGAAGAGCAGGCCATAGCCGATCCACAGACACGTCCGCGCCCCAGTGCGGCCAGCGCGGGTCATGGACATGCTGCACACTGAAGATAAGGCCAAGGACGAACGGTATCGAACTGATGACGGTGGACAGCGCAATCTTCTGTACGGAGTCGGTCCTGCGGAGCGCGCGAATATCGCTGAACCGGCCAAGCTGTATCCCGCCATACAGCAGCAGGTACGTAACGTGAGAGTTTTGAAGACCTAAGACGATGTTTTCAGCAAGCAGCATCGCAATACTCTAGAGCGCATAGTGGACCCACTCTGGCGCGCGCAGCGGGGGCGTGAATCTCTCGCCAGGAAGTATGCAAAGTCTCGGAGCTACAAGGGCCGCATACGGGCACTTCGTGCAAAGCGATGTGTCATTACCGAACCGGAGTCGACACCTCTAGGGAGTGCCATCGGGTGGCGTCGATGCCCTTGATCCACAGCCAGAGTGCCCAGGAGATCATGGCAACAAACATGGGGACGGGGATGTAGGGCAGGTCGTATTGCGGTGCTGCGACCACGATCAGATTGTTCGCGATGAAGCTTGCACCTCCCGCCATGAAGAGAATTCCAAGCGTGCGCGGCAGAAAGCCGGATCGCAGCATCAGGTACCCGCGAACCAGCGCCGCTGTGCCGTAGAACGTCGCAAAAATGCCATTGACATAGCTGTAGATTGTCAGACAAACGTAGGAGAGCGAGGCCTTCGCCTCGGGCGTCATTGCCCCGGCTACGTGGGAGTCTGTCGCGGGCAGAGCAGAGGCGAAATAGAGCAGCTCACCTGCGACATAGATCGAGGTCGCTATCAGACCGAAACACAACGCGAGCAGCGCAAGGTAGCGGCTGACGGGCCTAAGCAGCGCATAGAACAGCACGTTGAGCACGATGTCGCATGTGGCCTCGAGAAGGTACGCGACAAAGCTGGCCCGGAAGATCCCAACCGAACTTGCGACCTTGCGTGCGGTGCCGGCGACATCGTCGGCCAGCAGCAGGACGTTTGGCACATGTGCTTCGCCCCATCCGGCGGAGATGATCGTGATGATATACAAAGCCCCGATCCATCGCGCGTAGCGCTGCGCTGTTTCTGCATTCATCGCATGATCCTCTCTGCTATCGATGGTACGTTCGCTGGAAAGAACCGGTTCCGTAATGCAATGTGGTACGTCCCGAGAAACGCGGTTGTGTTTACTTACCGCACGCGCAGGATGACCAGCGTCTCGTCGTCGAAGTGTTCTTTGCCGCCCTGGAAGCCTGCGACGGCGTTCAGCACCGCGCTTACTGCGGACTCTGCTTCCGGTGTCTCCAGATGTTCTAGGATGGAGCAGAGCCGGTCGTTGCCGAACATGTCACCGGCCGCGTTGTCAGCATCCACGATGCCGTCGGACAGGAAGACGAGCAGGTCGCCGGGCTGGGTGGAGATCGTGAACTCCTCGTAGGTGACGTTGGCGAACAGGCCCAGCGGGAAGCCTTCCGCCTTGATGACGCGGGCATCCATGCTGCCTGCCACGCGGGAGACCAGCATGGGCTGCACGGAACCGGCGTTGGCCAGGCTGAGCGTGCGCGCGTTGTCATTCCAGATAGCGAACAGCATGGTGACGTACTGTGAGTCGAGCTTGCGCTCCTGCAGCTGGTCATTGAGAGCGGCGAGCATGGCTGCGGGTGCGAGCTGCTGGGCTGCCAGAGACCGCAATATGCCGCTGACCAGGGCTGCATAGAGCGCCGCCGGAGCCGCTTTACCGCTGACATCGCCGAGTGCGATGGCCAATCGTCCCTCGCCGTATGGGATGAAGTCATACATGTCGCCGCCAATGGAGCGTGCGGGCAGAAAGCGCGCTGCGAACTCCGCGTGGGGCAGCGGCGCGGGGATAGGCGGCAGAAGCCGCATTTGCACCTCGCGGGCCATCTGGAGGTCGCGCTCGAGCCGCTGCTCTTCTTCGAAAATGCGCTCGTACAGGCGGGCGTTGGTGATGGCAATGGCGATCTGGCCGGCGAGGGTGGTCAGGGTGCGCTGATGATCCTCGTTGTAGTAGTTGACGCGCGTGTGTTCGAGATCGAGGACGCCGATCACGCGTGCCTTATAGATCAGGGGCACGGACAGCTCGGAACGGACGTCGGCGCTGTACGGGATGTAGCGCGGATCCTTGCGGACGTCCGGGACCAGGACAGGATGCCGTTCCTGCGCGGCGACGCCGATGATGCCCTTGCCCAGCACGGCGGCGCGCTCCCGCTGGATACGCTCGCCAAAGCGGGTGGAGAACCGGTGCACGAACTCCTGGCGGCTTTCACTCCAGAGCAGGATCGTGAACATCTGGAAGTCGACAACCCGCCGCAGCAGCGTGCCGATGCGTTGCAGCAGGCTGTCGAGGTCAAGGATGCTGGTCAACTCGCGGCTGATCTCCGCCAGGACGGTGAGTGTCTGCGCCTGGCGCGCGAGCCGGGTGTACAGCCGCGCATTGTCAATCGCCACCGCCATGCGCGACGCGACAAGCTCCAGCAGGCGCTGTTGGTCATGCGTAAACGCCGCAGGCTGCTCGCTCTCCAGGTCGATAACGCCGATGACACGGTTTTTGACGATCAACGGGATGGCGAGCTCGCTGCGCACGGCTGGATTGGCGTTGATGTACTGGGGCGTGTGGGTCACGTCATCCACCAGCACGGACTGGCGCGTGGCCGCTGCCTGACCCACGATGCCGCGGCCCTGCTTAATGCGCATCCGCTCGATCTCCGGTGTGTGGCCCACCTGGAAGCGCATCCAGAGTTCGCGGGTGCGGTCGTTGAGAAGCAGGATCGCAAAAATGCGGTAATCGACGACGGCACGGACGAGTTCCGCAACGCGCAGCATGAGGGTCTGCAGGTCCAGCGTGTTGTTCAGGGCCTCCGCCAGCCGGAGAAGAAAATCCACGTGCTCGGAGGACACGCGTATCCGGCTATCCACGAGTGTTTGCGTGGTCTGGGGCAGCGTTTTCACAGCCGGCGCGGCACTTTGAACGTCCTCGGTTGGACGATAGTCGCCTTCAAACTGCTCGGAGAGCAGGGCAGCATCGTCTTTAGAATGCAGCCGGACCTCGGACGCTTCTGAGGCGCGTGCAGCCGAAGCCACTTCAAGCGGCCCTGTGCCTGCCCGGGTTCGTTTGCCGGTGTTCATGGTGCGCGAAACGTCCAGTCCTCACCCATCACAGCACGATACGCCGTTGCCGGCGATGGCCGCGACACGCCGGCGTTGAACCCGGCTAATAGCCAGAACCGGCGGTGTTGGGGGTGGCTGCACCGGTGAGTTCCTGCACAATGCGGACACTGGCGCTGGCACCAATCCGTGTGGCTCCGGCGCGGAGCATGGCCTGGGCGTCCTTGAGCGAACGGATCCCGCCGGACGCCTTGACGCCGCAGTCTGTTCCGGCGACGCCGCGCATCAGCCGGACGTCGTCAGCCGTCGCACCCCCGCTGGAAAAGCCGGTACTGGTTTTGATGAAATCGGCCCCGGCCCGCACTGCGATCTCGCTTCCCCGGAGCTTTTCTTCGTGGGACAGAAGTGCGGTTTCGAGGATGACTTTGACGATGGCACCGCGTGCGTGCGCGGCGTGCACCACGCCCGTGATGTCGGCGGTTACGATATCAAAGGCACCATCTTTGAGCGCGCCGATATTGAGCACCATGTCGATGTCGTGCGCGCCGAGAGCGATGACCCGCTTTGCCTCATCGACCTTGGATTCGGCCAGCGACGCACCGAGCGGGAAGCCGATGACCACACCAACCGGCACGCCGGTACCCGCCAGCGCGGCAACCGCCACTGGCACCCAGAACGGATTCACCATCGCGCAGGCAAAGTGGAACTCCGCAGCTTCCGCGCATACCTGCAACACCTGGGCGCGGGCCGCGTCGGCCTTCAGCAGCGTGTGGTCCAGCGTGGCCGCCAGTGCCTGCGGACTGCTCATCGCCTGTTCGTAAAACCTCGCCGGCTCTTCCGTTTGGTTCTGCATCACTCTCCCGCCCCGCCGGATCAGGCCGGCATTCCTAACGTGTACGTGCTCCAGGAGGAGCCAC
>CAXUBG010000065.1:0-15920 GCA_964249285.1 uncultured Terriglobus sp. | reverse complement strand
GCCGCACCGCTCGCGTTCAGCCGCACGGCGTCCATCACCCACGCACGGACATCCTCCGCCGTGTGCACCTGCAGCGGCATGTAGCGCCAGATATCCGCTGCCGTCGCAATGGCCTGCAGCAGGTCGGCATGCT
Organism: uncultured Terriglobus sp.; assembly: GCA_964249285.1. Taxonomy (GTDB): domain Bacteria; phylum Acidobacteriota; class Terriglobia; order Terriglobales; family Acidobacteriaceae; genus Terriglobus. Next base: position 15,787 of record CAXUBG010000065.1, on the reverse strand, counting down.
GCTCGGTCATCGGCTCCAGCTGGACGCCAAAACCCTCCAGCAGTGGCGTCTTCAAGCCGCGCTCGCCAAATCCAGTAAAACCTCCGCGACCCGGTCATAGTCATGCCGCAGCACGCTATCCTCGTTCGCAAAGTTTCCTGTCACCGCCTGCACTCCAAGGGCACGGATGCGGTCGAGATCCGGCTCGATCGGTTGTTGCCCTTCGCTGGCATACTTCGTCAGCAACGCCGGTGAGATCGGAGCGGTATTGACCAGCGCATAATCAAACAGCCGCTGCCCGCCGCAGTGCGCCTGGATGCGCTCCAGATGCTGCGACGCTGTCAGACCCAGCGACTCATTCGCCTGCGTCATCAGGTTGCAGATGTACACCCGCGTAGCGCGCGACGCCGCAATCGCCTGCGGAATCCCGTCCACCAGCAGATTCGTGATCAGCGACGTGTACAGCGACCCGGGACCCAGCGTGATCAGGTCGGCCTCAGCAACCGCGGCCAGCGCCTCTGGCAGCGGCTTCACATCCGCCGGATTCAGCGACAGCTCCACAATGCCGCGGTGCGACGCCGTGATGTTTGTCTCTCCATCCACGACCGATCCGTCATCCATTCGCGCGGAAAGCGTCACGTTGGAGTTCGTCGCAGGATAAATGTGCCCCCGTGCCGCCAGAATCTGCGAAGACATCTGCACCGCATGGGCAAAGTCTCCATCATGAATGGCCGTTAACGCCGCGAGAAACAGATTGCCAAATGAATGGCCGCCCAGCCCGTTGTTCTCCTGCCCGGGAAAACGGTACTGGAAGAGGCGGGTCAGCAACTGCTCATCCTCACTCAGCGCAGCCACGCAGTTGCGCACATCGCCCGGCGGCAACATCTTTAGATCTTCCCGCAGCCTTCCGGACGATCCCCCATCGTCCGTCACCGTCACCAGCGCGGACAGGTGGCCGATGCGGCACGGCAGGCCACCGCATGCCGCGGCCTGTGACGATCCCGAGGGCGGTGCGACATATCGCTTCAGTCCACGCAGCAACGTCGACAGGCCGGTACCGCCGCCCATCGCGACCACTCGAAGCTGACGGTGTGACGGGGGCATCACTCAATCATGCGTAGCAGCGCGTTACGCCTCGGGGTACAGCAACTCCGTAAAGCGTGGATCGTCCACCATGTCTTGGAAGTCGGAATCCGAACGGGCCTGGATCCTGTTTTGCGCGTTCAAATGGATGGCCTGCGTCAGTTTTTCCAGGCATGACTGCGTATCGCCTGTGATGGACGCCAACACGGCCAACCCGTAGAAACCATAATCCGCGTTGCTGTCGCCGTCCACGATCTCGTGAAGGTGCTCGCGCGCCTCTTCGTATTGCCCATCGTTGAGCAGCGAAATGGCATAGTCATATTTCTCCTCTGGCGAGGAGAACTCCGCGGCACCCTTCTTCGATTGCGCAATGCACGCCGCCAGGTACATCCGGATGCGGTCCGTGAACTCAGGTGGCGCCGTCTTCAGCAGGGCTTCCAGCGCCGGGTGCGCGGCAGTGTAGTTGCCGGACTGCATATACGTCACTGCCGTTTCATACTGCTTCAGCAGCTCCGCTCGCACCTTATCTTGCGGAACCACCGTTCCTGCAAGCGTAGGTGGAAACTGCGTTACATTCGACTTGCCGCTCTTGCTGGCGTTCTTTACCGGAGACATGGCCATCCTGATGTAGGCGGTTGCACAAGGCACGGCTCGCTAGCCGTGAGGGACACCACACTATTAGATAAGCGTTATACGGGACCCATGCGGCGCGGTCAAGCACCACCCCTTATCCCGCCGGCGACTGCCGGTACAACACAGGGTTCAATTCGGGATCGTTATACATTTTCATCTGCCGGTAGATCTTGAACTGACGCTCTCCACGGCATACCTCCTGCCACAACAACTCCAGACAAGCCGTAAGGTCCTCGCTCTGCCGCCGCAGCACAGCCAGCCGCTCGCGATTGCGCTGCACATGTAGAGCCGGACCATCACCGCGCCGCGTCTCTTCCTCCGTGTGAAACAGCTTCAGCGAAAGAATGGACAAACGATCAAGCATTTGTCCCACCGTCTCCGAGTGCAGCGGAGCGGAAACATCTGGCAGTCCATGCGCGGCAAGTACGGCGAGCAGTTCCACGTCAATCTGCTCCACAGCATCGTTCCGCTGCTGATTCGTGACGTCAATGCGGCGCTTCACCGCCGCGATCTCTGCGTCACTACTCCGCGGATCGCGCGCACGATCTTCAAGATGCCACAAGTCAAAGTTCGCGCGGTGCAATCGCGACAGCGTCGCATCCGGGGCCGCCACGCTCTCATCCTCGTGCCAGATCACGCACCACCGCTCAAAGCCGCGCACTTGTGCCTGCGCATCCAACAGCCGCGGAACGTCATCCTGAGCACGCGAGTGGTTGTGTAGCATCAACAGGATGAGTGTACCGGCAGCGCAAGGAGAGATGCACCGGCCGGACGTGCGCCGCGTCCTCATCTACCGTCTCGGCAGCCTGGGAGACATGCTCATAGCCCTGCCATGCTTTCACCTGGTCGAACGCGCATTTCCCCACGCAGAACGCCGGCTCCTGACCAACTCTCCCGTCTCAACCAAGGCACCCGCCGCGGCAGCCGTGCTGGAAGGCTCCGGCCTGATCCATGCCTATGAACCGTACACCGTGGGCACACGCAATCCGCTGGAACTGCTCGCGCTGGCATGGCGCATCCGCCGCTTCGGTCCAGACATCCTCGTCTACGCCGCCGCTTCGCGCGGCGTCGCCTCCGCCAAACGCGACGCACGCTTCTTCCGTTGGGCGTGCGGCATCCGCACCCTCGCCGGCGTGCCACTCACAGAGGACATGCAGCAGCCACGCGAAGAGTCGCCGAAGCTTTTTGAGCCTGAGGCGTCCCGCCTCGCGCGCAACATCAGCCTGCTTGGCGATGCAGCCCTCGACGACCCGGCAAGTTGGAGCATGCGCCTGACACCCGCACAACAGAGCAGGGCAGACGAGGCGCTGCAGCCTCTCGCCAGCCAACCCTTCATCGCTGTCAGCGCCGGTACCAAGGTGCAAGCCAAGGACTGGGGTACGCCTAACTGGCGCGCGCTGCTCGACCGCCTTGCCCACCTGTATCCCGGCTATGCGCTCGTCCTCATCGGTGCGTCCGAGGAAATCGCGTCAAGCGGCTTCGCAAGCGAGCGATGGACAGCCGGCACAGTACTCAACCTCTGTGGGCAACTTACCCCGCGCGAGAGCGCCGCCGTGCTCTCCCGCGCCGCGCTCTTCATCGGCCACGACAGCGGTCCCATGCACCTCGCCGCCTCCGTGCAAACGCCACGCGTCGCCATCTTCGCCGCCCGCAATAAACCGCGCGTGTGGTTCCCCTTCGGACGGCAGCATCGCATCATCTACCACCGCGTCGATTGCTGGGGTTGCGGCCTCGAGACCTGCATCGAGCAGCGCCGCAAATGCCTCCTGTCCATCACCGTCGACGAAGTCGTCACCGCCGTGCGCGAAGCCCTTCCCGTTACCATGGAACCCATGGAGACCACGTAAATGCTGCCCGAACTGCACCGGGTGCTCGAACTGCTGGAGGCTGGCTTCCAGCACCTCCGCGTGCTCGTTATCGGCGACATCATGATCGACCGCTACATCGTCGGCGATGTGGAGCGCATCTCGCCGGAAGCACCCGTGCCCGTTCTCCGCCAGGTGCGCGACTATGCACGCCCCGGCGGCGCGGCCAACGTCGCCATGAACCTCGCCGGCCTCGGCCTGCAAACCACCCTCGCGGGCTACGTCGGCGACGATGCGGCCGCCACGGAATTACGCACCCTCATGCAAAGCTCCGGCGTGGACACCTCGGGCCTCGTCACTGCATCACTGCCCACCATCGCAAAGACCCGCGTCGTCAGCCGCACCCAGCAGCTCATGCGTATCGACGTGGAAAGCCGCGAGGAGCCATCCCCGGAGAACGCCGCGAAGCTGCAAACACAAGCCCTTGCCGCCATCACAAACGCCAGTGCCGTGATCCTCTCCGATTACGCCAAAGGCGCGCTGAGCCAGCCGCTCTGCCAGGCCATCATCGCTGCCGCCCGCAGCAAAGGTATTCCGCTTTTGGCAGACCCCAAGACCCGCGATCTGCGTAAGTACGCCGGAGCCACCACCATCTGTCCCAATCTGCAGGAACTCAGCACCGCAACCGGTGTGGACATCCACGCAACCGAAGCTCTATTGCAGGCGGGCCGCGCCCTGCTCGACGAGCTTGCCATTGGCTTCCTCACCGTCACCATGAGCGAAAAAGGCATCCAGATCCTTCGCGCCAACGGGGAGGACGAGTACCACTCGCCAGCACGCGCCCGCGAAGTCTTCGACGTCTCCGGAGCGGGCGACACCGTCATTGCCACGCTCACCGCGGGCCTCGCCGGCGGCCTGCACATCCAGTCCGCGGTCGAACTCGCTAACGTCGCCGCCGGTATCGTTGTCGGCAAAGTCGGCACCGTGCCGATTGCCGCGCATGAGATCATCGCCGAACTCACCGTTTCCACCGGTGTTGCGTCCGCGGAAAAGGTGCTCGACGAAACCCGGGCCGTAGCCCGTGTGGAGGAGTGGCGCGCCTCTGGCGAAACTATCGTGTTCACCAACGGCTGCTTTGACCTTCTCCACGTCGGCCACATCACGCTGCTGGAAGATTGCCGCCGCTTCGGCTCCAAGCTCGTCGTCGGCATGAACACGGACCGCTCCGTCTCCGCGCTGAAAGGCCCCACCCGGCCCATCATCGGAGAGAACGAACGCACCCGTGTCATGGCTGCCCTCGCAGCAGTCGATCTCGTTGTGCTCTTCGACGCATCCACACCCATCGATCTAATCCGCGCGATGAAGCCGGATGTTCTCGTCAAAGGCGGTGACTACACCGTTGAGACCGTCGTCGGCCACCAGGAGGTCATCGCCGCCGGCGGCCGCGTCGAAATTGTGCCCACCGTCGAAGGCTTCTCCACCTCCAACATCGTTAGAAAAATGGCCGCCGGTGCAACGTCATGAGCGCTGACAAACCAAACGTTATCTGTCTCGCCAGCTATGAGAAGGGGCAGGCCTTCATCGAAGAACTGGCTGCGCAGGGTTGCAACGTCATCCTTCTGACAGCGCAGAAACTGCGCGACACCGCCTGGCCGTGGGCCGCCATCCTCGAAACGCATACCTTCTCGGATATCCCAACGCCGGCGGAAGTCCTGAAGCTGATCCAGCACCTTGCACGCCATCTCCGCATTGACCGCGTCGTCCCGCTTGACGAGTTTGACCTGGAAGCCGCGGCCCTCATTCGTGAGGAGCTGCGCCTCCCGGGCATGGGCCAGAGCACCACCCGTCACTTCCGCGACAAGCTGGCCATGCGCACACGTGCCCGCCAGGCCGGCATCGCCGTCCCGGACTTCATCGGCGTCCAGAACTACGACGATCTCCGCGCCTTCCTGTCAGATACGCTAGGCCCGTGGCTGCTCAAACCGCGCACCAGCGCCTCCGCCATTGGCATCCGCCGCATCGGGCACGGTAGCGACTTGTGGCGCGCCCTTGACGAACTCGGCGAAGAGCAGTCCAACTTCCTGCTCGAACGCTTCATCCCCGGTGGCGTTTTCCACGTCGATTCCGTCTCGTGGAACCGGCAAGTCCTCCTGCAGGCCGCGCACGCCTATGGTGCCTCACCCATGTCGCTCATGCAGGGTGGCGGCGTCTTCACCACGCGGACGCTCCCATCCCAAACCGATCTCACCGTGGCCCTCCGCGCCACCGACAAGGAGGTCCTGGGCGCACTGGGAATGGTCAGCGGCGTCACCCACTCCGAATACATCCACGCGTCTGACGGCACGCTCTACTTTCTGGAAACGGCCGCCCGCGTCGGCGGCGCGTACATCGCGGAACTGATGGAGTTCTCCACCGGGATCAATCCCTGGCGCGAGTGGGCACGCATCGAAGCCGCTCAAGCCCTCCGCCGCGACTATCGTCTCTCGCCCACCGTCCAGGCCTACGCGGGCTCGGTCATCTGCCTGGCGAAGCAGGAGGAGCCGGATCTCTCCGCCTACAATGACCCGGAAGTTGTCTACCGCATCCACAAGCGCCATCACGCCGGTCTTATTGTGCGCGCCAACACGCCCGAACGCGTCGAAGCGCTCACGATCAGCTACCGCGAGCGCTTTACCCGGGATTTCTGCACCAGCATGCCGCCGCCGGACCGCCCAACTTCTTAGCTGTCTCAAGGAGAAATGGTGAGAGCGCTGGGGCTCGAACCCAGGACCAACGCCTTAAAAGGGCGATGCTCTACCAACTGAGCTACGCTCTCGAACCCTTACCAGCATACCTGAAGGCGGCCGGTGTCATCCTCCTCTGGCGTCAGACTGCCGAACAGCCCCGGCATACCGTTTGCATCTTATGCAAGCTGGGGCGAACGCTTTGGACCTGGTGCTTGTCACCATCCTGGTGCTCGTCCCGCAGGTGCTTCGCGGTTTAACCACCCTCAGGCTTTACGCCTCCAGAAGAAGCGCGCGCGCGCCGTCCTGGTGAGTACGACAAGCTTTTCTGCTCCCCGGTTCCCTGGTTAGAGTGGTCCCATGGGTGCTTTTCGCTTTGTCCCGCCGAGATCAAACGTCAATCTTTGGCTGGTGCCGCTTAAGATGTCGCTGGCTGCTGTCGTCCTGTTCGCGATCACCATGATCCCGGACCTGCTGGCGGCACATCACGTCATCCACATCCCTGATTGGTTTTCGATGGGCGGCATCGACGATGCACGCGCGATCCTCAGCGCCATGTTGGGCTGCGTCAGCACCGTGCTGGCTCTCATCTTCTCTGTTGCACTCCTCGTCTTGTCGATGGTCGCCAATCTCTTTGGTCCGAGGCTGCTCTACCGTTTCGTGCAGGATTGGGTTACGCAGACCTGTATCGGTATTTTCATGGGGGCGTTCATCTACGTGTTCCTGGTCTTCCTGGTCACCCATCAGGATGAACACGGTTCTTTTATTCCGCAAGTGTCGCTGATTACAAGCTGGTTCCTTGTCCTTGGAGCGTTCGGCTTTCTGGTCTTCTACAGCCACCGTGTCGCCGTGCTGATCCAGAACCCGGATGCCATCGGCAGGATCGTCGATGATCTTCGCAGGGCAGCGGAACGCACCTGCCGGGAAGACCGCGGCAAACCGCGCGGGGACGTTGCCGCCCCTTCCGGAGGGGAGATCGCTTTCTCCGCAGGCGCACCGGTCCATTGCCCAAGGAGCGGATACGTGCAGCGGATCGATCATCCCGCACTCGTCAATGCCGCGACCAACGCCGGTGCTGCCATCTCTGTACCGTTTCGACCGGGACAGTTCGTTCTGGAAGGCGAGGTGCTGGCCTTCATCTCGCCTTCTGCGGCGCTATCGGCCATCGAGCCGTTCGTAGTCGAGAAGATTCAACTGGGCCGCCACCGGGTTCTCTCTCAGGATCTCGAGTTCGGCGTAGCCCAGATCGTGGAGATTGCCATCCGTGCGCTTAGTCCCGCAGTCAACGACACCTTCACGGGTGTCGCCAGCGTGGACCTTCTGGGCGAGACGCTAGCCGTTCTGGCCGGGATGCAGCCTGTCAGCGGCAACTGGTACGACTCCCGTGGTGCATTGCGTCTGCAAGTGCGTCCGGTGCTGCTGTCCCGCCTCATCAAGCAGGCCTTCGATCTGATCAGGCAGGCAGCGGCGGAAAATCCGGCGGTTCTCATCCGGCTTCTTTCCACTATTGGACGCCTCTCGTCCAAGATGACCGATCCGGCGGATCGAGGCGCGTTACGGGAGCAAGCGGCTGCTGTGTGGGAAACTGCCACCAGCGGAACGCTGGTCACCATGGACCGCGAGGACATAGAGGCGGCCTGGCTCACGGCCAGTCACGCACTCATGCCCGTCTGAGAAGACTTGGGCGTGATCTCCCCTCAGGAGACGAAGCCCCAAAAGGGCCGTCTCCTGGAGCAGGCTCCGTATAATGGTGAAGTGATCGCCTGCATGCAAGTCCTGCCGACGTGTACCTGCACCGGACGGAGATCTGTTTGAGTCAGGCTCCGAAGCGGGCGTCCAACCGCCTAAAAGAGTCGTGGAAGCTGATCCCGGGCTTCGCCATCTCCGCCTTTTTTCTGTGGAGAACGGTCCGCAGCATCCGTGTAAACGACCTCCGCAGCATGCAGTTGAGGCATCCGCTGTGGTTTGCCGGCCTTCTCGCCTTCTTTGCCGCAGACTACGTCTTGCGGAGCTACCGCTGGTGGTACATGTTGCGCAGCTTTCACGCGCGCTACTTGGCCTGTGCGCGCGTGCTCCTCACCAGCCTCGCCGCCAATAACATCCTGCCGTTCCGCGTCGGCGATCTCATGCGTATTTTCGCCTATGCGCCCGACGTGAACACCCCGTCCTCTACCGTTCTGAGCACGGTCTTTCTGGAGCGCCTGCTCGATACGGTCATGCTGTTCGCGTTCCTTGTCATCGGCCTGACCGGCGCGGACTCTAACTTTCCGCCCATCGCAGTCAGGGGGCACAGCTTTGGCGTGCTCAAGGCGGCCGCTTTCATCCTGGTCCTCGCCGCCCTTGGTCTTGGCTTGCTGCTGTTTGGAACACGCCTTCTTCATCGCATCACGCAGAATCTGATCGGCCGCTTCGGACAAGGTCCGCGCACCGCACGGATCGGTGAATGGGCCGGGCTGCTGTTTGCCGCGGTTCTTGACCTCTCTCTGGCTGGCCGGCTTTGGCTGTTGGTGCTCACCGCTGGTGTATGGGCTTGCGAAAGCATGGTGTTTGTCTCCTGTGCCAACATGATCGGCATTAGCAGCGGACCGCGTGGACCGTGGCTGGCCGCAGCGCTCAGCAACCTGTCATTCCTGCTGCCCAGCGCGCCCGGCGGCATCGGCCCGTTTGAGGCTTCGGCAAAGGTCGCCATGCAGTCTCAGGGAGCGCTCGCATCGGACGCAGCGCTCTATGCGCTTCTTGTCCATGTGCTCATCTTCTTCGCCATCTGCGCCCTTGGCGGCGCGGGTATGATCATCCACCGCGTTCGCCGCAGCGGCGTGGCCCTGCTCATGGAAGAGGCTTCAGACCCCATCGCGGTCGCGGCTGCAGCAGACACACGAGACTAGGACACCATGTACCGCACGATCAAACAGGCGCTGCTCGCCCGCATGGAGCAGGTGCTCTCCACACAGTACGGCATCACGGGCATGACCATCGCCACCGAGCAGCCGCCCAATCTTGCACTTGGCGAACTCGCCACGCCGGTCGCGTTCGAACTCGCCAAGCGCCTGCGCAAGGCACCCCGCGTGATCGCCATTGAACTCGCCGCCCATCTCACCGGCATGGACGGCGTCGCGCTCATCGAGGTCGCAGGCGCCGGCTATCTCAACATCAAGTTCGACCGCGCCGCCATCGCGCACTGCATCGCAGCCGGCGAGCACTCAGACATTGGCGGCACTGGTCTGCGCCTGGTCGAGCACACCAGCATCAACCCCAACAAGGCCGCGCACGTCGGCCATCTGCGCAACGCCATCCTGGGCGACACCTTCGCCCGCCTCTTGCGCCCGGATGACTACAAGCAAGGCTACCGCACCGTTGTGCAGAATTACATCGACAACACCGGCGTGCAGGTGGCAGATGTTGTCGTCGGCTTGTTGCACCTTGAGCACCTCACGCCAGCCGATGTCGTAAACCTTCTGAAGGATCTGGCAGCGCGTGGCGAACGCATCGACTACTACATGTGGGACCTCTACGCCCAGGTCTCGCAGTGGTACGATGCCGATCCTGCGCTGAAGGAGGAACGCCGCAACCTCCGCCTCGACATACTGCACCAACTCGAAGCAGGGAACAACGATGTTGCACATACAGCCGACCTGGTCGCCACCGCGGTCCTCCAGCGCCACCTGGACACCATGCAACGTCTCGGCATCGAATACGACTTCCTGCCCCGCGAGAGCGAAATCCTGCATGGCCATTTCTGGGATGCCGCCCGCACCCTCATGAGTGAGCGCGGCGTGCTCTATGAAGAGAAGGAGGGCAAGAACAAGGGCTGCTGGGTGATGCGCCGGCCCGGTGCCCCGGCGATCGAAGGTCCTGACGAAGACGCCAAGGTCCTCGTGCGCTCCAACGGCACCGTGACCTACGTTGGCAAGGACATCGCCTATCACCTGTGGAAATTCGGCCTGCTGCCGGGGCGCGACTTCGGCTATCGCATCTTCCGCGGGTACCCCACGCACCCGTGCTGGATCTCGACCATGCAGGGGGATGCCGAGCACCCCCGCTTCGGCCAGGCGACCGCCATCTACAACGTCATCGATTCACGGCAAAACGACCCCCAGGCCAACGTCGTCGAGTCACTCCGCTCCATGGGCTATACCGAAGCGGCGGACAAGTACACCCACATCAACTACGCGATGGTCGCCCTCACACCACGCTGCGCGGAAGACCTCGGCTACACCCTCAGCGACGAAGACCGCCTGCGCCCCTACCTTGAAGTGAGCGGCCGCAAAGGCTTTGGCGTCAAGGCCGACGATCTCCTGGACCGCCTCATTGCCGCGGCGAAAGCCGAAGTGGATGCGCGCCACCCGGAGGATCCGGTAGCGCAGCGCCAGGCCTCAGCCGAACAGATCGCCACCGGTGCGCTCCGCTACTTCATGCTGAAGTACACACGCAACACCGTGATCGCGTTCGACTTCCGCGACGCGCTGTCCTTCGAGGGCGAGACGGGACCCTACGTGCAGTACTCCGCCGTGCGCGCCGCCAACATCCTCCGCAAGGCGCATACCACTCGAGTGGATGCACTTGCCGCTATCAGCACACTCGATCTGGCACAGTACCTGAACGGCGAAGCAGGCGATAGCATCTGGGGCGTGTGGCTCACCGTCTCCCGCGTCACCACCGTGTTGGAGCAGGCCATCGCCGCCGCTGAACCGGCGCTCCTCGCCCGCTACGCCTTCCAGCTCGCGCAGGAGTTCAGCAACTTCTACCACCGCAACCACGTCCTTAACGAACCGGACGAGACCCGGCGCACACTTCTGCTAGCCACTGCCGCCGTAGCCCACCGGGAACTGGAACGGGTCCTCGCATACCTCGGCATCGCCGTTCCGGCTTCCATGTAGCCCCTCACGGCCTTGCGGGCTGCAGGAAGACGGAATCTGGCCTGGGGCAACGCCCCGGTACCGTAGCAACGCCAAGAGGAGCGGGTTAAAGCGCCGTTCCATAACGCATTACATGTCGAAGCGCGAAGAGGCTGTGTAGGATCAAGGCACGCGCTAAGTTCACACCGGGCGCCGCATTCGGCAAACGGACAGACTTACTGCCCGTGCGTGTGGTTGGCAGAGATCCCTTCCAGCACACCCCGCAACGCCGCCACTAACCTTTCCGGATGCACCGGCTTCGTCAGCGTTTCCACCACACCCCAACGCCGCAGATCGGACTCCTTTTCCGGCTCCACGCCATTCACAAACAGCACACTTGGAACCGTCACCCCGCGCTCCTGCAGGGTATCCAGTAGCACAGGCCCATTCATCACGGGCATCTGCTTGTCAGTCAACATCAGATCCACACGCTCTCGCGCCAGTACCTCCAGCGCCTCCGCCCCATGCGCGGCCACATGCACCGACGCCCCCAGTTGCCGCAGCACAATGCAGAACCTCATGCGCAACACCGGCTCATCGTCCACAATCAGAATCGACGATTCCTCCAGCGTCATACCGCCAGAGCCCGCACCCACTCCACAATGGAGCGCACCGCAACGCCGGACGGTCCCTTCGCGATGAAGGTGCGCGCATCGTCAATCCACGCCTGCCCCGCGATATCCAGATGCACCCACGGCGTCTCGCCCACGAACTCCTTCAGGAACATCGCCGCGGTAATCGCGCCACCGTAGCGGTCGACGCCTGTGTTCTGAATATCCGCGATGCTGCTTTTGATGAGCTCCCGGTAATCATCCGTGCAGGGCAGCCGCCAGAACGACTCACCCGCCGCCCGCGATGCCTTCAGGAAGCAATCGAACGTGTCCTCATGATTCACAAACACGCCGGCATTCACTTTGCCCAGTGCCACAACACACGCGCCCGTTAGCGTCGCGGCGTCAATCAGGTGGGTGGCACCCAGCGTCTTCGCGTAGTGCAGCCCGTCTGCCAACACCAGCCGCCCTTCCGCGTCGGTGTTCATTACCTCGATGGTTTTACCGGACATCGCCGTCAGCACATCGCCCGGCTTGTACGCCGTCCCGCTCGGCATGTTTTCAGCCGAGCAGATGATGCTGATCACGCGCACCTTTGGCTTAAGCGCGGCAACCGCCTGCATGGCGCCAATCATCGCGCCCGCGCCGGCCATGTCGTACTTCATCTTGTCCATGCCATCGGCGGGCTTGATCGAGATACCGCCCGTGTCGAAGGTGATGCCTTTGCCGACCAGCGCGATCACCGGCGAACCCACGGCTGTCTCAATCTCCGGCTCATACCGCATCACGATCATCGCAGGCGGCTCTACCGAGCCCTGCGCCACGGCCAGAAACGCCCCCATGCGAAGCTCCTTCAGCTTCTCCGTGCTGTGGACCTCGCACTTCAGCCCTGCGCGCTCGCACATCGCAGCCGTCCGCCGCCCAAGCTCCGTTGGGGTCAGAATGTTGCCCGGCTCGTTCACCAGCGTCCGCGTAAAGTTCTGCGCGGCACCGGTGATCTCGCCCTCCGCAAAGCCCGCGCGAATCTCCTCCTGCGTTGCCTTCTGCTGCGCAGGTGCAAGAATCACGACAGACTCCATGCCGCGGTCCTTGCGGTCTGTCCGGTAGATATCCGGGTCGTAGTCCGCCAGCAGCGCACCCTCCACCAGAGCACGCGCGGCTGGCAGGCAGTCGAAGGTGTCCATGTGCTCGTCGGACAGCGCGCGATCCTCCGGGAAGTGGATCGCGGACGACCGGATCATGCGTGCCTTCGCGAACCGTATTGCTGTTCCCGCGCCCTTTCGCAGCTCGGCTGCCCCCAGCTTGCCCACCTTACCCAGGCCAACAATCAGCAGCCGCTCCGCACGTAACCCCACCGGACGGTGCAGCAGCAGAGTCTCACCCGAAGCCGCCTTAAACTCGCCTGACGTTAAGAACTCCCCCGCTGCATCGCTGAGCGCATCGGACGTCGTCAACAGCGTTGGGAGTGCGGTAGCATCCGGCCCAGTGGCAATATCCACTGCAAACACCGCAAGCAGGGGCGTGGCAAAGGTCGCGGAGTCCGCGAAGAAGAGTTGTGTGCTCATTCCTCTCTAGTGTAAAGCGTTACCGCCGCTGGCCACGCGCGATAGCCGCACGTGCCTCGCGGTCCGCCTCTCGCTTCCGTTCCGTCTCACGCTTGTCCCAGTCCTGCTTGCCGCGCGCCAGCGCCAGTTCGCATTTGACACGCCCGTGCTTGAAATACAAACGCGTCGGGATGAGCGTAAATCCCTTCTCATTCGTCTTTATGGCAAGCTTTCGTAGCTCGTCCTTATGCAACAGCAGCTTCCGCGTCCGGGTCTCCTCATGATTCATGGCATTGCCATGCGAAAACGCACCAATATGCGCATTCAGCAGAAAAGCCTCGCCATCCTTCAGCAACCCATACGCGTCCTTCAGATTTGCCTTGCCTTCGCGAATGCTCTTCACCTCGGTGCCGCGAAGCGCCACACCCGCCTCAAAGCGGTCTGTAAGGAAGTAGTTGTGCGAAGCAGAACGGTTCACCGCCGCATCGCGGCTGCCCATCGCCACGGGGTCGCGTTCCACGGGCTTGCGCGGAGCGTTCTGCTGAACCTGTGTGGTCGCATGGGCCATGAGGTTTCTGATGCTAGCACGCTGGCGTGGGACGCGTGGCGCACGATGGTACACTCAGCACGTCCGCGCCGGTCGCATGGGCCGGCTCCACTGGAGCGGGTGTGAGCATTCTGCCTTTCTCCCCGTCCAACACCATGCACGTGCATCCCGAGAGGCGGATTCTGAAGTTGATCAGCAAGCAGTGGACGCAATCTCTGGCCCACGGAAGAGCTCTGGATCTCCTGCGAGGGGCCGCAGCAGCACTCCTGCTCGCCTTGTTTGCCAGCACGGCGCATCCTCAATCCGCCTCCAGTTGGAGCAAGCGCGGTGCAGACGCGGAAGTCCGCGAGGACTGGGACGCGGCCTTTGAAGCCTACCGCCAGGCGCATCTGCTTAAGCCAGCTGACCTCCGCTACAAGACCCATTTCGAGCGTGCCCGCTTCTCCGCCGCTGCCGCCCACGTGGACCGCGGCCGCGTTCTCCGCCAGAGCGGCGACATGAATGGTGCCCTCACTGAGTTCCAGCGCGCCCTCGCCATCGACGGCGGCAACCAGGCCGCGCAGCAGGAAATCACCGTTACCGAGCGGCTGATGTCCACTTCGCCAGCGAACCGCTTGGACATGCCCGCAAATCCCGGCCCATCGCCTGACCTGGGCTCGGTCTCTGAGCCGCTGCGCCTCAAGCCCGTCTCCTCCGACCCGATAACGTTCCACTATGTAGAAGACACCAAGGTGATCTACCAGGCCTTAGGTAAGGCCGCGGGTCTTAATGTCATCTTCGATCCCGATTACACCTCGCGACGCATTCAATTCGACATCACCAACGTCGCGCTCGACGACGCACTCCGCATTCTCGGCGCGCAGGCCGGAACGTTTTATAAGCCCGTCACCCCGAACACCATCTTTGTCGCGCAAAATCTTCCCAACAAGCACCAGACCGTCGACACACTCGCTGTCCAAACCTTTTATCTGTCCAACGCCGCCACCCAGGCGGACCAGAACGAGCTGCTGACCGCGTTGCGCAACGTCATGGACCCTGCCACCAAGATGTTCCTGGTGCCCAGCCAGAACGCACTTGTCATGCGCGCCACGCCCGACCAGCTCCTGCTGACACAGGAGCTGCTCAATAACCTCGACCGCCCGCACAGCGAGGTCGTGGTCGATGTTGCCGTCCTCGAAGTCAACCGCGACAAGGCGCGCAATCTGCGAGTCACGCTGCCCCAGGCCTTCAGCATCACGCCCCAGGTCGCCAACGCCACCACGACGGCAAGCACCGGCACGACAACGGGAACGACCACCACGGGCACCAGCACCGCCAGCACCACCTCATCGCTCACACTCAATTCACTGCGCAATCTCACGGGCGCCAACTTCGCGGTCTCACTCGGCACCGCCTCGGTGAACGCACTTCTCAGTGACAGCGACACCCGCATCCTGCAGAACCCGCGCATCCGCGCCACCGACGGCCAGCGCGCCCAGCTCAAAATCGGTCAGCGCATCCCTGTTGCGACCGGCTCCTTCTCCTCCGGAGCCTCCACCGCGATCGTCAGCTCGCTGGTCAACACGCAATTTACTTACCTCGACGTTGGTGTCACCATCGACCTCACACCCACGGTGCACCAGGACCGTGAGATCAGCCTCAAGATGATCATCGAGGTCTCCAACCAGGCAAACACCGTCACCATCTCCGGCGTGAACGAGCCGATCATCGGCCAGCGCCGCGTGGAGCAAGTGATCCAGCTCAAGGAAGGCGAGCCAAGCATTCTCGCCGGCATTCTTACCCGCAACGAAAGCGATGCCATCTCCGGAACACCGGGCCTTGCGAACATCCCCATCCTCAAACGCTTCTTCAGTTCCGACAACCGCGACCGTTCGCAGAATGAGGTCGTCTTCCTCCTCATTCCACACATTGTGCGCGAACCGCTCATCACGCGCCTCAACACCCGTGCCATCGACACCGGCACGGGGCAGGGCATCGAACTGCGCCGTGAAGCGGCCCCGGACACCCCGCCCGCAACCGACACCTCC
>CAXUBG010000064.1:8917-16033 GCA_964249285.1 uncultured Terriglobus sp. | reverse complement strand
GTCCCCGACCACGAGGAGCGCGCGGAAGCCTTTGCCGCCGTAGAGAACATTCCATCCATCCAGAAGAAGGCCGAGTTCTGCATGAAATGGATGGATTCGATCCAGGCGCTTGAGACACTGCAAACACGGGATGATCGCCGGCAGTTCCTGCTGAACCTGATCTGCTTCGCCTCCTCCATTGAGGGTTTATTCTTCTTTGCGGCCTTCGCTTACGTCTACTTCTTCCGGTCAAAAGGCCTGCTGCACGGTCTGGCGTCCGGCACCAACTGGGTCTTCCGTGACGAGAGTTGCCATCTGGAGTTTGCCTTCGAAGTCGTGAATACGGTGCGCCAACAGGAGCCTGACTTGTGGGACGCTGATCTAGAACGCCAGATCGTTGAAATGCTTGAAGAAGCCGTCGATTGCGAAGCACAGTTCGCTGAAGACCTGCTCTCCGGCGGCGTCGCTGGACTTTCCGTCCGCGACATGCGTGCGTATCTCGGTTACGTCGCTGACTCACGCCTGCAGCGACTCGGCATCGCGCCGCATTTCAGAACGAAGAATCCGTTCAGCTTCATGGAACTGCAAGATGTGCAGGAACTGACGAATTTTTTCGAGCGCCGCGTCTCAGCGTATCAAACGGCAGTTGCCGGCGAAGTTGCCTTTGAGGATGACTTCTAAGGACCGCCGAAAGCTGTCGTAAATCGGCGCACTTGAGCCGGGAAGCTGCCTGATTCGGGCAGCTTCTTTTTCATGTTCACCATCTCAAAACAAATGCGAGTTGACGAAGAAGCGGGGTTGCAGGCCGCTGTGGATGTTGTAGAACCAGACCAGGTCGAAACAACCATCGAGTCGAAACAGATCGGAGAGCGTATTCGCCGCTTGCGAATGCGGCGCTCCATGGGACTCGTTGAGCTTGGTAAAAAAACGGGCCTCTCCGCAAGCTTTCTGTCCCAGCTGGAGACCGGGCGCGTTGTCCCTACGGTACGCAATCTGGCACGGATCGCCATGACATTTGGCAAGGATCTCTCCTACTTCTTTCGAGATGAGCAGCCGGTGTCATTTCGCATCATGCGCCAGAATGAACGTGTGCGGTTGCAGCGCAATTCCGGTGCCCATTCGGCTTTCCTGTCGGAGAGCATGAGCGCTCTGATCACGGATCACAGCATGGTCCCATGCATTGCGGAGTTCCGCGCCAACGGCGAAGAGGTCGTGTTCCGTCCCCGCATCTTTGATGGTGTGGAGTTTACGTTTGTCGTCGAGGGCTGCATCACGCTTACATCAGAATCCGAGACCCGTGTTCTAGAGCCGGGAGACGTTGTGTGGCTCGACGCCGTCCGTAAGCGCCATTATTCGTGCGACTCGGGTATGCGGGCAAAGGCGATCATCATCACACGCGCGAACCGGAGCTAGCGTATCGATATCGTCGCAATCACACGGCGGATCATCGGGGCAAAGAGCGAGACGTCGCTGCCGATTCAGTTTGCCCGGCCCTAAAGGCGTGCAATTTAGGGCCGGTCGTGGCACAATCAGAAGGCTGGGCTGGAGTGTCAGGCCCGAATCAGGAGATTGTTATGGCAAAGGTATGCCCCATCACTGGCAAACGGCCAATGGCGGGAAATAAAGTGTCGCACGCAAATAACAAGACGCGGCGGCGCTGGGAGCCGAATCTGCAGTGGAAACGCGTTTGGGTTCCAAGTGAGAAGAAGCTTGTGCGTATGCGTGTATCAGCGCGGGGTCTGCGCACCATTAACAAGCTCGGCGTCGAAGCTGCTCTGCTGAGCGCGAAGGGATAACGATGCGCACTCTGATCAAACTAGTGTCGTCTGCCGGTACCGGTCACTTCTACACTACAAGCAAGAATCCAAAGAAGACGAGCAGCAAGCTGGAGTTCAAGAAATATGATCCGGTCGTGCGGAAGCATGTGCCGTACCGCGAAGCTAAAATTTGATTCATCCTTCAAACCGGGTCTGAGCCGTGACGCCAGCGCCACGGCTTTGCTTTTCTGGGCTGTCTTTACAATGAAAGTAGAGAGGTAGGCGACTTGACGGCCGGTGTTGCATCTACAAAAATGGCGCGCATGGTATGTGCACCAGCCGTTGTCGAGACCTGGAGACTTGTGTGTTAGCTTTGCGCCGTTATCTTGTATCTTGCGCTCTCTTGTCGAGCGTTGTCCTTGCCGGTTGCCACGCCACGCCGCAGCCTTCTGCGGGTTCTGTCACGGTGTCTCTGCCAAATGGCGCCACGCAAGTCATTCCGGCAGGGCAGCCAATCCCGGTTGGTGCAACTGTGATCGCCGACGGCTCACGCCCGGTGGCACCCGGGACTGCAGCAGTCCTGCCCGTTCCGCAGCCCGTTGCACCTGCCACGACCACGACGGATGCACCCGTAGCTTCGCAAACCATCTCTTCCGCTCCGGTGGCGACGGCTCCCGCTCCCTCAGTGGTGTCAGCGCCCAAGCCCGAACTCGTCGTTCCCGCAGGGACTCGCGTCAGCGTGCGGACGACCGAGACGCTGTCTGCGGAACGCAGCGACGTGGGCGCGCCATTTCATGGTGTGCTGAACGCGCCAGTTACGGCGCATGGAACGGTCGCCTTCCCGCGTGGTACCGCTGTTCGCGGTGAGATTACAAGCGCGAAAGGGCGGGGCCGCTTCAAGGGGGCTGGTGCGCTTGGCATCACGCTGACGGAGGTTGGCGGCTATCATGTGCAAACCAGCGAGTATGTCGCGAGCGCAAAGGGCCGGGGCAAGCGCACCGCTGGATTTATTGGCGGGGGCGGTGGCGTTGGCGCGCTGATCGGAGGGTTGGCCGGCGGCGGCAAAGGTGCCCTGATCGGTGGTCTCGCCGGAGCTGGCGCGGGAACTGCCGCGGGCGGGCTCACGGGCGGTCGCGATGTGGTCATTCCATCCGAAAGCGCAGTGGGCTTCACGTTAGAAGGTGCCATCCACGTCAGAGGACGATAACACCAGAGCGGAGACAGCGCGTTGGCTTTGACGGTGCTAGATCACGAACAGCCCATCACGCATAATTTGCTCTTCTCCGTGGGCATCACCCAACCAGATGTTGAAGTTGAGACCAACAACATCGATATGTGTGGATGACTTCCACTGCGCGCCCGTGTGAGCACCGTAAGGGTCACCAAACGCAATGTGGATGCCTGGAAACTTCTCATCCTGCAGAATGTTTCCGATCACACGGTCAACACCGATATTGGTCCCGATCGCAAACTCGCCTACACGATCCGAGTTCTCGTCGGTATGGGTATAAGCCCAGAAGTCCCGCTCCAGATCTTTGTTGTCGCATGAGATTCGTACGATTCGATTTGTCTCGATCGCGATGGAAAGGGGAGTTTTGCGCAGGATACCGTAGCGCGCGCACAAATAATCACCAACGACGCCGTCGACTACAAAGACGCCATTGACTTCGCCTGGTGCAGTGAAGCATTCGCCGCCGGGCAGGTTTCCCCACTTCTCCGTTGAGATGATGCCGGACGTTTTGAACCACTTGTACTGCGGATTTAACTGTGCGTGAATGTCCGTCCCGGCCGGAGTCGTTGCGCGAACATAGGTCGCCCTTCGTACGCGGTCCAGGACCTCCTGCGACAGTTCATCCACCTTGCCGAAATCGGCGCGCATCCCTTGCACCATGATCTCCGGCGTGATATTGACCATGTGGGCGTGACGCATGCGTCGGCGGTTCACCACATCAGTCATTTCCATGCGGCTGCGCAGTTCGTTGGGTTGCACCTCGACGGCGAAGATACTGACCTGGCTGCTTTCCATATCTTCCAACACCGTCGCAGGCATACCGGTCAGCGGCCTGGGGGAAAGCTCCTCCAGGACAAAACCGTTCCACAGGCAACCCGTACGGTCCAGTTCCACCGCAATGGAAGCCGCTACCTGCATTGTTTTCTCATCCGTGATCAGTGTGACCTTTTCTTCAGGCTGAATGCGGAGACAGGTGGAGACGGCATTGCGTGCGCCCTTCTGGAAAGAAGGCGGAAATGCAACAGCGGAAAGGCGGGTGGCAGTCGTTACGGCAATCATTATCGTCTCTGTTTGGATGCTCTCCGGCCATTGCGGAACCATGTGGACGCAAAGACAAACCCCGGCGATCTCTCGCCGGGGTCATTATGGTGCGGCGCGCCTGAGATTTATGCGCGGTATAGCTCGTGCGGGATGTCGTTGTGATCCAGGTGAGCTGCGGTGGGAGCGGTTGGATTGTTCATGACCTTGTAGAAAGCAGTCTGGAACTTCTTCATCTCCTCCGGTGTGCCAACGGTGACGCGAACGTAGGTCGGCATGATGGGCCAGACGCGGCCAATGGCCACCTTCTCGCTCAACATCGCACGCTGTACTTCGGCACCGGGACGCTTTACGTCAACCATGAACATGTTGGACTGCGATCCCGGAACGAACTTGTAGTTGTTCTTGGAGAGGAAGGCCAACGTGTCGTCCAGTGTGTCTTTGTTGATTTTGCGGCGCAGCGGCACCAGTTGCTTGTCGTTCAGGCTGGCAGCGGCGGCGGCGGCGGAGGTCAGCGAGATGCTACCGATCTGGCGGTCATTTGGTGTCACTGTCTCGAACTTGGCCAAGAGATCCGGACGGCCAAAGGCGAATCCAGCGCGCACTCCCGCCATGCCGTAGATCTTGGAGAATGTCCGCAGAACGATGATGTCCTTGTCCTGCGCGACCAGGTCGATCACGGAGTCCTGATCGGAGAAGTGATGATACGCCTCATCGACGATCACAACGGAACCGGCAGGCTTGTTCGCGACCAACCAGGCGATGTCTTCCTTCGGTGTGATGGTGCCGGTGGGATTGTTCGGGTTCACGATGTAGTAGGCACCGGGGCTCGGATGAGCGGCAAGCATGGCCTTCACATCGAATTTGTAGGTAGCCTTATCCAATGGCACCTGAATGTACTTCGCCTTCATGGTAACGGCAGCGCGGTAACCCTGCTCGTAGCTGGGATCCCCAAGAACCAGCGCCTTATCCGGGCCGATGTTGGAGTAGAGCGCCAGATCCAAAGGACCGCCAGAGCCAGGATAGATGCGGACGTAACCGGGCTTGAGCTGAAATTGGTCGCTGATGGCCTTTGTCATCGCGGCGCTGTACTCGCGATCGTAACGTCCGCCTTTCTTCGCAGCGATGCCGATCGACTCCAAAGCACAGGGCGCGGGTCCAAGCGGATTTTCATTGGACGAGATGACGACCGTGTCGGGTGACAGGGGTTTGCGGAAACCGCCACCCATATCATCACCCTGCCCGCCGCCGTAACGATGGCTCGGGCCGGCTGCGGACTGGGTTCCAGGTGCCTGCTGAAGGCCGAATGCCGGCACGGCAGCCACTGCCGCCGATGCGATTCCTGCGGAACGCATGAATGAACGGCGGGAAAAGTACTGCTTGGCGGAAGCAAAGTTCTTCAAATCCATGTACGACTCTCCTCAGGTGAACTGCGGGTGACCGGACGATGCACGTCTGCTGCGCAACGCGAGAATGCGGGTGCTGACAAGAAACTGAACTGAAACGGATTTCGCGCATGTAGACGGCTGGTTACATGGCGAATGTCCCTACGATAGCGTGAAAATCCCGCGAACGCGTGAAATCCACAAAATATTTTTCACAGCGGCTGAGGAAAGTTCACTTTCCTTACAACCCGGCGCGGGTTTCAGCGGCCATATAGTCCACCACTGCCCTGAGATCGTGGGTCTCCCGCCAGACGCGCAGCTGGCGGTCTGCGCCGCTGCCCTGCTCCAGCATGGTGCGTATGTAACTGATTTCGTTGCGCGAATCGAGTTCGTCCACGACGTCGTCCACGAAATGGAGGTATTCCTCGATCAGCTCGCGCTCTGGAACTTCGCATTCCTTTCCAAAGTCGATTAGTTTGCCATCCAAACCGTAGCGGACGGCACGGAACTTGTTTTCCATTAAAAGCGCCCGCGAGTATTGCCGGAAATCCACGTTCCCGGAGTGCAGGCAATGCAGTTTCATGGCTGTCGCCTGGATGAGCGCGGCAATCGCGACACTCTCCTCCGCACGCAAAGGAATGTCGCAAACACGCACCTCGACGGTGTTGAAGAAGGGATGCGGGCGTACATCCCACCACAGCTTCTTGGCGTTGTCGATGCTGTTGGTTTTGATCAGCAGATTGACGTAGTTCTCAAACTCCGAGTAGCTGGCGAAGCTGTCCGGGAGGTTGGTGCGTGGGAAGTTCTCAAAGACCTTGGCGCGGTAACTTTTGTAGCCCGTTTCCATGCCCAGCCAAAAGGGTGAGTTCGTGGAGAGCGCCAGGATGTGCGGCAGAAAGTAGCGCAAGGAATTCATAATGCGGATGGCTGCTTCCCTGTCTTCAATGCCGACGTGGACATGAAGCCCAAAGATGAGGTTCGCGCGCGCCACCAGCTGCAAATCTTCCACCACCTGGGCATACCGCGGGTCAGGGTAAATCTCTTGTGAACGCCAGTCTGCAAACGGGTGTGTGGCACCAGCCACCAGCACCAGTCCATTCTCTTCCGCCAGCCGAATCATGTTGCGCCGCAGATCAAACAGGTCCTCGCGTGCCTCGTGAATGGTATGGCAGACGCGCGTGCCTACCTCGATGACGGACTGATGAAGCTCCGCCTTGACCCGCTCTTCCAGGCGAAGTTTGCCGTGTTCCAGCATCTCCGTTGCGACATGCGACCGCAGATCGCGCGTCACCGGGTCGATGGTCTGGTACTCCTCTTCAATACCGAGCGTGAACGATGGCCGCATAGTGACTTCCGATGCTACACCCCAG
The DNA here is from genome assembly GCA_964249285.1 of uncultured Terriglobus sp. Lineage (GTDB taxonomy): Bacteria > Acidobacteriota > Terriglobia > Terriglobales > Acidobacteriaceae > Terriglobus. The sequence continues at coordinate 9,273 of CAXUBG010000064.1, read as the reverse complement.
GGCTGCCGGAGGGGATCATTTGATCAGTTGCTAGTGTTGCGATTCAATTCCTCAAACCAGCGCGGCGAACGCACGAACAGAACCAGTTCGCCGCGCCGGGTCTGCACCTTGACCTCCCCGCAACTGTTCCCGGCCGCAAGCCCTGACTGTGCGATCTGCTGCACGCTGTAACCTTGCGGAGGATCGCCACGCAGCCGGCTGCGGCAATCGATGTAGTCAAGAACGGAGATGAGCACGCGCACCGGTTCACCAGCCGGAGGTGGCATGTCTCCGTCGCCACGTGCGTCAGTGGCGAATTGAAATCCAGGGCCTGCCGGTTCGTCGTACCAGAGCTTCACGTGTGCATTGCGAATGGG
>CAXUBG010000064.1:3544-8907 GCA_964249285.1 uncultured Terriglobus sp. | reverse complement strand
CCCGTCCAGCACCCTCACAAGGAAATGCAGTGCGCCGGGCCCGCTTTCAGCAGCACCTGGGATGACCGGCGCGGTTGACGAAGACAGTACCGGAACGCCTGCGGGTGACCCGGTCTGCTGCTGCCCGGCAATGCAAAGGCATGCTAAGAGGCAGGCTGCAACCACAGCGCGCACGGTGCGGATCATTACTTGATGGGCGCGGTCTGCCGTACCGCTTTGCTAGAAGATGAGGGTTTAGCTTCAGTACCGAGCAGGCTCGCCCAGCGCAATTCAGGCGGCGTACCGTCATTTGCCTCGGCACGCTCTACAGCCAGCCGCGCCACCGCGTCCACAATCCAATGAAAGCTATCTTCTCCAACAGAATTGCGGTCTGCATCGGGCGCGGGGTTCATAAAGTCGATCGCGTACGGCACACCATCCTCCACCGCGAACTCCACTGTATTCAAGTCATACCCTAGTGCCTTGCATAGTGTCAGCGCATCACGTTCCACCCGTGCCAGTAGCGCCGGATCATATGTTGGAGGATTCAGCACATAACGCTCGTGATGCGGCCGCGAGGGATCGTATGGCATGGTGCGGACCTCGCGCTGTCCCACGACGTAGCAGCGGAAGTACTCGCGAAATTTCACCGCAGCTTGCAGGGTCATGCAAAGGTCCCGCGTCTGATCATAGGCCTGGAAGAACTCTTGCGGCCCATGCACGTGGTACACGTCCCTCCATCCGCCTCCATCGTGCGGCTTCAGAAAAGCAGGAAAACCTACGTAATCAAAGACTGCTTGCCAGTCATATGGATATTGCAGGTTCCGGAACGAAATGTCATTCGTGTCCGGCGGCATTTGCTTGCTGGGCAGGATGACCGTCTTTGGCACCGCGACGCCTAACTTCGCGGCCAGGGCATAGTTAAAGAATTTGTCATCCGCGCTCCACCAGAAGGGGTTGTTGATGACGTGCGTGCCGGTCAGCACCGCATTCTTGAGGTATGCGCGGTAAAAGGGCACATCGTGCGAAATGCGATCCACGATAACGGAATAGCCGCACGGCACGGCTTCCTTGACGGAGCTGATCTGTGCAAATTCCGCCGTGATCCCGTCCACTCCCATGGAGTTCACCTTGTCCACGAATGCCTGGGGAAAGGTGTTCTCCATGCCGAACAGGATGCCGATCTTCTTCATGCGGGTCTCCTCGATGGGGTGTCACAAGGGTGGATGCGTGATTGTTGCAGGACGTTCGCTTAGAGATACGTCTGGATCATGCGCTGCCACCAGGGCCAATCATGTCCAGTGTCATCGCCCCACACCTCCAGCCGCACGGGAATGCCTTTGGACCGCATAATGCCCGCCAGCCGTTCGTTGTCGTTCCAGCACTGATCGTGTTGGCCAGTCGCCAGCACATACGTATTGTGCCGGTAGCGGTCCAGATACCAGCCGTCATGGAGATTCGGCAGGAAATCCAGCGGCAAAGTGAAGTATGCATCCTGATCGTAGTGCCCCCGGAGAAAGCGCCCGATGTCAAACGCCCCGCCCATCGACAGCCTCGCCGTTATCTCCTCGGCATCCCGCCCCGCCATGCTTGCCGCCTGGAATCCTCCAACCGAGCATCCAGTCATTGCGATCTGCGGGCTCCAGTTATGCCAGCGGATGTGCGGCAGCAATTCATGCATGATGTAGTGCTCGTACTGCATGTGCCGCGCGATGCGCCAGCGCCCCTCCACGTTCCGCGCGTACCAGCTTTCGGCATCAACGGAATCGACACAGAACAGCTGCACCTGCCCACGGTCGATCTTGTCCGCGATACACGCCACCATACCGAACTCTTCGAACTCGTAGAAGCGCCCGCACGACGACGGAAACACAATGACCGGCAAACCGCCATGGCCGAAGACCAGCCGTTCCATCGGTCTGCCAAGAGCCGCCGAATGGTCCACGTGATACTCGCGATGCATACCCGTTCGCTTTCTAACCTGCGCTGCTCTGCTACCCTCGAAACTATCGTCGCACATGGAAAGCGTTGCCTCCGAACCCGTGCCGCCGGATGAGATCACATCAGCAACCTGGGTCGCAATGGCCGAAAGGGCAGGCCGTTACCGGCGCATCCGTGGTTGGACATCGAAGTTCCTCCCAACGCCTCGCGATCTCTTTATCTATCTGCCTGAGGCATACCTCTCCGAACCTGAGCGCAGCTTTCCCACGCTGATCCTTCATGATGGCCAGAACCTGTTTGACGGCGAGCTGTCGTACGTCAAAGACTGCACATGGCGCGTGGGCAGTACGGCAGACGAGCAAATCGCCGCCGGCCACGTAGAGCCGCTCGTCATTATCGGAGTCGGCAACACAGGCGTGGAACGCATGAAAGAGTACACGCCGACCCCAGATAAGCGGCTGGGCGGGGGCAAGGGTCGGCAGTACGCGCGTCTCCTGGTCGAGGAGCTCCTTCCGCAAATGGCGAACGAGTACCGTCTCCTATCAGGAGCGGAGCACACGGGTATCGCGGGTTCGTCGCTGGGTGGACTGATTTCGTTGGCTATCGCGATGCGCTTTCCCAACCGCTTCAGCCGCGTCGGCGTCATCTCGCCGTCCATCTGGTGGGACCACCGCACCATCCTCAAGGACGTACGCTCCCTGACCGGAAAGCTGCCGCTGCGGATCTGGCTGGACGTGGGCACGGCGGAAGGCCTTCAACACGTGCGCGATACAGACCTGCTAGACCACCTGTTGCAAACCAGGGGATGGCAGGAAGGCGTGGACCTGAGCTACCGGCGCATTCTGGACGCCCCGCACAGTGAACATGCATGGGCCGCGCGCTTGCCGGAGATCTTGCGGTTCCTCTTCCCTGCTTCTCGAAACGAGCCGCTTTCATTGCAAAAGCACGTTCTTTAGCCGACAATGGAAAAGTTGTGATGTTCCTCGTCTCTGTCGCGCGGCCCCGCCGGGCACATGACGTGAAGACGGAAGCACTCGCCTAACTTGTATCTCCGAGGTAACAACCAGTGGTTATGATTCGTCTAGCGCGTTTTGGAGCGCGTAAGCAGCCCTACTATCGCATCGTCGTTATCGAGAAAGACCGCGCGCGCAATGGCCGTTCCATCGAAGTTGTCGGCACATACAATCCCCGCACCGAACCTAAGACGGTTGAGCTCAAGCGCGATCGCATCGACTACTGGACAGGCGTGGGTGCGCAGATGTCTGAGATCGTCGCAAAATTGGTGAAGAACGCTTCCGTACAGCAATCCGTTGCTGCATGACGCAACTTCCCAAAGCGGGACAGAGCACCCGAAACTCAACAAGTTGAGTACTTTGCGGACCGCTGGGGTGCAGCAAAGCGCAATTGACTCCTCCTTTCCGGCGCCGCATCATCTAACCTGAGGTTAATGATCTGCTGCACGATATGCAGACAAGCTCACCGAGATAGAGTGAGCGGGATTGGCAATTTCAGGTGGATATGACGGAAGCTTCCTCTTCTCAGAACGAATCTGTGCAACGCATGTGTGAATTGATAGCCGCGATGGCTGTTTCTCTGGTAGACAGCCCGGACCGGGTGCGGGTCGAATCAGAGAGCCTTGGGACGGAAACCGTTCTCAGGCTTTACGTCGCGAGTGACGATCTCGGCAAGCTCATCGGAAAACATGGCCGCACCGCGCGTTCTTTGCGGACCATCCTGAGTGCTGCCGGCAGCAAGCTGCAGCACCGCTTAAGCCTCGACGTGCAAACGGACGACTAGGATACGCCTACGATTGCAGTGAGTGAGCAAACGGAATGGATCACGCTCGCTCGCGTGGTGCGCCCGCAGGGACGCCGCGGCGAGGTATTGGCAGACCTGTTCACCGATTTTCCTGAGCAGTTGCACAACGCCTGCTCCCTGTTCAGTGCAGACGGCAAACGCTCCCCGGTGCGGGTTGACGCACATTGGTTGCCAACTGGTCGCAGTGCAGGTCGCGTCGTGTTGAAGATCACCGGCGTGGACACCATTGCGCAAGCGGAGGCTTTGGCCGGCCACGAGTTACAGACGCCCTCAGACCGGCGGGTGGCGCTGGAGCAGGGCACGTATTACATACGCGACCTTATCGGCTGCACTTTGCTGGAAGCCGGGACCGCGCTTGGGTCGGTCGAAGATGTGCAACTCGCCCTGGACAGCACGGGACGACGGCGCAATGAGGCACCGCCGCTGTTTGTGCTGCGCAGGACGGACGGTGACGAAGTTCTTATTCCCTTCGCCAACGAGTTCGTCCAGCGCATCGATACGGACGCTAAGATCATCGAAATGACTCTACCGCGCGGCCTTGTAGAGTTAAACGGGTAAACCTGCGGGCCTGCCGAAGCCCTCTGCGTCCATGCTCACGATCGATATTGTTACGATTTTCCCGCATTTCTTTGAGAGCACCTTACGGCAGGGCGTGGTGCCGCGCGCGCTGAGTAACGGCGTCGCCGCAGTCCGCACGGTCGATCTGCGCAGTTTCACCACGGACCGGCACCGCACTGTGGACGACCGGCCGTTTGGCGGCGGTGAGGGCATGGTCCTTAAGCCGGAGCCGGTCACGGCGGCGGTGGAGTCGCTCGGCATCGCTTCCAAGCGGGAGCGCGATCCAAGCCGCGAGTCCGTAACTCTGCTCTCCGCGCAGGGCAAGCCGTTCACCCAGGGCATCGCACACGAACTTGCCCGGCTGGAACGCATCGTGATGATCTGCGGGCGCTATGAGGGCGTGGACGAACGGGTGAGTCACCTGCTGTGCGACCGTGAACTATCCATCGGCGATTACGTCCTATCGGGCGGAGAACTGGCCGCAGCGGTAGTGACAGACGCGGTCATCCGGCTGCTGCCAGGCGTGCTGGGCAATGCTGATTCGGCGCATTATGAGAGCTTCGGCCATGCGCACGACGTCGACCGCGCTGCCTCGGCATCGCCGCTGGCCACGTCGCCCGCAGGAGGGCTGCTCGACTACCCTCATTACACCCGCCCTGCTGATTTTCGCGGTCTTTCAATACCGGATGTGCTTGCGGGTGGTGACCACTTAGCCATTCGCCGCTGGAGGCGCAGGGAGTCTTTGCGTAAGACACTGCTGAATCGCCCGGATCTGCTGGAGAAGGCGGTCCTCTCCAAGGAGGAGCAGCATTTACTTGCTGAGCTTAGACGGGAACCGCCGTTCTAACCGGCGATCCTGCGCTCGAGAGTCGCATGGCGTGATACCCATCCGGCGTGCTTCCCGAAGAGGGGAGGTCTCAAGTGAACGCTGAGGTTACAGAACTACTGACCCCTTTCGAAATCCACTCGGTTGACCGCATCCGGGCAGTGCTGGACAGCGGCTTCGATGTTCGCGCAGAGATCAAAGGCAAGACACTGGTCAACACTTTAATCGAAATGTATCGCAG
>CAXUBG010000064.1:0-3534 GCA_964249285.1 uncultured Terriglobus sp. | reverse complement strand
GACCGCTTTCGAGACTGCTTCGTCTGCTCCTGGAACGGGGCGCGGTACTCGATGACCCGAAACTTGCTCCCGTTCTGCTGAACGATCCAGAAGCTGCTGCAGATGCGGTTCGCAGTGATCCGGGGCTCCTCCGGCACAAGACAACCATGGCGTGTGCGTTCACTCCGCTGGCCGGAGCTTCGCTTCTACATGTGGCGGCAGAATATGGGCACCTTCTGGCCGCAAGCAAGCTCCTCGAACTTGGGGCCGATGTGGACGCGCGTGCAGACATTGATGCGACCGGTTTCGGGGGCCAAATGCCGTTGTTTCACACCGTCCATTCCAATGCAAACCGTTCAGAACCGGTGATGCAACTCCTGCTCAAGGCAGGAGCAAAGGCCGATCTTCTTCTGGCTGGACACCTGGGGACTAGGATTCGAATGGGAAACGCAGTGCTTCGATCTGACGCCGGTCTCCTATGCTCAACTTGGCTTGTTGCGGCAGTTTCAGCGGACAAAGAAGATACGTATGCCAACATCGACACTCTGCTTCGGGCGTTAGGCAGAGGAGTGCCTTGGCTTGGCAATGTTCCGAATTGCTATCTGAAGGGTTAAGTGACCGTAGTTTACGGACGCTTGGCCCGCCACGAAGCGGTTGTTCCTTCTTGCAGTAGACCCCTGGGCTTGGAATCGGTGAGTTAAGTGATCTGCGCGCTGCTCGTCAGCGCGAAATCTGCGGTACACTGAGAGACGACTTCAAGCAAGGAATCTCCCGATATATGTCCATTCATCCCATTATGCAAAAGCTCGCTGCAAAGCTTGAGCGCACCGATCTGCCAGCCTTCTTGCCGGGCGACACGGTCCGTGTCCAGGTCAAGATTAAAGAAGGCGACAAGGAGCGTCTTCAGGCGTTTGAGGGCATGTGCATCGCCCGCAAGAACGGACCCCAGGGCAGTTTTACTGTTCGCAAGATGAGTTTCGGCCAGGGCGTCGAGCGCATCTTCCCGTTGAACTCCAAGGTCGTGGACAAGGTCGAGAAGGTTCGCTCTTACGAGGTGCGCCGCGCGAAGCTGTTCTATCTGCGTGGTCTGCGCGGCAAGGCCGCTCGTCTACGCGAAGTTGGACGTACGGCATAGTTTTGATGTCTCAACAAAGGAGCGCTCACCAGAGCGCTCCTTTGTTTTTGCTTGTCGTCTGGAAGGATGGCCCCAATTTCCACGCGCACTGTTTGTGCTGGCACGATTACACTGAAGCTGACGCAATGCCGGATGCCCCCGTACTTCGCCGTAAGAACCAGCTCATTCCTGAGGGCCAGACCAAGCAGCAAATGCTGTCGCAGCTGATCTGCTCCGATGCCCCGGAGCAGGCGCTGCGCTATCATGGCTTCGCCTGCATTGCAGGTGTTGATGAGGTTGGCCGCGGAGCACTCTTCGGTCCGGTCGTTGCCGCAGCCGTCGTACTGCCTTTGCGTACCACGCGCCTGCAGCGGCTGGGCCTGCGCGATTCCAAGCAACTGGCCCGCGCGGAGCGGGAACGCCTGGATCGTGAAGTGAGACGGTGCGCCGTCGATGTCGGCATCGGCGAGGTAGATTGCGAAACCATCGACCGCATCAACATCTACCAGGCCTCCCGGCTTGCTATGCGTCTTGCGGTAGATGCTCTTACCTGCGGCCCCGACCATCTTCTGATTGACGCCCTCCGGCTCGACCATCCATGCGCGCAGACCAAGCTGATCTACGGCGATTCCCTCTCGATTTCCATCGCAGCCGCATCGGTAATCGCGAAGGTCTACCGCGACTCCAAGCTACGCGAGTGGGATCTCGAGCATCCGCAGTACGGTTTGGCGTCGCACAAGGGCTACGCTACGCCGGAACACCGCCGCGCGCTGGAGGCGCACGGTCCCACGCCGCTGCACCGGCGCTCGTTTGCGCCCGTGGCGAAGTTCTATGGCGAAGAAGCATTCGAGCGCGCCATTACCCTTACGGACTTGCTCTTCGACGAAGCCGAACTTCAGGAGGAGCTTGAGCCATGCCTAAGCGACTAATGTGCGTGGTGGCGCACCCCGATGATGAATGCTTCGCCTTCGGTGGCGCTCTGCTGCTCGCGGCGGATGCAGGCTTCGAGACCTCCGTCATCTGCTTAACCGATGGCCAGGCCGCAACCAATCGAGGCACAGCCGCCGATGCTCCGGAACTGGGCCGCATGCGCCGCGCGGAGTTTGCGCGCAGTTGCGACGTGCTGGGCGTCACGCGGCACGAAACGCTCTCGTACCACGACGGCCAGCTTGAGTTCGAGCCGCTGAACGCCGTGGCACGCGAGTTGGTGCGGCGCATCCGCACGTGGCAGCCCCAGATCGTCCTTACCTTTGGCCTGGATGGCTCACTGAACGTTCATCCCGACCACACGACGACCAGCTGCTTCACCAGCGCTGCCTTCCATTGGTCCGCCCGCGCAAAACGCTTCCCTGACCTGGGCTTGGCTCCCTTCGCAGCACAACGCCTGTATCACCAGAGCACCGGCTTTACGCTTACCGATCGAGAACCGCTCTTGCCAGCCCCATGGACAGTTACTCTGGACATCTCCGCGGTGCGCGCCAAGAAGGACGAGGCGTTTCGCCAGCACACCTCGCAGCTGCCCATCATTCCAAGGCTGCAGCCGATCTTGGAAAAGCACGGCAACACGGAGCACTACACACTGGCTGCCGCCTCACAGCCGCAAGGCGCGGAGCTGACGCAAAGCCTGTTCTACGGAATTGTTGATTAAACATCAATCCGTGCCGGCACCAGAGCCCGGCCAGGTTTCTTGGTGAACAAACGGGATGCGGGGCGTGCGAGCAGCAACAACGCCAGAACCGCCGTATCCCTCCATGGGGCAAACACACCCTTCTTGACCAGCCACCAGTAATGCACCACGCTAAGAACTGCGGCAACGTAGACCAGGCGATGCAGCCTCTGCCACGGCTTGCCGCCCATGGCACGCATCACACGCTGCGGTGATGTGACGGCCAGCGCCAGCAGGATCACGTACGAGATCAAACCAACCTGAATGAACCGGCGCTTTTTCAGATCATCCACGATGGTGGGCCACACCGAAGCCCATTGCTGCCGGATGGCATGAAGATCCTGGACTCGCAGACTGGCCATCGCTCCCGGTAAATCAAAACCTGAGAAGAGGAAAACGTAGATTGCCAGATGCAGCGTTGCATAAAAAAACGCAAACAGCCCAAGCATACGGCGAAACCGTACCAGCCATGCCATCTTAGGCAAAAGCCTGCGCACAGGCGTAATCGCCAGTGAAACAAGCAGAAGATACAGGGCCCAGTTGCCCGTGAAGTGCGTCAGCCACTGCACCGGATCGGCGCCCAAATCCTGCGTCCGGAAACGCTGCACCATGTACCCGTACGGCAGCAGCGCGATCAGGAAGACCAGCGGCTTCAACAACCAACGAATGAAGCTATTGCTCATCAGCAGCTATCGCACCCAAACACTTACGCCGAACTTAGAAGTTTCGGTTCAGGTCCATGCCCGCGTATAGGCTTGCAACCTCGTTGCTGTAT
>CAXUBG010000063.1:15809-16126 GCA_964249285.1 uncultured Terriglobus sp. | reverse complement strand
ACATAGGAGACGTATGAAGACTGCTCTAGTATCTGCTGTTGCAAGTGTTCTCATCTTGGCATCGACTGCCGCGCACGCGTATCCAATCAACGGTGTTGTGTATAGCGTTCCCTCCTCCACAGCCGACAATGTGCCTACGCCCGGGAATGTACCCGGCAACGGCGCGACACTGGATGGAACCTTCACCGTCAGCGCACTCCAGTTCACCAATGACCAGGTTCCAGGTGCTAGCAACACACTCGGCGGCTTTATCAATTCATATGGGGTTGCCTCCCCGGTGACGTACATGAACGGAGCTACGGCTTCGACAGTGTTGG
>CAXUBG010000063.1:0-15799 GCA_964249285.1 uncultured Terriglobus sp. | reverse complement strand
ACTCTCTTCGAGTTCACCGGAACCGCCTTTTTCACTTCCGGACAGCAGTTCACGGTCTACCATGACGATGGTGTGCAACTCTACGTCAACGGCAACTCGGTCCTGAGTGCGCCAAATACAACTTCGCCCACCAACACTCCGTACACATACATGGGCCCAACCGGCAACTTCAACTTCGATTTCGTGTATGCCAACGGCCCTTGCTGTAACGCAGAGTTTCAAACGACGCTTGTCACTCCACAGACCACCACTTCTGTGACCCCCGAACCTTCTAGCCTTGCGCTTCTTGGGACTGGGATTCTGGGCGTGTTCGGTGTAGCCCGGCGTCGATTCCAATGAATGCCTGAAACGGGGAAGGTGAAGTAAGTATTGGCTTCAAGGACGTCGATCTAAGGTGCTGAAGCCAAGCGGTCCGGAAAGTTGGGCCCATGTGCGTGCATGGGCGCCGATTTTGTCGTAACCGTGAAATGTGCTGGCTCATTGTGGTGCCGCCTGCTTGCGAAGACCACGGTGAGCCAGTAGGACTGCATTTCTTGCAGTGACTGCGAAAACACGATTTCTTGCATGATGCAGAACTGCACCGCTCGGCCAGCAGGGGCACACTCCGCATGTGTAGCATCTGATAGATCCATGAACCGGAGGTACGCATCCAACCACTTTACGGGGTGAAGTGATGGCGACGGAAACGGCTATTTTAGCGGGCGGATGTTTTTGGGGAATGCAAGAGTTGCTGCGCGACTATCCGGGGGTGATCTCTACTCGCGTGGGGTATAGCGGCGGTGAGGTCCCGAATGCGACATATCGTAATCACGGTTCGCACGCTGAAGCGGTGGAGATTGTCTTCGATCCAGCCAGGCTAAGCTATCGCACACTGTTGGAGTTCTTCTTCCAGATTCACGACCCGACAACACCAGATCGTCAGGGCAACGACCGTGGTGAGAGCTACCGGTCTGCGATCTTCTACACGAGCGATGAGCAGAAGCGTGTAGCGGAAGAGACCATCGCCGATGTAAATGCCTCAGGGATCTGGCCGGCCAGAGCCGTGACCGAAGTTGCTCCGGCTGGGCCGTTCTGGAACGCGGAACCGGAGCATCAGGACTATCTGCAACGCATCCCTTACGGATACACCTGCCACTGGATTCGGCCTAATTGGAAGCTGCCGAAGCGTGAAGTTGCCGCCACGGTCTGATTGCATCGGTCTTCGACGCGAGCCGCGGTCACACCGCACGGCGCGGAGGCTAGGGTCCAGTCTGTGTGGCTTCAGCAGCTGCAGCAAACGCGGCTTGCAGCACGCGATGTGTCATGCTGTCCTGTACCCAAGCCACCACGGCCAGATGGTTTTGCTGCAGGAGAATGTCTTTGTTAGTGAAACGTATCTCGCCGAACCGGTCGTTGTTCTTCTCGTAGCCCTCCAGATAGCTGGTGAGAGCGTCGGAAATGGCTTGCGGATTGAAGCTGGCTTGCAGGCTGTGCGTTGTGCCGAATTGCAGAGATTCTGCATCAGGGGACACGGCGCGCACGACCATGCGATGCAGCCGGATGCCATTTTCACCACTGTAGCGAACGTTGTCTTCCACCAGGGCTAAGTGCACAGTGAAGTGAAGCGATGGGGGAACCGCACGCATCTGCGTTGTAAGCGGCACCTTCTCGCCCAGCCAGGCGGATGTTTCCTGCTGCGTCATCTTTCTCAGCACCTCTTCGGGTTCTGTCTGGACGAATACTGAGGCGTGTATCAGGCCGCGTGCATCCTTGCTGGCACTCAAGCGCAGCAGGATACCGCTTGGACGGGTGATCTGGGCATCTGTTAACTTAGTTAACTGCTTGTACAAGGCTTCGCTGGCGTCTCGCGGACCGCCGAATACCGGGATGTGTTTGCCATCCAGAACGAACTGCGGGGTAGCCTCCGCGTCAAACAGCTCAGCCCTCGTCACAGAGGCTGGGTTGGCCAGCGGATCCGGACGCGGAACATGCTGGTGCCATTCGAGCACGATGAGTTCACCACGGGTATAACTCCCAAGCAAGGCGTCGACGGCAGTGTCCGCACCTGCGCACGGCTCACAGCTGGACCCGGTAAACTCCTCCAGCAACACAGTGTGCCCAGCGCCGAGCGGGGTACGTACGGGAGGAGTGAACGGCGTAGGGAATGCTGCGGCATAGCGCGCATCCAGTTCGTCCTGGAGCCCCGCATCGCTGCCGCCGTGCGCCGCGCGGTAGAGCTTCTGCATGGTCCCCTGCTGCGTTGCGGCAACTTCGCCAAGCACCTGCGCCTGCTCCAACTCGCTCAACGCTTCAGCATCGTGGTGCGCGCGCATTGCAAGCTCGCCGCGTAACGCATGCAGGTCTGCGTTCGAGGGGTCCATCGTTGCCGCTTCGTTCAACAGCGCAGCAGTTTGTGTCAGCTTGCCCTGCTGCAGGAAAACATGCGCAAGCGCCACGACGGCGGCGGCCCGCGTGGACTTGAACTGCGCAAGAATCAGCGGCGGATCAGGTAGCGGGAGCTCAAGCTGGCCGTAGGTTCGCGACATCGTCCGGCCGTAGTTATTCTCGGTCAAGTTCTTGCAGGCGTCCTCGGCAAGCTTTCGCGCCAGAGGTAATGCGATGTCTGCCTTGGCAAGCTGCTCTGCCTCGCTGACCTCCATCTGCCACCGGTCCAGGCCCTTATCCGCATTCTGAATATTGACGCGGACCTGATCCTCGATCTCCGCGATGTGCGTGGGAAAGCTCTGTAGAAGGACGCGAAGTGCCTCATCCTGGACAGCGTCAAAGTACTTGCTTGCCGGGTACTCTACCGTAAAGGTTCGCAGAGCGAGCAGGCGCTGCGCCGGGTCACGCATGGCCAGGGCAGCATGGTATGCCTGCTGGTCAGCCGCAGGTTCCTTGCTTTGCCCCTGTAACAACGCTGTCAGAGCAGAGCACACGACGAGAACGGACAATGTGAGGGCTCTGGGCATCTTCGTCAGAGTACCGCGCTTACTGGACCTTCAAACCTAATGTCAGTTCAGCAGACCGAATACTTCCACGCCTCCGTTGTAATTGGGAACGTAGACTTGCCCATTCCAAACAAAGGGCGGGTCGAATTTGTTAAAGATAAACGGAATGGCGGTCTGTTCGGAATCCCAGAGCACGCGGACTGTTTGAGAGCCGTCGCCGTGCGTGATGAGGTTTTCTGGGTCGTAGCAAAGCAGGCGTCCGTTGGTAACGGTGGCATTGGCATCTCCGTAGGGGATTGTGCACCACAGCAGCGCCGATCCGGGCCTGTTGCCGCTGCTGGAAAGCGAGCAGAAGCCGCCGGGCATGCCGCCGAAATGAGACGCGTCAATTGGAGACTGCGCCGACGCCACTTCGTTGCCCTGCGCCAGATAGCTGAGCGTGCCGGAGGAACTCATGGTCCAGGCATGAAGCTGTGAATTCTCACCCCAGACGAAGAGCGTCAGTCCGCGCGTTGGACTCCAGTACTGGACCGGGGTGCCGTGGATGTGGCGGGTCGCGCCCCACGGGAAGAAGTCGAGTGTGGTGGTGTCTTGCGGGCACGGATCGACGGGGCCGGGTGAGGCGGCAACCCACACGGGCGGGTTCTTCAGTTTGGCACAGTTCGCCTTCATATCCGTGAAGTCGTGCGGCTGTGTGTGACCGGGCGACCGGCTGTTCACCGCGTAGCCGATGCCGTCCTTACCGGCGGCAAAGTACACGCCGTATGCCTCGATCAGCGTGCCGCCGGCAGAGCCGAAATCTTCGTCGCCCCAGCGGCCATCCTGCAGGGTGCGCACGGGATAGACCAGCGGGATGGAGTTGCCCCGCTCGTCCACGCTTGTGATTGTGCGTGTCTTGCGAGGCATATCCATGCTGGCACCCACCGGGTCAGACGGGGCGCTGACACCGGCGGTCTTGCCGCGTGGCAGCTTAACTCTTTGCTCGGTAAGCGAGGGGTTCCCGCCAAGGCGGCTGCTGTCAGAAAAGGGCGACCACGCATCCACCACGCGAAGCGATGCTTTAGCGGTGCCGGTTGCGGGCGTGTAGTGCACCTTGATGACGCTTTCGCCAAAGTCTGAGACGCCGTTGAAGGAGCCGTTGCCGGTAACGCCATAAAGATCGCCTGCGGCATCGGCTGCCAGGCCCTGCCCGGCCATCCACAGCCCCGCACCGCTACCCTGCGAAAGCGAAAGCGCGGCCGCGACGCTGTTGGAGGCTGGGTCAAAGGCGATGATCCAACCGGCAGGCACGTTTGGGCTTTCAAGGACGGTGCCGCAGCCGAAGAAGATCGTCTTGACGCCGTTGACGCTAGTCATCACAAGGGACGTGCGCTGCTTGCGTGCGGCGGCATCGAAGCGCTGTTTGCCGAACGTGACGGAAGCCAGCGAGACGGGCGGCACGGCAACACTGCCATCCGAGATGTTCAACGTGTAGATAAAGTGCATGGCGCGCGTCGCCGTTCCGTCTGGTGAGCACCAGGCCACAAGGTACACGCGTTGCGTCGCAGGATCGATCACGCCGGTGGACAAGACGCCCCAGTGCTGGTTGATGCCGTGGAAGTCGATCTGCGGCGTGCTGTTGATCGCGGGGCAGGCGGGCTGCTGCGCGGCCAGATCAGTCGTCCAGAGCTCTGCCCCGTCCGCCGCCTCCACGCCACGGACGATGTTCGCCATGGAGGGCAGAATCATCACGTTGTGCGTCGCGCCGTGGACAGTAACGTTTGGAAGCACAAGCGGTTGAGCCTCCATGCCGCGCGCGTCGCCGGTAACGGGGATGGTCGTGATGTGGCGCAGGCCGCTGACATTTGCAACGGTTAGTGCTGTTTCATACATGTTTGCGCCTGAGCGCTGGTTATCGAACGCACGGGTGGTGAGTGCCGGAGGAGTTTGCGCGGTGAGGGCAAGCGATGCCGCGGAAAGCAGCAGGGAAAGAACGCTACGAATCATTAGGCTCCGAGGTATTCGACGGACAGCTGAAAGTGAACGCCTGTTTGCGGCAGGCCGTGTCCGGTAAGGCGCAGACTGTGCCATCCCGTCGCCTGCGCCGTGCAGGCAAACAGGCAGGGGCGGTTCCCTGCCGTATCGGCGAAGGCAATCTCTGCACCTCCGGGGGTGAGGACCGCGATGCGCATGGAGGCTCCCGCTGGGAGCGCGGCTCTCCAGGTGACGTGCAGGCTGGACTTCGCCGGGCAGTAAACGGCCTGGGGCAGTGTGTACGTGCCGTTGCGCGCGGGCATAACGTCCAGCGTGGCGTCCCCAGTGAAGACCTGCGTGGTGCGCAGGCTGCGCGCAGGGTATGCCGTCGAGACACCCGCGGGCGCGAAGCACAGGTACGACATGCCCCCGGACCACGCATTCGATGGCACAGTGAACGTGGCGCGGCCTCCAGCGTCCGTCCAGATGTCGAAGTGGTGGCCGGTGTAATCGTGGAGGTGGCGATTGGGTCCGAAAGGCGTGTCGCAGGTCACGGTGCGCGGCGACAGCACGTTAAAATTGATGGCGGTAAGCAGACCGCCGCTCCATCCCAGCGCACCGCCATTACCGTCGCGCGTGCTCACGTGCACGTCGCGATCCACGTACCGTGTCTGGTAGCCGCCAATAGCAAAGGTGCGGCTGATCCAGCATAGCGTGCCGATCTGATCCCGAAGGCCATACGCTCCAGGCCAAACCTCCGGGCCAAAGTAATCCTTGCCATACACCAGGGCGAGTTTGAGCGGGAGTGTCAGCAGGTAGGCGTAGGCGATACCCTTGTTGAAGATCACCTGCTGGCCGGGGCTGGTGTCCGTATCGGGATTATCGACGAAGCCAACGGACAGGTCCGGGTTCCATTGCCAGAAGCCGGGGCCGTTCTGCTCAAACTGCGTGGCGTCAAAGCCGTTGCACGCCGCCTGGATGCGGTAGTGCAGGGTGAAGTCCGCCACGGCCGAGTGGCTGGACATGGGCGCTTCCGTGGCCCATGCATTCAGGTTGCGCGGATCTCCGTCGAAATACTCCGCATAAAACGGCAGATCGCATGACCTCATGATGGTGCTGACGGCCGGTGCCCACGTGCCTTTGACATCGTCGAAGCGGTACCCGGAAAAGCCCGTGCGCTCCGTCATCCAGCGCAGGAGATCGACGGCATCACGGGTGGTCACGCCTGCGGGATGGCAATGCTGATAGCTGACCTCGCGCCCGAACGGGCGGTCACTGGCGGGATCGGGCACGTCGTCCTGGCGGCAGAAGGGCGGGACCGGATCGTCCGTGCTCAGGCCGCCACGGAACCAGGAGGCAGTGGTCGCGCCGCGCCCGTTGCGTGTGACGCCGTCGGCACCGGGGTAGGTGGAGACGCCGGGGCCGCCATCTTCCGGGCCAAGAATCTGGTGCAGCACCAGGTCGCCATAGCTTTCCGTGCCATGCGCACGCAGGGCAGCCACGGCGCGCATCAGGCTCTGAAGCGGACCGTAGCGCGTGGGATTGGGAGAGCCGAGATTCCAGCGCTGGGAGACGCCGTAGCCATCGCAGCCCGCCCCCGTGCCGCCCTGAGCCATGTTCACCGGCGGCCATTGCACCACGTCGAAGGAGCGGCCCAGCGCTCCCGCCTGCTCCGCCAGGAAATCCGCCAGCCAGGGCTTGCCTGGGTCGGTGGAAGGCGCGGGCACCGTGATGCGCCCGCCCGGGTGTGCCGGATCGGGGAATCTACCCCATGCGATCAGTCCGATTGCCAAAGAAACACCTCCTGTGTCGCGGAGGCGGGGCCTTTCGGATTGGAATATATGCCCGGCTGCTCTGGCAAAGACAAATCCGAGGCAGCCGAACACCTCCAATGATGGTGAGCGCCGCCACTGAACACTGCTGCGGCGCAAGCAGTTAGAAATGCATTAGAGTGTCCGGCATCTTCCATTCTAAAAGGACGGGAAGAAATACTCGGACAACCGGCATACTCCCTCTTGCAAATGACTTAGGGCCAATCAGCAGTTGACACGCGCGATGGGAAAGCCGTCGCGTAAGGTGAAACGATGCAGGTCCACCTGATCGACGGCACGTATGAGTTGTTCCGGCATTTCTACGCGTGGCCGTCGATGCGGGACGCGGACGGGCGCGAGGTGGGTGCTGTCAAAGGCGTGCTTGCCTCCGTGCTGGGGATGACCAGGGAAGGCGCGACACACCTGGGCGTGGCGACCGATCACGTCATCGAATCGTTCCGCAACGACCTGTGGCCGGGGTACAAAACGGGAGAAGGCATCGACCCTGATCTGCGGGCGCAGTTTCCGCTGCTTGAGGAGGCGCTCACCGCGCTCGGCATCGTTGTCTGGCCGATGGTGGAGTATGAAGCGGATGACGCGCTGGCGTCCGCAGCGTCGTTGGCCGCGCAGGACGAGCGCGCCGGCAAGGTCTTGATCTGCCCGCCCGACAAGGATCTGGCGCAGTGCGTGCGTGGCACGCGGGTGGTGCAGGTGGACCGGCGTAAACGCGTGGAACGCGATGAAGCGGGCGTGATCGCGAAATTTGGTGTGCCGCCCGTGTCGATTCCGGATTACCTGGCGCTGGTGGGCGACGCCGCGGATGGCTATCCCGGGCTGCGCGGCTGGGGCGCGAAATCGGCTGCGACGGTGCTGGCGAAGTTTGGCCATTTCGAGGCGATCCCCGGTGACAGCAAGGACTGGCAGCTCGCTGTGTCCAACCCGCGCGCGCTGAACGAGGTGCTGCGTGCCGAGTGGGAGCGCGCACTGCTGTTTCGCGAGCTTGCACCGCTCCGGGTTGATCTGCCCCTGTTTGACGATGTGGAGGCGCTGCGCTGGCGTGGACCCACACCGGCGTTTGAAGCGATTGGCAAGCGGCTGGACGCGGCAAAGGCCGCCAAAAAAGATGGCACGCCGTCACGCCGGACGTCTGCGGTATAGTTCGTCTGTACCGCGCTGTGTTCCTCCATGAGAAACGTCTTCATGCTCGCTTCTGCTGCCGCGCTGATGCTCTGCAACGCCGGAGCGGGGCAGGGTCAGGCAACTCCGCGCACCGAACCAAACGCACCCGGCGCTGGCTTTCAGTTTTCCGATGCGCCCGGCTTTGCCATCGCGGGTGTGACGGACTGGACGGCCGCGGGCGGTCATGGATCCGACGCGACCTTGCGCACCAGTGAAGACCTGAACCGCGAGACGTTCGCATTGGCAACACCCGCGTCCATGCCTGCGGAGACTGCTGCCAGCCGCGAGGAGGAGAACCGGCTGCGGCGAGCCTTGGCCGCGGGTCCGGATGCATACGCGGCGAATCACGCGCTGGGGATGTACTATCTTCGTGCTGCGCAGTTCGTGCAAGCTACTCAACCCCTCTCGGCAGCGCTGAAGCTGCGTCCGAATGATGCCGCGAGCGCGTATGCCCTGGCGCTGGCTTACCGCGGAACCGGTGATGCAGCGCGCGCCCGGCAAATGGTGCAGGAAGCCCTGAAGCGCGGGGAAACGGCTGATCTCCTCCGCCTGGAGGGTGAGTTGGAGGAGGCGCTTGGCGACCCTGTACGGGCGGTGCAGGAGGAGGAGCGCGCCGCGCGGCTGGAGCCTGGCGAGGAGAACTACCTCGCGTGGGGGTCGGAGCTGCTGCTGCATCGCGCCATCTGGCAGGCATCGCAAGTTCTTGCCAGTGGCACGGCGGCGCACCCTGGATCAGCGCGGCTGCATACCGCGTGGGGCGCATCGCTGTTTTCTGAGGCGAAATACGAAGAGTCCGCACGAAGGCTGTGCGAAGCAGTAGCTCTTGACCCGGCTGCTCGCGAGCCGTACGTGTTCCTCGGCAAGGCGGCAATCGCATCACCGGTGCCGCTGCCGTGCGCACGGGAGATGCTGGAACAGTTCGCGCGGCTCCGGCCTGATGACGCCGAGGCCAGCTACTATCTGGCAATGGCTCTGCTGAAGCAGGCCAGCCCTCCCGAGCCGCAGCGGGCAGAGGCACTGCTGCGGCACGCAGTAATGGTGAATCCCAAAGATGCCGAGGCTTACCTGCAACTCGGTGTGATGGCACTCAGTCGCAGGACGTACACGGAAGCGATTGCCTTTCTTATGGAGGCGGTCAAGTCCAATCCGCAGATGGGTGAAGCGCATTTCCGGCTGGGTGTGATCTATGACCGCCTGGGCGATCCGGCAAAGGCCCGGCAGGAGTATCACCTGCATGAAGAAGCCGACGCCGCAAACGCAGCCCGTGTGGAGCAGCACCGCCGCGAGGTGAAGCAGTTTCTAATTACTTCCTCTGGGCAGCAGGTACACGGGGCTGCGCCATAGCCGGGGCGGCGCGTCTGGGTGTGATGTCCGTCAAGACGCCCTCGCCTTCCCGCAGCTGCAGAATGCGATTGGCTTCCACGTGTGTGAAACGCTCCATCTTCTGCGTTGTCGGCCACCTGACTTCCACGGCATCGGCGAAGGCAGCCTGACCCAGTCCGAAGTGAAGGCGCAGATCGTTTTGTGACATGACGCTGGTGCCGCTGCTGACCTCGTCCATCTGGGCGTGCTTTCCAGTGATGACACGGACACGTGCGCCGATAGCGGTGCGGTTACAGTGCGTGCCGATCAGTTTGAGCTTGATCCAGTTGCCGCGCGTGCCGGTGTTATGGAGGAGCGATGGCGGTTCGTTCATGTTGAGAATGAGCGCGTCCATGCCGCCGTCGTTGTCGTAATCGCCAAAGGCCGCGCCTCGGCTGGAGTACCGTTCACTGATGCCAGGGCCGAGTTCGGCGGAAACATCCTTAAAGCGCCCGTTACCCAGGTTGCGATACACAAGACGAGGGTTCTTAAACGTCTGCGCAAAGTGATACTGGTCGATTTCCGGGTACACATGGCCGTTCACCTGCATAATATCCGGCCAGCCGTCGTTGTCATAGTCCAGGAAGCCGCAACCCCATGCGACGTATAAGTTATTGACACCAGTCCCGGCCTGAAATGTGACGTCCGTATATGTGCCATCGCCGTTGCTGTGGTACAGGTTTGAGGTATCGTCGGCGAAGTTCGTCTTGAAGATATCGAAGGAGCCGTCGCCGTCGTAATCTGCCACAGCCACACCCATGCCGGCCTGCTCATGTCCGGCGTCGCTGTAGGCGCATCCTGTCTCGACCGCCACGTCGGTGAAGGTGCCGTCGTGATTGTTTTTGAACAGGATGCTGGGTTGCGAATCGACAGCTACGTAGATATCCGGCCAGCCATCATTATCGAAGTCATACGAAACGGCGGTGATGGAATATCGCGGGCCGGGCTTCAGAATGCCGGCCGCAGCTGAAACGTCGGTGAAGGTTCCATCTCCATTGTTATGAAACAGCAGGTTGGTATCGCCGGGCAGACCGCGTGGGCCGCACATAATCGGCACGCCCTTCCATTGGCAGAAATGCGTGTCGCTGGCCGGGGGTATCTTACCCGGATTCAGCTTCAGGTAGTTACACACAAAGAGATCGAGGTGACCGTCACGGTCGTAGTCGAGAAAGGTGCAGCCGGCTCCCCATCGCCACTGCGAACTGTACAGACCGGCCGGACGGGTTACATCAGTGAACGTGCCGTTCCCGTTATTACGAAAGAGGATGTTATGGCCCCAGAAGCAACAGAACAGATCGTCCCATCCATCGTTGTTGTAATCACCGGTGCAGACACCGGTCTGCCAGCCGGTGACACCAAGACCGGAGTGTTCTGTCACGTCACTGAAAGTGCCGTCGCGGTTATTTTTGTAAAGATGGGCCGTGGGTGCTTTCCCTTCTGGCCAGGTGGTGTCCAGGCGATCGCCGTTGGTCAAGTAGATATCAAGCCAGCCGTCGTGATCGTAATCAAAGAACGCAAGCCCGCTGCCTTTTGCTTCGATAATGGAGCGCTTATGGTCGACGCCGCCCCAAACGTTCGGTGCGCTAAGTCCCGCGCGCGTGGCGACATCGTCAAATTGCACGGACGAAGCGGCGCTTGCAGAGGCAGCCTGCAGCAGTGTCCCGTCACGCCATTGCCAAAGCGGCGTGGCCAGAGCTTCCGTCAACGCGCCACTTAGCAGAAACAGTGACGACCCAAGAAAGCGGCGGCGCGGAAGGAGCATAGATGCATTATAGGAGCGGCTTAGGGCGCGGCATCGAGCGCCTGCAATGCCTGCCTCGCAGAAGGGCTTTCCGGCTTCAGGCGCAGCAGATCCTGTAACACCTGCTTCGCCTCGGCAGTTCTGTGCTGGAGCGCATACAGCCGGGCAAGGTTAAGGTACGCGTCGCCGGACAGGGGGCTGTCCTGTATAGCTGTGCGAAACTGTCCTTCCGCCGCGGGGTAGTCGTTCGTGCGAACGGAAAGAACGCCTAAGTTGTTCCATGCTTCGGGGTAGTCCGGACGAAGTTCCACAGCGCGCCGCAGATACTTCGCTGCCGCCTGCAGATCGTTCTGCTGGGCGGAGAGCATGCCCAGCCCGTAGTTTGCCTCTGGGTCATCGGGTTGCAACTGCACGGCGCGGGCGAGGTATTGGTTGGCCCGGGCGTAATCGCGCTGGCGGCGGTACAGATTGCCGAGATTCAACAGTGCGGTCGCGTAGTCAGGCCGGAGAGACAACGATCTCTCAAAATTGCGAATGGCCTCGTCTGACTGGCCCTGTTGCGCCGCTAACATGCCCAGATTATTCCAGGCTTCCGGATAGTTGGGCTTCAGCTTCACGGTTTGCTGCAGATACTGTTGCGCGCCGGCATACCTGTTCAAGCGAAGATTGAGAGTGCCCAGGTTGTAATAACCTTCCGCGTCATTTGGCCGCGCGGCGATTACTTGCTGGAACCGGGCAGCCGCCTCATCCAGATAGCCATGCTGGAACATGGCCACGCCGTACGTGAAGTCGTTGCGGGAGAACCGGGCTTCGTGCAGGATGCCTTGGAACGGCAGGCCCTTCGCGATGCGTTCGGTTTGGTTTGCCGGTACGGACCGGGCGTCCGCGGCGATGTGTTCCGGGGCGAAGCCACCCTGGTAGACCTTCACGATCGTGCCGTCTGTGTTCAGAAGAAAGCCTGTTGGCAGAGGCAGGTCATTACGGCGGTCAAAAAGGTAGCGGAAGATGATGTTGTACACGCCCGCTATTTCTGGTGATGCCAGCAGGATGGGAATGGAAACACCTTCGCGGGCTGCGAAGTCGCGTACGTGAGCGGCGCTCGCCGGCCCGTCCAGATTGATTGCAAGAAGCGCGACGCGCTCGCTGGACAAGGATTGACGCCCACCCTGAAGAACCTGCAACTTCCGCACGGACGCCTCCGACGCAGCGGACCAAAACTACAGCAAGGCCGGCTGTCCCCGCAGCGACGAGAGTGTCCATGTATTGCCCGCAAGGTCTGGCAGCGAAAACTCCGGCGCTTTCAAGGGGTCAAGCAGCCACGTCTCAACAGATGACGATTGTTGCGGGATTGCCGACGTTGGCCGCGGCACGGTCGCAGTGTATGCGGGGGATCGCTGGGCGAAAGGTTTGGCCGTAAACGCCGTCTCGCCTTCTACGATTTCGATGCGGTTGTTTTTTGGCAGGGTATCGAAGTGCTGTATCAGGCCGCTGGGCCAGCGCACGGTGGCCTGCGTTGCAGCCGTGCGCGATCCAATGCCGAAGTGTAACTCCTTGCTGTGCTGCGAAAGAAAACCAGACCCAGCTTGCAGAGACTTTGTCTGCCGGAGATCACCCGTCGTCAGCGTTACGGCCGCTCCGATCGCATCCCGATTGCTCCGGGTGCCTCGCAGGCGGATCACAAGGGAATCGCCGATCCCACGCATACCATTGGCCAGAATGCGAAGTTGCGGTGCATTGCGATTTTTCAGCAGGATTTCGAGACGGCCATCGCCATCCAGGTCGGCCAAAGCGAACGAGCGGCTGTCCTCGATGCAATCAAGGCCAGCCGCGCCAGAAATATCAGTAAAGGTTTCATCGTGATTATTCGCGAAGAGCACGTTGCGCTCGTTTCCGCTCCACGAATGGTCCGTTCGGATCAGTTCATTCAGCGCATTCCAGCCGTGTTCATAGGCGACGGATGGCGCGGCGTCATTTGAGGACTTGGCCACAACCTGCCGCCAGAAGAAACTGCCGAGGTCGGTACTGCGTTCGTCCTCCGGCTTGCGCACGGCTTGCTCCGGAGAGGTGATATAGCCATTGGTGACGTAGATGTCGGAGTAGCCGTCGTGATCGAAGTCGAGAAAATCGGAACACCAGGCCCAGCGGCCAGCTTCTGTTCCAGATGTTCTGGCCGCGGTCGTGAAGGTGCTGTCGCCGGCATTGCGGTATAGCCCGTTTCCGCGCGCGTGCTGCTGGTAGAGGCTGCGCACAGGCTCCGGCGCTTCCGGGTGAAAATTGGGCTGCTGGGAGACGCGCTGGCCCGCCGCAGACCACATATTCGCGACGAGGAGATCCGGTCTGCCGTCGTTGTTAAAGTCGCCCCAGGCAGCGCTCATGCCTGCGCCTACATCTTCGACATGCGCCGCGGTTGAAACTGCGCGAAATGTGCCGTCCCCATTGTTGCGGTAGAGATTGTTACGGCCGAAGTCGTTCACGACATACAGGTCAGGATGGTTGGAATCAGCCGCTTCTCCCCACCCGCAGGCAAAACTGTAGCGGTCGTTCTCAGCATTCAGACCCGCCGCAGCGGTGCGGTCCACGAAGGTGCCATCACCCTCGTTGTGAAGGAGGAAGTTCGGTGGTCCATTGCGTGCGTCGAAATAAGGTGCGGGATAGTGATACTGGTCCAGGCCCAGATAGTAGCTGTATAAGCAAAAGTAAATATCCAGCCGGCCATCCCCGTCGTAATCGGCGACAGATGCGCTGGTGAAGGTGCCCTCAGGCGGCTTGGCGAACCGGAATGCATCGCGCTTGGGCGTGAAGGTGCCATCGCCACGATTAAGGAACAGGAGCGGACCGCTGCCGCAGACCACCAGCAGATCCTGCAGGCCGGTGTTGCGAAAATCGGCAAAGAGCGCGCAGGCGGTGTTGTCCAACACGCCGACGCCCGCCTCGTCGGTGACATCTTCGAAGGTGCCGTCGCCGCGATTACGATACAGCCGGTTGGGCAATCCAGCCGGCTGGCACACATACAGGTCATCAAAGCCGTCATTGTTGTAGTCGCCTGTCGAGACGCCGTTGTTACCGTACACGTCGATCCCGCTGGCTGCATCCAGCACCGTGCGCCATTCGTCCGAGCCGCGCAGCAGTTGCTCGCGATAGGACGGAGCCGCATGAAAAGCCTGCTCCGTCACGTCCTGGTACCCTGGACCATGCAACACGGCGCGTTCTTCTCCGGTGGGCTGCCACTGCCGCGCCCGCCACCCGCCGGCCACTTGCTCCCATTGCATCGCCCACGTCCCCACGCGCTGCTCGCGCTGGTCGCCCGGGCCGTCCGTGACCAGGCTGTAGCGCACATCGATTCTCATCGCGCCATCTTGAGCCGCGGCAATGCTCGTGATTTCGAAGTCCGCCATAACGATGCGCGTAGACGCACCGGCCCAGCGTTCCAGCTGTGTAAGCAGCGCGTCCGCTCCGGAGAGTAACTCGCCAGGGAATGTGCTGCGCCAGGTCTCGACGGCACCGCCGCTGCGCAGCTTGGTCTCCTTGGCGGGCACAAAGGCGGAGAACCGGACGGACGGATGGCAGAATAGGCGCGCGTCACGCAACGCTCCAGACCGCAGCGCCCGCGCCCAGCGGCTCAGTACGCCGCCAATCTCAAAGGCAGGACCTTCCAGCACGAATTCATCTGACCCGGGTCGGACGCGGCTCAACATGTCTTCCAAGGGTGAACGAACGGGATAGCTTGGGACGTACCGGGTGTCGAAGCCATGTGCTGCTGGATCAGGCGAACCGTAGGCGGCGTCCTCAAACCAGCGGCTCCCATGCAGCGGGGCGGGGCGGAAGAGAAGGGGCGCGGTTCCCAGACTCATCAGGAGACTGCGGCGGCTCAGGTGTAATGGTAGGCGTTGGATGGGCCGCATGGATGGTCAGTTCGCAAATGGGGCAGGACGCTCTGCCCTGCGCTTTTATGGAAAGTATATGGGCGTTGTCGCGGCAAGCACTCCCTATTGACACCGTTGTTGCCGTTGGCCTATTGTTCCCCGGCATAACA
Organism: uncultured Terriglobus sp.; assembly: GCA_964249285.1. GTDB lineage: Bacteria > Acidobacteriota > Terriglobia > Terriglobales > Acidobacteriaceae > Terriglobus. The sequence goes on along the minus strand of CAXUBG010000063.1, from coordinate 790 downwards.
AAACTTGTGCCGGTGCGTTCTGTGCCGGCCGTTGACGTAAATGTTTGGCTCGCAAAGGGGCTTTCGGATGGCTGTGACACGCAGGGGTTTTCATCAGGTTCAGGTAAGAATGTGCGCGTTGCTGCTGGGCGCGTGTGCTGTGCTGTTCCACGCGGGCGCGGCGCGGGGCCAGGTGGATCAGGGATCCATCACCGGCACGGTTCAGGATCCCACCGGAGCCGTGGTGCCCAACGCGGCTGTCACGCTGGTCAACACCGACCAGGGTCTGTCGCTGGAAAGCCACACGACAGACAGTGGAACGTATACCTTCTCGCCTGTCAGAATCGGTCATTACAAAATCACAGTGTCTGCCCCTGGTTTCTCCACCACCACACAGGAGAACGTCACCGTCGCCGTTGGCCAGGACGAAAAGGTCAACGTGCAGCTCAAGACGGGCGGTGCCAACGAGAGCGTGACCGTTTCCACCGCGCCGCCGCAACTGCAGGCTGACGAGTCCTCGGTAGGCCAGGTCATTGACGAGCATACGATTGTGAGCCTGCCGCTCAACGGGCGTAACTTTACATTTCTTGCGCAATTGAGCGCGGGCGTAAACACGTCACAGGCCGACACACGCGGCAATGCTGCCTCAGGTGCATTTACGGCGAACGGCCTGCAACCTGCGCAGAACAACTACCTGCTGGACGGCATCGACAACAATTCCAACGCGGCCGACTTCCTCAATGGTACCAACTTCGTCATCCTGCCGCCGGTCGACGCCATTCAGGAGTTCAAGGTGCAGACGGCAGACTTC
>CAXUBG010000062.1:5781-16187 GCA_964249285.1 uncultured Terriglobus sp. | reverse complement strand
TCTGGATACGTGGCAGACTCACTACCAAATTGTACGCCCTCGTACCGGTCCCGCCTCGCTGAACCGCTGCGGTGCGCAACGATTCAGGAGAGTGTCCATAGAGTTGTCCAGGCGGATAATGCACCGTCGGCGAGTTGCGACCCCTCTAGCCACAACGCGCGTCCAGTCGCGGCCGGAAACCCTCTGTGCGGTTCGCCGCACAAGTTTGCGTGCAGCGTGAGTTCATGTTGTTCCCCGAGCTGCCAAGTGATCGTGAAGGCTGCGGGCGCCAGCTTTCTCGCTTTACCGCAGCGGTCATGCATGTTTCTGAGCAGCGGTGCCAGGCGCTCACGGCGAGCTGCAAGGATTCGGCGAAACCACTCCAGTTCAGCCCTGTGGGGCTCTTGCTCCAGTTCGGTCCACTGTAGCTGCGCGGAACGGAAGGTGGTGTCCGCGCCGGGATCAGGTGCGGCGCTTAGGTCGTCCGTGCTGTGCAATCTGTGTAGAAAATCGCATCTGCCTTGCCGAATCTTGCCCGCAAGTTCGCCATGGTAGTCGCAAAAGAAGGGAAAGGGCTGTGATGCGTTCCACTCCTGCCCCATGAAGAGCATCGGTGTCTGCGGCAGCAGTAAAAGAATTGCGGTGATGGCGCGCAGCGCTTCGTGAGGGACTAGCTTGTTCAGGCGCTCGGCAGCAATACGATTGCCAATCAGATCGTGCGTCTGTAAAAAGGAAATGTAAGCGTTAGGGGGCACTTTGCAGCGAAGTTGATCCGGGTGCTGCTCCGCTGTTGGTGTCAGGACGTATCCTTCCGCAAGCATACCGGCCGTTTTCGCCGTTTCATCTCCTTCCCGATCCCGGTCCGGGCACAGATTGCCGAACGCCGCGCTCAGCAGATGTGTCATGTCGTGGTTCCACTGCGCGGTATAGAGCCTCGTCTCTCCAACCGGCGTACGGGCCAGCCGCGGCGAAACATTCTCCTCGTCTTCCAGGATGAGGTGGACCTCCCGGCCACCAGCACAGGCTCTGACCTCCTCGGCGATTTCGTCCAGGATGTGCTTTGGGCTGTGATCGATCATCATGTGCGAGGCGTCCAGGCGCAGACCGTCGGCGTGGTACTCCTCAATCCAGAAAAGCGCGTTATGCAGGAAGAACGCACGCACCTCCGCGCTGCCCTCGCCATCGAAGTTCATCGCTTTGCCCCAAGCCGTATCATGCCCCTGGCTACATAGTTGCGGGAAATACCGTTGCAAGTAATTGCCTTCCGGACCGAAGTGGTTGTAGACCACATCGAAGATGACCTGCAGACGGCGCGCATGCGCGGCATCAACGAAAGCTTTCAGGTCATCCGGGCGGCCATAGGCAGAGTCGGGCGCGAACGGCAGCACTGTGTCGTAGCCCCAGCCGCGCGTGCCGGCAAAGTCGGTGACCGTCATCAGCTCGATGGCGGTGATGCCAAGACCAGCAAGATAGTCGAGCTTCTCCGTGGCGGCACCGAAGGTGCCCTCGCTCGTAAAGGTGCCGATATGCAATTCGTACAGAACCGCTTCCGGCCAGGGACGCCCATGCCAGCCGCTATCAGTCCAGCAGAAGGCCGTTGGGTCAATCACCTCGCTGGGACCGGCGACGTCCTCCGGCTGAAATCGCGTGGCCGGATCGGGAACACGCGTGTCATCAGGCAAGATGTAGCGGTAACGTGAGCCCGGGCGAGCGGCGGCTGTCGTGACCTGATGCCAGCCCCCCTCGTTCTGCATGAGAATTGGGCCGGAGACACCCTCAAGACTGAGCCGGACCCGATCCGCTGCGGGGGCATACAGGCGAAACCGCACGCCTCCGGTAGTGAGTTCCGCCCCAAACGGCATGCGGTGCTGCTGTTCCATGAACGATCAGACTTTCTTGCGGGCTGAGCTACCGCCGGACACAACGGTAGATGCGCGAGATCTAGAACTCTATGCCACGCTGGGCAAGGATGCCGTTGGTATATCCGTGTTTCACCTCGCGCATCTCGGTTACGGTATCGGCAACTTCAATGAGTGCGGGATGGGCGTTGCGACCGGTCAGGATGACATGCAGCATCTCCGGGCGGGTACGCAGGACTTCGGTGACAGCAGCGGGGTCCAACATGCCATAGCTGATCGCATAGTTGATCTCGTCCAGGATGACGAGGTCCCACTCGCCCGAGTGCATGGCGCGAACGGATTCGGCCCAGGCTTCCTGGACAAGGCGGAGGTCCTCAGGATCGGTCTCCGCGCCGCCGACCTTTACGAAACCCCGGCCCATCTGGCGGATGACGAGGTCGCCATGGAAGTAATCAGCGACGTGGAGTTCACCGTAGTCCCACGACCCTTTGATGAACTGCAGAACGAGGACGCGCATGCCGCTGCCCAACGCTCTCAGAGCCACGCCAAGCGCGGCGGTCGTCTTGCCTTTGCCGGGACCGGTGTTGATCAGGAGCAGACCTCGGCGCTGGGTCTGAGGCGTTTCTTCTGTTATTCCCATGTAGTGGAGATGCGTCCCAGTCTCTCTCCGGCTAGAGCCGCTCGCGCTGAAACGTTCTGCAAGCTAACCCGGCTGGCTAAGCCACTTACACTCTGCTGGTTTGAGCCGCTTCAATGGCCGAGGTGGTACGGATGGCCCTGAAGAATGGTGCTGACCCGGTAGATCTGCTCGGCGAGAAGGAGCGCGGCGAGTTCGTGCGGCAGGGTCATGGCGCTCAGGGAAAACCGCAAGCCGGCAGCGCCACGGGCTTGCGCGGACCAGCCATCCGCCGGGCCGATTGCGAGGATTAAGTGGCGCGTTCCGTTGTCGCGCAGACCGCGGATCCGCGCGGCAAACTCATTCGTGGTGAGAGCGTCACCGCCGGGGTCGGCGATCCAGAAGGAAGCCGCGCCGTCGACCGCCTTCTTTGCGGCGAATTCCAGCAGGTGGGCTTCCGTGCGGAAGGTGCGAGAGGCAGCCGGCAGGGCGCGTCCGCACTGGGCGAGGTAGGAGGCAATATGTTGCTCGACTGGGTCGCGCTGGGCGGGGCGGCGGACCGCGGCAAGCGAAATTTCGAGGGCCACAGACGAAGTGTAGTTCTGCCGAAAGTAAGAGGGCCAGGGCGTGAGAGCCCCGGCCCTTCTCTGGACTGCTGAGGGTTAGAAGTTGATCTTGCCGGCGAACTGCAGAAAGCGCCGTTCGTCGTTTGCACCACCCGCGACGCCGCCCTTTGATCCGAAGATCTGCGGGTTGGAAGGATTGCCGTTCGCGTCGGTGAAGTTGGAGGCGTCCAGCTGGCCGTCCTGAATGTACAGGTTATGGTGATTGGTAACGTTAAAACCCTCCGCCCGGAGTTCGAGGTTCACTCGTTCGTAGATGGGGAACGTCTTGGAGACGGAGACGGTGAGGTCATACGCGCCAGGACCAGTGAAGACATTACGGTGACTCATGGTCACGGGGTATGGTCCCGCGTCGGAGACACCAAGGAGCGCCGGATTTCCGACCGGGTTGTTCACCGGTAGAGAGGTTGCGCCCGTCAGGGTGTAGCTATTCCCGGTGTTCGCCGCGCCGTTCGGGATGGACTTAAAGGTGTGCTGCGTGATGGGCGAGACTGGCTGGTACCGCGGGATACCGTAGCCCGTGGCGTTGTTGGTGGTGTCAAGGATGCTGAACGGCACACCCGTACGCACCTGGTAGATGCCGGTGACTTGATAACCACCAAACAGCTGGGCGAGGCCCTTGCCCTTGTCCTTGAAGAAGGACGGCGTGCGATAGATCGGGGCAATCACGAGCCGCTGACGGATGTCGAAGTCCGAGCTGCCGTGATCAAGCGCGGGATTGAAAGGATCGGTATACCCGAGTCCGCCGACGTTCGCACCCACGCTGGATTCAGAGAAGGTAGTGGACAGATCGTCCGTGGCATGTGCGTAGGTGTAGTTGGCAACAACCGAGAAGCCGGAGTGGTGAACGTCATTCGTGGTGAACTGGACGTTGAGACCATTGTAGTAACTGTCGCCGTTCGAACCACGATTGTTGTCGTTGCTGAAGTGAGGGTTCGCGAAGGTTAAGGACGCGTTGCCCGTGACGGGATCGACCACTGGATCCCCGAGATAGCGGTTGCCGAATCCCTTGATGTTGTAGTTTTTGATGTCGTACAGGTGCAGCCCGCGCGAGGCGTTATAGCTGATCGAGACGAGCGAGGACCGCCCCACCTTCTGATCGATTGCGAACGAGTGGAACTGCGTCTGTGCTGTGCGGATGTTCTGATCCACATGGCGCAGGCTGGTGGGCGGCAGGGCCACAGAACCGGTCCCGACAAGCGGGCCGGAGTTGCTGTTGGTCACCGCGAGAGGCGTGGGGCTGGTGGAGTTAAGCAGAACGACGACGGCGTAGTTCGGCGGGTTTTGAATGACGTTGAAGGTGACGTTGCCGAAGTTCCTCTCATACGAGATGCCGTAGCCTGCGCGAAGGGACGTTGTCCCGGTGCCAAACAGATCGTACGCCAGGCCAATGCGTGGAGAAACCGTGCCGTATTGCGGGTTCCAAAGCTTACCAATTGGACTGTTTGGCACAGTGAAGACGTTGCCACTGCGCACTTCCGCTGGGATGCCGCTCCCTGGGCCGTAGTAGAAATTGGCGTCGAGATTCGGGTTGTCATTGTGCTGCACGCCGAAGTACTCATAACGGGCACCATAGCTGAGCGTGAGAGTAGGCGTGACTTTGAAGGTATCCTGCGCATAGGCCGCCCAGTCGTGGAAGCGGTTGGACCGGCCAAACGCGGGCTGCGTGACGGGCAGATTGATCGTGCAGGAGGGGGTCTGCGTGAGGAGGTTGGTGTACGGGTTGCGAGCGCAGGGGGTTGCCCCATTGGGATTGACCGCGGCCTGAAACTCGTAAAGGCCTCCAGAGTAAAGGTTCTGTAGCCCCAATTTCAGGTTATTACCGAGTTGTTCGTTCGCCTGTGCATACGCACCATAGGCGTGATTGTCCTGAATGTAGAGCAGCTGGCCACCCACTTGGAGTTGATGGTTGCCCTTCAGCAAGCTCAGGTCCTGGTTGTACTGGATGGTGTTCTGCGGGCCTCCAAAGGGCAGGCCACCGTTTGCCGGGCTGGTGGAATAGAAGCCAGGCAGCTGAAAAGGCCGCTTCGAGTAGGGGTCTTGCGCGCCCGTCGCCACAAAAAGAGTGGGCGTGTTCTGAAGCGCGGTGTTGTAGCTGTTGGAAGTGCTGGAGCGGGTGAAGCTGAGGCGAGACAGGGTGGAGAGGCGTTCCGAAAACTCGTGCGCGCCGCTCAACAAGAAGGCTTGCGAATGGTTTGTACCGCCAACGTTGTACTGCGTGTACGGAGACGCCGAAACCGAGCCGGCAATGTCGTCTTCATGGTAGTTGACATAGCGGAAGAAGACCTGCGTCTTCGACCCGAGATTGTAGTCCACACGGCCAATGACGTTATAGGTGTTTTGCGGCAGGCCACCGCCGGCGTCGATGGGCGCGGTAAAGGAGACCACGTTAAAGACTGGCAAGCCCGCGGGCAAAGCGGTATACAGCGGATTGGTGCCGCCGCCCGCCTGAATGTTGGTGGTCTGGCTGAGAACAACCGCGTTGCTGGGACCAGCGTACGTCGAAAAGTAGTTGGCGACGTTGGGCGCGGCTGCCGCCAGAAACTGCGGCGTGGGAACAGCGACGACATCCGGCGCTGTGCTGCGGACCCTGGTAAACTCGGCGCTCCCCATGAAGAAGAGTTTGTCCTTTACGATGGGGCCACTGGCGATGCCGCCAAACTGATTGCGTGTGTATGTTCCTTTGGGAACGCCGAGTTGCGCGTTCGTGACCGTGTTCGCCGTGGTGGCGGAGATGCGGTTGAACTCCCACACGCGCCCGTGGAATGCATTGGTGCCGGAGACGGTTGCCACCGACACGACGCCCCCGGAGGCGCGACCGTACTCTGGCGAAAAATTGTTTGTGATGATGCGGTATTCCTGTACGGCGTCGACCGGTACCCTGACGGCAACTGAATCGCCAAAGACCGAGATGTTTTCGACGCCGTCGAGCAGGATCTCGGTACCGGTAGTGCGCCCGCCGTTTAGACCAAAGTTGACGCCGCGGGTGGTCGAATTCTGCGTAGCTCCGGTGGCCGTGTTGTCGCCTGACGAGACGTTGCCGGAGAGCGCCACAAAGTCATACGGATTGCGGGTGAGCGACGGCAACTGCGTGACCTGCGTCTGCGAGATGACCTGGCTGATCTCCGGCGTACTGGTGTTGACGACGGCGGTGTCACCGGCTGTCACTTCGACGGTCGTGTTGCTGTTGCCGACGGTGAGCTTTGGATCGACGGTGAGGCGGCTGCCTACGTTGACGACGACGTTCGTCTCGAACGCCTGAAAGCCCGCCCCTGTGGCCGTGATTTTGTAGGAGCCGGGCTCAAGATTAGTGAAGACGTATGCACCCGCCCCGGTGGCACTGGACGTGCGCTCGTTATTTGTCCCAAGGTTAAGCAGGGTGATATTCGCAGTGGGAATCGCGGCGCCTGAGGTGTCAACCACCGTGCCGGAGATTTGCCCTGAAGCCTGCGCATGGACCGTGCATGGCACCATGAGGCAGGCGATTGCAAGGGGTGCAAGAAGAAGTTGCTGCAGGCTGCGGCTGGGCACAAACGAGGATCGTGTCACGGGAGCTCCAGAGGAATGATTGTTTGCCCTGTGAATAGCATGTGAAGGGCCACTTCCAGGTTCGCCGGGCAGGCTGAACCGCGGATCGCTTCGGGAGGGGATGGCGGACTGGAAAAGCTGGCGCACGAATGATTTACCAGATGCAGCATCCCTCCAGGCCGGGGTCGAGTTGCCCATGGCGAGCGCTCCGCTTGGGAGGAGTGACATAGTGCGCCGGCGAATCTACGCAAATCCATAGGTGAGCTATGGCATCAGAGAACGCCCGTCCGCAGCCACGGTGTGTTTGGCCGCTAAGTACAGCCTTTTGAGAGGCCTGCGCGGACCGGCGGTTTGGCGCTTCTGTTGCAGGGGCGTTATGTGGCAATGCAGACCCCAATCGCACCACCACTCGAAGGACCCACCGCATGAAGAAGAAGTTTAGCCGCTTGGCGCTTGCCGCCGTTGCGCTTTCCGGAAGCGCTCTCGTTCTGCACTCTCAAACGTTAGTGACTGGTGATATTGTCGGCCGTGTCGTGGATCCGACGGGCGCGGTGGTTCCGGGCGCGTCACTGACGCTGACAAGCTTTTCCGACGGAAGCAAGCAGACTGTTACCTCGGACGCGAATGGAAATTTCCGCTTTTCACTCCTTCGGCCCGGCAGTTACAACATCCACGAAGAAGCTGCGGGATTGACGGCGGACGTTTCCGGGATCTCGGTGAATGTGGGTCAAGGAACCCCTCTGACGGTGGTGGCGAAGGCGACGGGTGCCTCCACGACCATTGAGGTGGCGACTACCAATCAACCGCTGCTGCAATCAGAGGACGCCAATATCTCGACAACGTTCAACACCGCCCAGCTGGAGGCACTGCCCATTCCAGGCGGAGACATTAGTAATCTTCCCTTCAGCACTCCGGGGGTGAACCTTAGCAACGGCCAAGGGTATGGTAATTTCAACGCGTTTGGCCTTCCGGGAACCTCAAACGTGTTCACGGTGAACGGCGGCGACCTGATGGATGCCTATGACAACCTTCCCAACTCCGGGGCCAGCAACAACGTGCTTGGGGCTAATGAGCTGCAGGAAGCGGCCGTGGTGCTAAACGGATATACGGGTCAGTATGGGCGTCTTGCAGGCGCGCAGGTCAACTTCACGACCAAGACGGGTACGAATGCGTTTCACGGCAACGCCCTCTTCTATTACAACAGTTCCGGCTTCAACGCGAACGACTGGTTCCTTAAGCAGTCCCAAATTCAAGGGGGCACGCCGAATGCGCAGCCGCACGCGGTTTCGCGGCAATGGGGTGGTTCGATTGGTGGTCCAATCTGGAAAAACAAGTTGTTCTTCTTTTTCGACAGCGAAGGGTTGCGGTATGCCTTGCCTGGAGGAGGGTCGACCACGTTCCTGCCGTCCACCGCTTTTCAGCAGGCCACGCTGGCGAATATCGCCGCGACCCAGCCATCTGAACTGGCTTTCTATCAGAACATGTTTAAGCTCTACAGTTCAGCCAACGGCTTCAAGAACGCACAGCCGTCCACCAGTTCAGATGGCGGTTGCGGTGACTTCGCCGGGACAGTCGTGGGGGGGACGACCTTTGGCCCGGGTACCCCTTGTTCTCTCTCGTTCGTACCTAACAACAACAACTTGAATACGGAGCAACTCTACGCGATTCGTATCGACGCAAACCTTACCGCGAATGACCAGATCAACGGTCGTTTCCGGCACGACTGGGGTGTGCAGGCAACTGGAACGGATCCCATCAACTCGGCCTTTAACGCCAACAGCACTCAGCCCGAGTACGACGGACAATTAAATGAAACGCACGTATTCAATGCCAATGTGGTGAATTCATTTACTGCCGGGGCCTTGTATTATGACGCGGTCTTTGGCCCACCGGACTTCGCAGCGGCAACAGCTACGTTTCCCACAGAATTTCTGTTTACGGATGGGGACGGGTTTGCGAATCTTGGCGGATCAGATAACAGCTATCCATCCGGCCGCAATGTGACGCAATATCAGTTTATCGATGATCTCTCTATTACAAGAGGGCGCCACAACATCAAAACCGGCTATAATTTCCGCCGTTTTGACATTACCAACTTCGCGCCCTTGGCCGGGCACACCGGTGCGACGACTTTTGCCAGCAACACGGATTTCTACAACGGTGTGATCGGCGGGCCGAATAGCAGTCAAGCAAGTTCGACAACGCAATCTTTCTCCCAAGTAGGTGCTGGTCACTTGGCGCTGTATGACCTGGCTGCTTATGTGCAGGATCAGATTACCGTCACACCTAAAATGAAGGTGACCGCTTCGCTCCGGTTTGACAGGAGTGGTAACCCGGCCTGCAGCGGTGATTGCTTCGTGCGTCTGAACGCGCCATTCGATCAGCTTGCTCATGGCTCGTCCATTCCGTATAACCAATCAATTCTTTCAGGCCAGCGGAATGCCTTCAACGATATCGAGAAGGTCACAACTCAGCCGCGCATGGGCTTTGCCTACAGTGCGGACGGAAAAACGGTGCTTCGCGGTGGAGCGGGGCTGTTCGCAGATATTTTCGTTCCGTCCGTACTTACACGCTTCATCAACAATGCGCCTAATTACCTGACCTTCACCCTTGCGCCGCAAGCGCAAGGGTACACCGTGCAGCCAAATCTCACGACTAGCAGCTATACGTCCCTGGCCAATTCGTACTCCGCCTTCCGAAGTGGTTTCGCCTCAGGTGCGACGCTGGCAAGCTTGCAAACTGCCACGGGAGGGGCTTTTACCTCGCCGAACTACACGGCCTCGACGACGAATAAGCTCCTCAATACCAAATTCGTTGAGTACAACCTAGAAGTTCAGCGTGCGATAGGGACGCACGACGTTCTGGATGTAAACTACATCGGAAATTTCGGTTTTGATATTCTCTTTCTAAACCCGACGGCAAACGCCTATGCCTCTTGTCTTACTAATGCGCGCTGTCCGAACGGATTCGGGGGGTTGCCGAGTGCACTACCTGACTCACGTTTCCTTGCGGTGACCACCCTCACGAACAGTGGCCATTCCAACTACAACGGCCTTGTTACGTCGTATCGTCACCAAGGCAATCATGGTCTGACGACGGCGATCAATTACACCTACAGCCATTCGCTGGACAACACTTCCAACGGCGGTATTGAGGCAGCCACGTACAACGGATCCACAGGCTCTGCAAACGTACTCTCTCAAATTGATCCGACAAGCGTGGACCGACTGAACTATGGCAACTCGGACTACGATAACAAACACAACGTGAGCATGAATTATACCTATGCTCCCAGCTTCAGCTCACCAAATCATCTTGTGCGAACTGCCCTTATGGGTTTTACGCTCTCCGGAACGCTTTACGCCAAATCGGGAGCGCCGTATTCAGTAGTACGCGGGTCGGTGGCCAGTTACTTTACAAGTAGCACGAATGCGGGAACAACACTGGGAGGATTTCTGGGCGGTTCGACTGGACCGTGCAGCGATCCCGGTAAAGCGTGCCTTTCAGCAAGCCAGTTTGCGACCCGTGCGCAACAGCCTCTGTATGGCTTCGGTAATTTAGCACGTAATTCTTTTCGCGGTCCAATGTACTTCGATACCGACCTTCAGTTCGCCAAGATTACGCCGGTCACGGAGAAAGTCCGGTTCAAGGTTGGCGCGAACTTCTTCAACATCATCAACCATCCCAACTTTGCTTCACCCTATAACAATCTGGCTAGCAGTTGTTTTTTATTTTTTGTGGTGGACAGAGATCTTGTTTGATGTCCTTTGGTCAATTTAGTTGGTTCTGGTTTTTGTTGGC
>CAXUBG010000062.1:0-5771 GCA_964249285.1 uncultured Terriglobus sp. | reverse complement strand
GTTAGCAGTCCGTACGGCAATTTCCAGGGTGCTGGTGTTTCTGGGCGGATTATTCAGGTGGTCGGCGGAATCATTTTCTGACGAACTGTAAGGCAGGCAAAGAAGCGGAGAGCACAGGCTTTCCGCTTCTTTTTGTTGCTTTGCCATCAGGTTCGACCTTCGTGTACAGGCTAGTTCGCTGCCAGTTTAGCGCGGGACTTTGCCGCAGTCTTCTTAGCGACTGAGTCTTTACCAGTGGTCTTGGGAGCTTTCTTCGAGCCTGCTGTTTTGGGTGCTTTTTGGGCCGCGCTCTTCGTTGCCGCAGACTTATGTGGGAACGCTTTCCCGCTATACGGCGTGGCGGCTTCGTTTCCCGCTGGTTTGTTGCGGGCCGCGGTGATGGCGTCTTTGAGTTCCTGGGCAAGGTCTTCGGTGCTGAGCGTTTTGGCGGATTTGCGGAGGCGTTCGAGGCCGTAGTAGGCGCGCTTTTCCGGCATAAAGATGTGGACGACGAAGTCGACGTAGTCCATGAGAACCCACTCGCCTCCGCGGCGGCCTTCGACGGAATTGGGACGAGTGTTGAACTCCTGCTTGAGGCGGTGTTCGATTTCGTCGGAGATGGCGACGTTCTGGCGCTCGTTGGTGCCGCTGCAGATGAGGAAGTAGTCGGTCAGGGCGCTTTCAGAGGGGTCAAGCGCGAGGATACGGATGTCCTCGGCCTTCCGGCTGTCGCAGGCGTCGGCCGCGGCGCTGAGCAGATGCATCGTTTCCAGGGAGGGCATGGTTCTCCTGCTGCTAGTGTATCGGGTCTGTTTGGGGTGCCTTACGGCTCTGTTCTCTGGAAACGCGGGACGGGTAAAGAGCCGTAAACAGACGTCGGCGGCTCAAGCCGACGTTCGACGAAGACGGGTGTACGGCATGGCTAAAGCCATGCCCTTCCGGGTTCACCGCTAGACGGGGCGTGGCCGGAGGGTCAGCGGGCGTGGTAGAGGTGCATACGCGCGATGTAGAGGGCGACGGTGGGGGTGAGCATCGTGCCGCAGGAGACGCCGGCGCGGAGCCGCTCGCGGATGCCGGTCGCGGAGATCTGTTCGTCGAGGGTGGTGAGCAGGTGGACACGGGCCTGCTGCGCTGCCGCGAGGTGAAGCGGCGAGAGGTCGTCCAGCGAGAAGCCGGGGCGGGAGACGACGATCCACTCGGCGAGGGCGAGCAGAAGGCCGGGGTCACGCCATCGCGGGAGTGTAAGGAAGCTGTCGGCACCGGCAAGGGCGAAGAGCCTGCCATCCGGGATGTCGCGATGGAGGCGCGCGAGGGTGTCGACGGCGTAGTTGGGTGAGCCATCGCCGTGGGGTGCGTCGATTTCAGAGACGTGGAGGCGCGGGTCTCCAGCGCACAGCAGGCGCGTCATGGCGAGGCGGTCCGCATAGCCTGCCGCGGGTGCGGCGGACTTGAGGGGCTGCACGCCGGTTGGCGTCAGCAGGACGCGGTCCAGCGCGAAGGCGTCTGCCGCGGCACGGGCGACTTCGAGGTGGGCGCGGTGCGGCGGGTCGAAAGTACCGCCAAAGTAGGCGATGCGCATGGAGTCCAGTATCGCGTGTTTGGCGGGCGGCGCGCTTGGTGGGTTGCGGTGAAGCGGGAACGCGAAGGACGCAAAGGTTTTACGCGAAGGGCGCCAAGGTATACCGAGGGTGTGACGCGAAGGGTGCCCACGGCCCTACGCGAAGGGTGCCCACGGCCCTACGCGAAGGGTGGCGCGGTCCTGCGCGGAGGGTGTCACGGCTGTTTGGGGCTGGTTATCCGTTGTTGTCGAACATGGAGGCGATGGCACCGCCGACCAGGCCGGAGCCGATGCCTGCACGGGTTTCACGGCTGGGTCCGGGGAGGTATTCCTGCAATTTGTGCGCGAGATTGCTGATGGGCAAGGTTTGCAGCCAGATGCGGCCGGGGCCGGTGAGCGCGGCGAGAAAGATGCCGTCGCCGCCGAAGAAGAGATTGCGGATGCCCGGCACGCGGGTGATCTGGAAGCTGACAGAGCCTGCAAACGCACCGACATGGCCGGGGTGGACGCGGAGTGTTTCGCCGGGCTGGAGATCGCGGACGACGACTTCGCCGGAGAGTTCGAGCCATGCGGTGCCCTGACCGTAGACCTTTTGCAGGAGGAAGCCGTCGCCGCCGAAGATGCCTGCGCCGAGCGACTGCTGGAAGCCGACGCTGAGGGCAACGCCGGCCGTTGCGCAGAGGAAGCCGTGGCGGTGCACCATGTATTGCTCGGTGCCGTGCAGTTCGAGCGGAACAATATGACCGGGAACCTTGGTGGCAAAGGCGATTTCGCCGGGGTAGCCCTGCGCGGTGTACTCCGTCATGAAGAGGGTTCCGCCGCCCGCGACGCGCTTGATGACGCCGAGGAATCCGCCGCCGCCTGCCGCCTGGGTGTGGGTGTGCATGCCGATGGAGGCAGACATCCAGCTGAGTTCGCCGGCTTCGGAAATGACGGTCTCGCCCGGCTGCAGCAGGAACTCAATGGCTGGCATGGTGGTGCCGTGAATGCGTGACTGCATGGTGCGTGTACTCTCCTGACGGTACGATACGCGCTGGTGTCCGGGTTTGTTCCCCCGGGCGGGTGAGTGTCCCACAGTCCCGCACATGACGTTGTCATGTACGGGGCACCCTCGCTGTGCCGGCCCATAGTCCCGCACACGTTGTCACGTACGGGGCACCCTCGCTGTGCCGGCCTATTGCACGCTGCGGATGGTCCACATGTCGTTCGCAAGCCGCGCGCTGGTGAGATAGGCGTAGGGAATCTTGAAGTAGCCTTTCAGTCCCCAGCCAGCACCCCATGAGTTACGCACCAGGAACGTGCGATCCGCGTCGTCGTAGCCGACACATAACACTGCATGACCGCCGACGGTTTTCTCGTTTGACTTGGGCATGGGCAGAATGCCGGTCTTCGCGACGTCGGGGCCCTCGAACGATTCGTAGCAGGTGAACCCGAAGACAAAAGGATAGCCCGAGGCAAGACATCCCTGCATGGTGTTCAGTTCCTGAATGAGCCGCTGATATAGCGTGACGAGATGTTTCTTGGCATCGGTGTACGCCTTGGCGGGCGGCTTGGTGGAGAACTTGGTGATGTCGTAGGGCCAATCAGCCTCCGCTGGCGCGCCAGCCTGGTTGACACTCTTGATGCCATCGCGAATCTGGGCACCGGCGTCACTGGCGACGGTGTTCTCAATGACGCGTTCGTTGTAATAGATGAAGAGGCGCGACGGAATAAAAGGCTGCTGCTGCTGCTTCATTTGATCGAACTCGATAGCCGCGCCGATGGCGTTTGCCGTACAGCTGCCCAGCTGGAGCTGGTCATAGACGGGCGGGCATTGGCTGCTGAGGTCCACTTTGTCTGGAATGTTGGTTTGGAAGGGCGCGGGGGCGGCATAGAGAAAGTCGCGGTGGTCAGGCAAATCAGGCTGCCACCCGTACTTTTGGATGTGCCGCGGCGTGAATGGTGCATGTTCTTGCGGGTCAGTGGGCATGGGACGTCTCTCTTGCATGGTGAGGTGTCAGTTCACCGCGAGGCTCCCCGCGGTTGGTTCTGCGCGCCTTTTATAGCTCTATCCACGCATCCTGTCCACATCGATTTTTTCGTTGCGCAACGGGCGGGAGCGGTGTACTTTCGTGCGCGGTCGAAAACAAGTTCCGGCGCGGCTGTGAACTCTTCGACCGAGATCGAGCAAGGGAGTTACATCATGGCACAAGAAACACAGAACGGTATGGCGGGTTCTCCCAAGGAGAATCACACAAAGGAATTGCAGGCAGTCGCAGAGTACTGGACGGAGGAACGGCGCAACGCGGCGAAGCCGGTTCCACTGCCCAAGGACACACCTCCCCGCACGGGAGCACAGACGACAGAGGCACCGCAGGCTGAAACCGGCACAACGCCGCATGGGCATGGGTCGGAGCACACCAGCCACGAGAAAACGGCAGGCGCGGCGTTCGGGGTGGTTAGCCCTCTTAACTATCCCTATCGCACGGTGGGGAAGATCTTCTTCAATCAGAATGGCAGCGGGCTGGCGGGATCGGCGGCCATGGTGGCGCCGAATGTGCTGCTCACGGCAGGACACTGTGTGTATGGCGGCGGGCACTGGTCGACGGACATGGTGTTCTACCCGTCCTACGGCAAGCGGGCGGCGAACGACCCGGTCAACCATGTGGCATGCGGACGGCTGAGCTGCAAGCAGTCGTGGATCGATCATGGCGACCGGCCGCATGACTTTGGCCTGGTGTGGATGCCGACATCGCCAGGGAACACGATTGGTTGGCTGGGGCTGCTTTGGAACGCGCCGACTAGTGGCCGCACATGGACGGCGGTGGGGTATCCGGCGACGCCGAATCCACCCTTCAACGGCAACACCATGGAGGAAGCCGTTGGCACCATGAAGTCAAACAGCGGCGGCGTGATCGGGCTGAATGGCGACAACATGGAGCACGGCAGCAGCGGCGGACCGTGGATCACGGTGTGGGGCAATGACGCGGCTCCGGGAGCGCACGCGAATGGGCTACAGAGCTTTCACGTGACCGATGGCGATCAGTTCGAGTATGGGCCGTACTTCACGCAGGAGATCCAGGACCTGTTCACATGGCTGAATACGCCGGGCAATCACTGGTAGCCGGTGGCCGTTCTGGAAGGCGGCCCGCGGGCCGCTCTCCCTTCTGAAATTAGCGGCCGGAGTTCCGGATGCGAGAACCATACGGTACGCCTTGAGCCACGTTCCGCCGTACCTCCTTGCGAAGACATCCGCCGGGCGCACAAAGGCCTCTAATGCCTTACCGCCCGGACCCTCGTGGCGCTCGAGGAGACTCTCTATGCATCAGTTCCGAATGCTTCGCACCATGGGGTTGGCAATCGCCCTGCTCGCTACGGTTTCCTGCCTTCCTCTGCGGGCGCAGCAGGCGGGCGATACCACGGCTCCTATCAAAGCTAAGGGTAAGAAGCACGCGAAGAAGTCTCCTGTGTCGTCCGCGCCTGTACCCAGCACTGCTGACTCCGGCAGTGCTGGCACCAGCCGGCCCAGTACCGGCAATGCGACAGATCCGATCAATCCCAGCAGCAGCCCGGAACCGCCCACGCCGACGACCCAAGGACCACCACCGGCACCTACCACGCCGTCCACCAACGCGCCTCAAGCGGCACACTGAACTACTGGGCAACGATGCGTTACAGCGCGCTCACGATGGCGTCGGTCAAGGAAGCGGTCGTTCCCTGGCCGCCCATGTCGGGCGTGAGCGTTTCCGGGTGGTTCGCGAGCACCGATTCGAATGCGCGGACGATGCAGGCTGATGCTTCAGGTGCACCCAGGTGCTCAAGCATCATCGCCGCCGACCAGATTTGCCCGATGGGATTCGCGATTCCCCGGCCCGCGATGTCAGGAGCGGAGCCGTGCACGGGCTCAAACATCGACGGAAACTTACGTTCCGGATTGATATTGCCGGAGGGGGCAATACCGATGGTGCCGGTCACGCCGGGCCCCAGGTCGGACAGAATGTCGCCGAACAGATTGCTGCCCACCACAACGCTGAAGCGCTCCGGGGTCATGACAAAGCGTGCGGCAAGAATGTCAATGTGAGACTGGTCGGCCATGACATCGGGGTACTCCTGCTGCATAACTGCGAACCGCTCGTCCCAGAAAGGCATGGAGTGGAAGATGCCGTTTGATTTGGTTGCGGAGGTTACGTGTTTGCGCGGGAGTTTGCGCGCAAACTCAAAGGCATAGCGCAGGATACGGTCAGTGCCCCGGCGG
>CAXUBG010000061.1:0-16252 GCA_964249285.1 uncultured Terriglobus sp. | reverse complement strand
CACAGGGAACACCTGCTGTTGACGTCGACAGGAGTTGGCTGCGGCAACCGTGCACGCCGGTGGCAACTGTTATGTTGCACGCGCTTGAAGCCAGCGGGAAATCCCCGCAAACATGCGCCGCAGCGTCGCTCCATCGTGTCCGCTTTCAATCTACTGCATTCCACCGGCAGCCAATACATTTCAACGCATTGCGCTTCCCGAAGATTTGGCGCCGGTTTCATTGCTCTCCTGAAATGCTGCGTTCTGGCACGGGGCAGCACTCCCTTTCCGTCGCATCCCACGCCCCTGTAGGACATGGTGTCCTTCACATGCAACGTCACCACAGGAGTAGTATGCCGACAACGAAGTTCGAAACGACCATCAAGGCGCTCAGCGACATCAGCGCGCTCAAGCCAGAAGCAGCCATCAAGAACATTGAGGGCTGGGAACAATTCCTCGAGAAGCACGAAGTCGAGGGCGCGAAGAAGCTGACCACCGACCTCGACCACCTGAAGAAGCTGCTGGGGGCCGAGAAGCTTGACGATACCAAGATCAAGTCTCTGATGCAGAAGCTTGGCAAGGAAACGGCTGCGCTCGCGGGTCACGCCAAGGCCGGCGAAACCGAGCACATCAAGAAGCTGGGCGAGGCGCTACAAGGGGCAGTGTATCGAACGTGGGGCGTTCACTCTCTCTATTAATCAGAGGGGTGAGCGCCCAGCTTTCGGAAGCGGCGTGTCCCCAGGAGTATTCAGCAGTCCATCTTGGCGGCATACGCACTCTTCGGTGACCAGTCACACAACTTATCTGGACCGAGGCAGCAGGGTCAGATAGGGAACACGCTCTCCGTCGAAGAGGCTGCGGCGTTCGCTCGACAGGTAGGGCGGTGGATGGTCGCCGACGACGACGATCGCCGTGGGCCGAATGAGATCGTCCGTCGCGATGTGCTTTACCGCTTCCAACACTTCATTCGTGTATCCCAGTTGTGCGCACACCTCGTGATCAGCATCGACGGGACACTCGCTCCGGGGGGAACGGGTCACGTCGACTGGTAGATGTCCGTTGAGCGTCATCCAGTAAAGGAACTGAGGCGGCGCTGCCGCAGTTGCGCTTTCTTTCAGGCGCTTCCGTAAAAGGTCAGCGACGGCGGTGTCGCAGGCGCCATAAAACGCGCCGTTGCACATGGCAATTCCGCCCAGTTGCTTTAGAAAGTTCACCTCTGAAAAGCCAACCCGCCGATACCAGTCCCCCCGGTTGAACATGGTGCCGAGATACCCATGGTAAGCGGAAGTCTGATAGCCGAGATCGCGAAACTGACGCGGCAGGCACGGATGCTTGCCGTCCAGAGTATCGGCGGTAATGTGAACGCCTGTACCGAGATGGCAGAGTTCACGCGTTTCGCCCGCGATGGTGGCCCCATGGAAGGGAACGGCACCTCGCTCCACCACGTAGCGCTGCCGGAGCGCTGGATCGGTGAACAATGCGAACTGTTTGTTGGCAGCTGCTTCGTTTTGCAGCAGGCCCATGGACTCTACGACGACGATCAGGATGTCCTGGCGTTGCGCGCGGATGTGAGAGCCGGTCCATAGGGGCTGTGTTCCGCTGAAGGTGAGTTCCGTGGTCACATCATGACCGTGCGGAGCTCGAAGGATCTCTACCGGCATTCTCACCAGCAGTTCTCCCACAAGATGTGGCCTGGGCAGACCGTGGGGAAGCCGCTGTAATGGATTGAAGCCTTGCTCAACGTCAATGGTGATGAGGAGAAGTGAAGCGAAGGCCAGCGGAACGGCAGCGCGGCACAGTGGCAGACCGGAGATGAGAGGAATCAGCAGACGCCAGATTTGCAGTGGAACTGCGATGACGGCAAAAAGGACTACGCACCACGCCAGCAAAATCGTCTTCGGCGCATCCGCAACGAACTGTGCAGCGAACGGCAGATCTTGTTGCGAGAAGAAATACACGCTGTCCAGCAGCCTGGCTGCTTCAAACGAGTATGTGATGACGAAAAGAACCGAAGCCAGTCTTCGAGTGAATCCGCAGGCGAGCACGGTGATAAAAAAATAGTCGAGGTTAATTAACCCCGAGTGCGCGTGGAGCATGGCACTCTCGCTGGACCACCACGCGGCCTCTTCATGCAG
Organism: uncultured Terriglobus sp.; assembly: GCA_964249285.1. Lineage (GTDB taxonomy): Bacteria > Acidobacteriota > Terriglobia > Terriglobales > Acidobacteriaceae > Terriglobus. The sequence continues at coordinate 14,138 of CAXUBG010000061.1, read as the reverse complement.
AGCACGGGAATGATCTGCTGCCCGTGACTGCCCTAAAGTAACCGGCTCCATTACGTATGAGACACACGTTTGCGGCAGAAGTTCCACTTCGTGCAGCACTCTGTTGAAAAATTTGCCCCGGTCTCTCTTCCCAGACCGCTCTGCGCAGTAAGACAGTAATCACCGCGGCGAGTGTCAGGCGTAGATGCCGCGCTGCTTCGTGGTGTATGCCACGCGATCAATGGCCAGCATGTACGCCGCGATCCGGTTGTTGACGGCGTGCGATTCCGCGTAGCGAATCACATCCACAAAGCTTTGCACCATGATGCGATCCAGCCGCTCGTTGACTTCTTCTTCCGTCCAGAAGTAGCCCATGCGGTCCTGCACCCACTCGAAATAACTGGCCGTCACGCCACCCGCATTCGCCAGGATGTCGGGGACGACAAAGACACCGTTGTTTTCCAGAATGGTGTCTGCTTCTGGCGTCGTTGGGCCGTTCGCTCCCTCCACCAAGATACGGGCTTTCACCGCACCCGCATTACGGCTTGTGATGACGTTCTCGTGCGCCGCGGGGATCAAGACATCGCATGCGGTGGTCAGCAGGGCGTCGCTATTTGCCTCATCCGCGCCCGGGAAGCCGCGTACCGAACCCGTACGCCGCTTGTGATCCACCAGTGCCGGAATGTCGATGCCTTCCGGCCGGTACAAACCGCCGTCCCACTCCGCGATGCCCGTGATGGTGTAGCCCTTTCCCTGCAAAAGCAGGGCTGCGTTGGAGCCCACGTTGCCGAAGCCCTGGATGATAACGCTGCACTCGGCGGGTTTCAGCCCCAGATAGTGCAGCGCCTGATCGCAGGCGACTGACACACCCCGGCCTGTGGCTGCGCTGCGTCCGCGTGAACCGCCCATGTTCACCGGCTTGCCCGTCACCACGCTCGTGACGGTCTGCCGGACGTGCATGGAGTAGGTGTCCATGATCCAGGCCATGGTCTGCTCGTTGGTATTCACGTCCGGAGCGGGAACGTCCTTTTCCGGCCCAAACACATCCACCATCTCTGCCGTATAGCGGCGGGTCATGCGCTCCAGCTCGCCCTGGCTCATCTTCTTCGGGTCGCAGATGACGCCGCCTTTGGCACCGCCAAACGGAATGTTGACGACAGCGCACTTCCATGTCATCCAGCTTGCCAGCGCGCGAACCTCATCCAAGTTCACGTCCGGCGCATAGCGGATGCCGCCCTTGGCCGGGCCGCGCGCCATGGAGTGCTGCACGCGAAAGCCGGTGAAGACCTCGATGCGGCCATCATCCATCAGCACGGGAAAATGCACGATGATTTCGCGGGCCGGTTGCCGCAGGATCTTCCAAATGCCCGACTCCAAATCCAGCTTCTTTGCCGCGAAATCGAAGCGTGCGGCCTGCGCCTCCCACGGGTTCAGCTCTTTTTCGATTGCATGGTCCAACGCATGTTCCGCGGTAGTGTCTTCCATCTCAAGTACTGCCATCCTGCTGCCTTGCCTTTCCTTGGCCCGCACCGTTGGTCCTGCACGGGGCGAACAACTCCTGTTTGACGCGCGCACTGCCCTGTCCTGTGCAATGTTCCGTGTGAAGCCTCGTGCAATCTCCGGACATGGATTCGAGCGGCCAAACGGCGCGAGTATAAGTGCTGCTGTACATCATCGGCAATGTACGGCGGCAGGCAACGTATCGCCGCCGCGCCAGACTGGAACCTACAATGGCACAGTGACCTTTACGCGCACGCAACGGCTGTTGCTGGCCCTGATTCCGCCCGTTGCCGTCACATTGCTGCGAGTGCTTTGCGCGACCCTGCGGTTTGTCGAACACGACGAGCAAGGAGCGCGTCCGGCGGACCGCTTTCCTGAAGAAGGTGGCGTGTATGTCTTTTGGCATCGCGCCCTGCTGCTGGCCGCGTACCGTTACCAGAACCTTGGTATTCGCATCTTGATTTCAGCCTCCTTCGACGGCGAGCTGATTGCCCGTGTTGTCGCCCGGCTTGGCTTTGTGCCGGTGCGCGGGTCCAGCTCACGGGGAGGTGCGGCGGGCCTGCTGGCGCTGACACGTGCCCGCCAGGATAGACACAAAACCGCCCTGACCGCAGACGGCCCGCGTGGCCCTGTTTATGTTGCCAAGCCTGGCGCAGCAGCCGTTGCCCAGCGCTCCAGCAGCAGCGTCTCCTGCTTTCACCTCCATCCCGAACGCGCGTGGCTCTTGAGCTCCTGGGATCGCTTCATGATTCCCAAGCCGTTCAGCCGCGTCCACATCCGGTGGCAGGCACCATGTAGCCTTCCGGCCTTCCTGCCTAACGGCTCTGCAGTCTCGCTATTGCAGCGTCAACTGGAGATCGCCGTGGAACGCTCTGAAGCACACGGCGGTATGACGGCGTGAGCTTGCCGGGGCGTCACGTTGCCTACAATCAGCAGTGTGCGCGTTACTGATTTCGACTTCACGCTGCCGCCAGAACTGATCGCGCAACACCCTCCGGCGGAGCGTGACGGTGCGCGGATGCTGGCCATGGATCGCACGTCTGGTGTGTATCAGGATCGCGTTTTCCGCGACCTGCCAAGCCTGCTGGTGCCGGGCGACCTGCTGGTCTTGAACGACAGCCGCGTCATTCCCGCGCGCCTCTACGCCCGCCGCGCGGGTCTCCGCACGCAACCAGACTCGCCTGCGCCAGCGGGCATCATCGAGGTGCTCCTGACGCAAGCGACCGGTGGCAATACCTGGCGTGCCCTGGTGAGACCAGCGCGCAAGGTGGCGCTTGGAGAACGCCTCATCTTCGAACGCAGCCACGCTGAGGGTGCCTTGTACACCGTGGGTGCCCCGTACACCGTGGGTGCCCCGTACATCGCAGATGTGCGGGATGCATCGCTTTCAGCGGAGGTCATCGCCACCGGCGACTTCGGCGAACGTACCCTCCGCTTCGATCCCACACCGGACTTCTTTGAGCGCCTGCAAACGCTCGGCCACATCCCGCTGCCACCCTACATTCACCGCAATGCAGGCGTTGAAGAGCAGGAAGACCGCGAACGTTACCAGACCGTGTATGCCGGGGCGCACGGATCGGCCGCCGCACCGACCGCCGGCCTGCACTTCACCCCGGAAATCCTGGACTTGCTTCGCGCGCGCGGCATCGCAATGGCTTACGTCACGCTGCATGTTGGCCTCGGCACCTTTCAGCCCGTGCGCGTCGAGGATCTCAAGGACATTCGCCTGCACGAGGAGTACTACACCGTGCCACCTGCGACGGCGGAAGCGATACACCTTGCTCGCCGGGATGGCGGCCGCATCGTCGCGGTCGGCACCACGACCGCACGCACGCTGGAGCACTGCGCCGCGCGGCATCCGGACCAGCCGCTGCAGGCACACAGCGGCAGTACGGACATCTTTATCCAACCCGGACACCGCTTCCGCCTTGTTGACGCGCTGCTCACCAATTTTCACCTGCCAAAGTCGACCCTGCTGATGCTGGTGAGTGCCTTCGCAGGCCGCGAACATACCCTTGCGGCGTACCGGCACGCGGTCGAAGAGCGGTACCGGTTCTTTTCCTACGGCGATTGCATGTTTCTGTACTAGGCTGGTACTTCAATCCAGACTTCCCCCGTCCGAAGAGGTTCATCATGCCACGTGTATCCTTTGCCACTCAGCAGCGTGCCGCACTGCCCGGCAGCAGCAAAGCCGCCTTCCAGGCACCCGGCACCAAAGCGCCGCTGCCGCCGCGTACGCGCATTACTGTCTCCGTCCTGGTCAAGCCCAAACAGGCGATTGCTCCGGCCGCGATTGCGGGCCAGCACCTTTCCCGCTCGCAGTACCGTGCCGCCCACGGTGCCGCGCCCAGTTCGCTGAAAGCGGTGCGCGCCTTTGCAGCGGAATTCGGCCTGGAGATGACGGCGGATCCTGCCCGCCGCACCGTCCAGCTCAGCGGTTCCGCCAATGCCATTCAAAGCGCCTTTGGTGTTTCGCTGCAGCAGCACACGGTGGACGGGACGGCCTACCGCGTCCGCGAGGGCGACATCTGCCTGCCTGAATCGCTGTTGCCCCATGTGGACGCCGTTCTGGGGCTGGACAACCGCCCGCAGGCACAGCCGCACTATCGCGTCGCGAGCGGAAAAGCGCAGGCGGCAAACACGTCATACACGCCGGTTCAGATTGCACAGATCTACCAATTTCCGAAGAACTCCGCGAAAGGCCAGACCATTGCGCTGATTGAACTGGGCGGCGGCTATCGCGCGGCCGACATCACGGCCTACTTCAAGGCACTCGGCGTGACCGCGCCCAAGGTGACCGCCGTGTCCGTCGACAAGGCCAAGAACGCTCCTACCACCGCGGACAGCGCGGACGGCGAGGTGATGCTGGACATTGACGTGGCCGGTGCCGCCGCGCCCGGAGCCAATATCGCCGTCTACTTTGCTCCCAATACCGACCAGGGCTTTGTGGACGCGATTACCACGGCCACGCACGACGCGAAGAACAAGCCGACGGTGATTTCCATCAGCTGGGGTGCCGCAGAATCGCAGTGGACCGCACAGGCTCGCACTGCACTGGACAGCGCCTGCCAGGCCGCCTCGGCACTTGGCATTACTGTGACCGTTGCCGCTGGCGATAACGGCTCCACCGACGGCGAAACGGACGGGCAGAACCACGTGGACTTTCCGGCTTCCAGCCCGCACGTGCTTGCCTGCGGTGGCACCACGCTGAACGCAAGCGGCAGCTCCATCAGCTCCGAAACCGTCTGGAACGAGAACGCCAGCAACGAGGGTGCAACCGGCGGCGGCATCAGCACCGCCTTTCCGCAGCCCTCCTGGCAAGCGGGTATCGCGGCCACAAAGTCCGGGCGCGGCGTGCCAGACGTTGCCGGCGACGCAGATCCGGTCACTGGCTATCAGGTCCGCGTTGACGGCGCGAACTACGTGTATGGCGGGACCAGCGCCGTTGCCCCACTGTGGGCCGCGCTCATTGCCCTCATCAACGCGGGGAATAAAACCGCACTCGGCCTAATTCAGCCAAAGCTGTACGCCAGCAAGGCAAGCTCCGGCTTCCACGACATCACTGTGGGCAACAATGGTGCATTCAACGCGGGCAAGGGGTGGGACGCCTGCACTGGGCTGGGCACACCCGTTGGTACGGCGCTTGCTGCTCTGCTGAGCGCTTCCAAGAAGCAGAAATGACCGGCGGGGCGGGGTCAGAGCAGTGCGAGGGTGCCGGCGAGTCAGCGTGGTACGAACGCTGACTTGCTGACCCGCGATGCAGCTGCTTCTATCCTGTAGTTGACATGTCAAACCCAAAGCCGCCCGTCTACCTGCTCGACACCATGGCCTTTGTCTTCCGGGCCTACCACGCCATGCAGCGCTCGCGGCCCATGTCCACGCGCACCGGCATTCCGACCGCGGCGACGTATGTCTTCATCAACATGATCAACAAACTGCGCGAGGACTTTTCCCCGCAGTACATAGCGGCCATTTACGAGGGCGGTGCGCCCGTCCACCGTAACGAAGCCGCGGCGGCCATGAAGACGGTCCGCAAATTCAACATCAAGACGCAGCAGTTTGACGAGATTGATTACGGCGGCTACAAGGCCACACGCGCCGAAACACCGGACGATCTGACGCAGCAGCAGCCGTACATCCGGCGTGCGCTGGAGTCGTTTGGCATTCCCATCCTGCGTCACGAAGGCTTCGAAGCCGACGACGTGATCGGCACACTCTCCTGCCGCCTTGCTGAGCAGGGTCATCACGTCTACATCGTGTCAAGCGACAAGGACATGATGCAGCTCGTTAACGAGCATGTTTCGATTCTGAATCCTACAAAAGACAACCTGATCCTTGATCCGGCCAAGGTGGAGGAGGTGCTTGGCGTGCCACCGGCGCGCGTCATCGACGTCATGGCGCTGCGCGGCGACAGCATCGATAATATTCCCGGCGCTCCAGGCATCGGCGACAAGGGTTCGGTCGAACTCATCCAGCAGTTCGGCACGGTGGAGGCCGCGCTCGACCGTGCGGCAGAAGTCAAGCGCAAAACGTACCGCGAGTCGCTTGAGAACAACCGTGATGCCGTCCTGATGTCCAAGGACCTTGTCACCATTCACTGCAACCTGCCAGTGGACTATTCACTTGACGCCATGAGCACCGCCGGTGAAGCGAACCTGCCCGCCCTGCGTTCCCTTTACACCGAGCTTGAGTTCACCACGTTGCTCAAGGACCTGCCCGCGCCTGAAGCTGCCGCAATCGAGTACATCCTGGAACCGGCAGAGTTGGATATCACCGAGCTTCTGTCCGCAGCACGCGCCAGCGGAAACGGCCTCGCTCTCTTCCTTCCAGAAGACGCCCGCGCCATCGCCGAAGAGTCCGCAACGGACGCGGAGGGAGGCACGGAGATGGGCGAGGATGCCGAACCAGCGGCCACCAACTTCGACCTGTTCGGCGCGTTGCCGGAGCCCGTTTTGAGCGAAGTGAACGGTCCCGGCAAAGCCTCACCGGGCTATACAGCCGGTGGCTTTTCGAGCAACGGTCCGCTCAAGCTCGGTCTGACCGCAACCCCGGCCAAAGCTCTGCTGCTCGATCTCTGCAGCGACATCGCGGGTCCTGTTCGCGCCGCACTCGCGAGCGAGACCCTCACCAAGACCGTCCACGATCTCAAGGGCGTTCTCCGTACGCTGGAAACCGCGAAAATTCCCATCGTGAACGTGCGCGACGACGTCATGCTATTCAGTTACCTCGTCAATCCGACGCATGGAAGCCACACATTGCCCGATGTCGCCGCCCGCTTCAATGACCGCGCACTGACCACCGTCGAGAAGAAGCAGGCAGCACCCGAGTTCGCCTTGCCCGAGGCTGCCAGCGCTGTGCTGCAACTGGACAACACACTGCGTCAGCAGGTCATCGACGCGGGCTTGCTCAAGACCTACGAAGAAATCGACCTGCCACTTGTCCCCGTGCTCCTTCGTATGGAACAGGCCGGCTGCCGCATTGACACGGACCTGCTGCGCCAGCAAAATAGCCGCCTCGCCATCATGATGGATGACCTCGCGGAGCGTATCTATGAACTCAGCAGCAACCGCTTTAATATCAACTCTCCCAAGCAGCTCGGTGATGTGCTGTTTAACAAGATGGGATTGCCCAAGCCGCTTAAGTACGGCAAAGGCAAGGTTGTCTCCACCGCGCAGGACGTCCTGGAGGAGTTAGGGGAGAAGTTTGAGGTCGCCCGGCTGGTCCTTGAGCACCGCCAATTAGCGAAGCTACGGAGTAACTACACCGAACAGCTGCCTAACATGGTAGATGAGGAGTCGCGCGTCCACACGACCTTTAACCAGGTTGGCACTTCCACGGGCCGTCTATCTTCCACAAATCCCAACCTGCAGAATATTCCTATCCGCACGGAGCTTGGACGTGAAATCCGCGCCGCCTTCATCGCCGCGCCCGGCAACGTGATGTTATCGGCCGACTACTCGCAGATCGAACTGCGCCTGATGGCGCATTTCTCTCAGGATCCGCTGCTGCTGCACGCCTACCGCAATAACATTGACATTCACACCCTGACCGCGGCGGAGGTCTTCGGCGTGGACCCGGCCACCATGAGCAAGACGGTGCGCAACCAGGCCAAGGCCGTCAACTTTGGCATTGTGTACGGCATCTCCCCTTTCGGGCTTGCAGCGAACCTCGGTATCGATCAAAAGGAGGCGCGCACCTACATCGAAACCTACTTTGACCGCTACAAGGGTGTGCAGCAATTCATCGCAAACACGCTGGCCCGCACGCGCGAAACCGGCAAGGTTAGCACGCTTTTTGGCCGCACCCGCCCCATCCCGGACATCGGGTCGCGCAATCCCAACGCCCGCGGCTTTGCCGAGCGCACCGCCGTCAACACGCCACTGCAAGGCACCGCTGCGGACATGATCAAGGTGGCCATGCTGCGCATTGACGCCGCCCTGCGCGCCCGCAAACTGCAGACTCGCATGACGCTCCAGGTGCACGACGAACTGCTCTTCGACGCGCCCGCAGGCGAAGCGGAAGAAGTGTCACTTCTGGTGAAGCAGGAGATGGAAGGCGTCATCGAACTCACCATTCCCATCGTCGCCGACGTAGGCCAAGGCCCCAACTGGCGCGACGCGAAGTGAACGCTCCGCGTCGTCATAGACAGCAGGTATCATCGGCTTAGGAAGGCGATGTGAACTCATCTATCGTTTCTCTCACATGGCCGGCGCACCTTGCCTCTGTGTGGAATCACACGGAGACGCAGGAGTCCGCCCGCATGGCTCGTCCGTGTGGGTCCGGCACCATCCAATCTCGCTGGTTTCGTTGACGTCACGTTCTTCGTCGCCACTGAGGCGAAGAGCCGTTGGCACCAGGTCAGCCGCTTCATCCCATTGTGACTACAGTTAAGTCCAGCACGTGAGTGGCCTGCGTGGCCGGATTATTCCTGCACATAACTTGAGCGCTATAGCGTCTGACTCTCAGCCTTCAGGAGAACTTTATGTTGCGACGCACCTTTGTATCTGCCGTTGCCCTGTTTCTCGCATTACCCGTGCTGGCGGAGACGCCTGCCGTCGGTGCAGCCGCGCCCGGCTTTACGCTGAACACGCCTGAGGGCAAGCCGGTTGCGCTGAGCAGCATCACCGGCAACGGCACGACTGCGCTGATTTTCCTGCGCGGGTATCCGGGCTACCAGTGCCCGTACTGCGTCAAGCAGGTGCATGACTACATTGAGCACGCGGATAAGCTGGCCGCCGCGCACGTGACTGTGCTGTTCGTCTATCCCGGGCCGCCCGCTGACCTGGACGCGCACGCAAAGGAAGCCCTAGCCAAGCAGGCCGCACTGCCTGCCAGCATTATCCTCGTTACCGACCCGGACTACGCCGCAACGAATTTGTACAACCTTCGCTGGGACGCGCCGCATGAGACGGCGTACCCTTCAACGTTTCTGCTGAAGCAGGGCGGAACGGTAACCTGGGAGAAGGTCACGCACGGCCATGGCGATCGCACCTCCGCAGAGGACGTGCTGAACCAGCTGCATCCCTAATGTTGACAACACGCCTCAAGGGAACGGGCAAAGCACGATCTCTGCACAATCCACTGCGTCCCTGGCACTTTGCGATGCGACAATAGACGGATGCATCGCTGCAGGACTTTCAGGTTCCACCTTTTCTTTCTCTCCGCCGGTCTGCTGTCCGCACTGCCAATCCTTGCGCAGAGCAAGACCCATCATGTTGTCTTCGTGATCAGCTCACCCGACCCGGCGGACTGGGGTACGGCAATGACCCTTGCGGACCACTTCATCGCGGGCGTTGCGCCGGATAGGACCGATGTGGAAGTGTTGGCCTACGGTCCAGGGATTGAGAGCCTGAAAGCCGGAGCGCCCGAAGCGCCTGAACTCACTGCGCTGGAAAAGCAAGGCGTGCACTTCGTCGCCTGCGAGAGTGCCATGCACGCGTTTCACATCGCCAAGACTGACCTGCTGCCCGGCGTCACCTCGGTTCCATCCGGGGTCGTCGAACTGGTGACCCGGCAGGAGAAGGGCTACAGCTACGTGAAGGTGGGCCGATAACGTTCCTGCCGCCTGACTTGGCGGGGGTGGCGCGATTGCTCATCGAGATCAATCCGGTGGATGTGCCTGGACCGTACACGATGCAGTGCAGGGATCGCTCAGGGAGTCTGCCAGATTATGAAAATGCGGTCAGGGTGTGCCAAGACAGCGTTCGGTGCAAGATCAGCCGGCGCGAACCTGAGCAGGGGCCCTGACATGACGGATTATCAGTAAGCGCGGCCGTAACGAAGGATAATTTCGCTTCCGAGAAACAGAGGGCGTGGCGCACCTCCGATGCAGTCATCGTGTTCCAAAGAGGCGAAAGCTGAATGATGGAAGGATTTGAGTTGCAGAGCAGCGAACAATACAAAATCCGGGCGGGTGCTCCACATCCGATGGGCGCAACGCCTGATGGCCAGGGTACAAACTTCGCGCTGTTCAGCCTGAATGCCACTTCGGTCGAGCTCTGCCTCTTCAACGAGACAGGCAGCGACGAGATGGCGCGGATTACCCTGCCGGAGTACAGCGATGGTGTCTGGCATGGTTACGTCAAGGGCCTGCAGCCTGGGGCGGTGTACGGATACCGCGTCCATGGACCGTACAAGCCTCTGGAAGGACACCGTTTCAACCCGTACAAATTGCTGCTTGATCCCTATGCAACAGCGCACACGGGCAGGATGGTCCCCGGGCCGGAACTCTACGGCTACGTTCTGGAGACGGGCGACGATACAACATTTGATACGCGTGACAGTGCGCCGAACATGCCGAAGTGTGTGGTGACGGATCCTGCATTTACCTGGAGCGACATGCCGTTCCAGCCGCGTACCTGCCGGGTGCCGTGGGACGACACGATCCTGTACGAGTTGCACGTAAAGGGATATACCAAGCTGCATCCCGAACTGCCTGAGGTGCTGCGTGGCACGTACGCTGGGCTAGGTGAGCCAGCGGTCGTCGAGTACATCAAGTCACTCGGCGTTACTTCGGTGGAGCTGTTGCCCATCCATACGTTTTTGGATGAGCCGCACCTGCAACCGCTCGGCCTGACAAACTACTGGGGCTATAACACCATCGGCTTCTTCGCGCCAGACACGCGCTACGCCGCTGACCCGCGCAATGCGTTCCAGGAGTTCAAGAAAACCGTTTCCCGCTACCACGACGCCGGCCTGGAAGTGATTCTGGACGTCGTCTACAACCACACCGCAGAGGGCAACCAGTGCGGTCCGACGCTGTCCTTCAAGGGCATCGATAACGCCAGCTACTACCGCCTTTGCCCCAACGACCCGCGCTACTACATCAACGACACAGGCACGGGCAATACGGTGAACAGCAACCACCCGCGCGTGCTCCAGATGATCTGCGACAGCCTGCGCTACTGGGTGGAGCAGGCCCACGTGGACGGCTTCCGCTTTGACCTTGCCTCGATCCTTGGCCGTGAGCCGGCGGGTTTTAACCAGCAGAGCGCCTTTTTCAAGGTGCTGATGCAGGATCCCGTGCTGAACCGTGTCAAGCTCATTGCCGAACCGTGGGATATCGGCCCGGGCGGCTATCAACTGGGTAACTTCCCGCCGGGCTGGGCAGAGTGGAACGATACCTTCCGTGACCGCTCGCGTGGCTTCTGGACGGGCCGCACGTCCGCCACTGACTTCGCCGAAGCACTCCGCGGTTCACCCTCTGTCTTCGACAGCGAGGGCCGCCGTTCCTGGGCTTCGGTGAACTTCATTACAGCGCACGATGGATTTACGCTCGCTGATCTGGTGAGCTACAACGAAAAGCACAATCTTGCGAACGGGGAAGACAACCGCGACGGCAGTAATGATAACCGCTCATGGAACTGCGGGGCGGAAGGGCCCGCGCACGATGCTTCGATTGATGCTCTTCGTCAGCAGCAGATGCGCAACATGCTGGCCAGCCTGTTGCTGGCGCAGGGCACACCCATGCTGGTTGCCGGTGATGAGTTCGCGCGGACGCAGGGGGGTAACAACAACGCATACTGCCAAGACAATGCCATCAGCTGGGTTGACTGGCGTTTGCGTGAACAGAACTCCGAGCTGGTCGCCTTTGTCACGCGATTGACGGCCATGCGGCGTCAGTACGCGGCGCTGCACCGCACCGGCTACTTGCACGAAGCGGGAAGGCGAGATATGCCGGTCGGGTTCGCTCACCAGGAGTATGTTGACGGTCAGGCCTTCGACAGCAAACAGATGTGCTTCGGGCTGACGTTGCATGGTGGTGAAGCATCAGGGGGCGCTCCGGCCTTGCTGCTGTTGGTTAACGCCGCGCCAGAACAAATGCGGTTCGCTGCGCCCGTTGGGAAAGAGAAGCAATCGACACGGTTGCTGTTCGAGTCAAGCTCCGCGGACGATCAAGGCCGCGTCCTGGCTGGCGAAGAGGTTTACACACTGCCCGCCCGCACAGTCGCTCTGTTTGCGATCGCGAGCCTGTCCCAGACGCCGGACCGCACACCCGCTCCTACTGAACTTGTAGAGGCTTGAACACCCGTGCGCCCGGTCTGACCGGGTGTTCGAAGCACCAGCGGCTGCGCTAACACCGCTGCGAACCTTCATCGAAGGCAAGTTAACGGCGCCTGCGTGCCCGGTTAGCTGTGCATCTGATCGAGCGCCAGATTGAGTTCGAGCACATTGACACGCGGCTCTCCCAAGAGACCGAGTTGCCGCTGTATGATGCGCTGATGAATTAACGAAAGTACCGCGTCCGAGGTAAGGTGGCGCTCTCTTGCGATGCGCGGGACCTGGTACTCCGCAGCTGCGGGCGAGATATCCGGGTCTAGTCCCGATCCGGAGGCAGTCACGAGATCAACCGGAACGGGTTGGTTCTCATTGTTTTCCGCTTTGACGCTTGCAGCGATGCGATCTATTAACACTTTATTGGATGGTGCCAGATTGGATCCGCTGGATGCACCCGCGTCATAGCCGGTGCCCGCCGCCGACGGCCGGCTGTGAAAATAACGTGCGCCGGTAAATGGTTGGCCGATGATGCGCGAACCGATAATGTTACCGTTCCGGAAGATGAGTTGTCCTTCTGCCTTGTCACGGAACAACACTCGCGCTACCGCCGTTAAGGTCAGCGGATACACAATGCCAAGGAGGACGGCAGTGATCAGTGTGTAGAGGGTTCCGGTGATTAGATGCTTTTTCATACGATGTCCTATGCGAGGTGTATCGCGGTAATGAGCATGTCAATGAGCTTGATGCCCACAAAGGGCACGATGATGCCGCCCAGACCGTAAATGAGCAGGTTGCGTTGCAGCAGTGCACTTGCCGAGAGCGGCTTATAAGTCACTCCACGCAATGCAAGCGGAATCAGCGCGATGATAATCACCGCGTTGAATATAATTGCGGAGAGCACGGCCGACTGAGGGTTGCGCAAGTGCATAATATTCAGTGCATTGAGTACGGGAAACACACCGGCGAACATAGCAGGGATGATGGCGAAGTACTTCGCCACATCGTTTGCGATGGAGAACGTAGTCAGCGCTCCCCGTGTCATGAGCAATTGTTTACCGATCGCAACGATTTCGATGAGTTTGGTCGGGTTAGAATCCAGATCGACCATGTTACCGGCTTCTTTTGCCGCCTGCGTGCCGGAGTTCATGGCGACGCCCACGTCTGCCTGCGCCAGAGCTGGCGCGTCGTTGGTACCGTCGCCGGTCATTGCGACGAGCTTGCCTTCGCTTTGTGCGCGCTTGATCAGGTCCATCTTGTCTTTGGGTTTGGCTTCGGCTAGAAAGTCGTCCACACCGGCCTCACGCGCGATGGCCGCTGCCGTCAACGGGTTATCACCAGTAATCATCACCGTGCGGATTCCCATGGCCCGCAGTTGGTCGAACCGTTCCTTCATGCCGCCCTTAACAATGTCTTTTAGATGAATCACGCCAAGAGCACGGCCGTTTTCAGCGACGACCAGTGGAGTGCCGCCACTGCGCGAAACCTCTTCGACGTTGCGGCGCACCTCATCCGGCATGGGGGTGCCATTCTCCTGCAAGTAGCGTGCCAGCGCATCGACGGCACCTTTGCGGATGACACGGCCATCCACCTCGATGCCCCTCATGCGGGTCGTCGCGGAGAAGGGCATGAACTCAGCCTTCATCTGGCCGAGTTCGCGTCCGCGCAAATTGTAGCGCTCCTTCGCCAGCACCACTATCGAGCGGCCTTCTGGCGTTTCATCTGCCAGGGACGAGAGTTGCGCCGCATCCGCGAGCTGGTCCGCCGAGACACCCGGTGCGGGAATGAAGTCCGATGCCTGACGGTTGCCGATCGTGATCGTGCCGGTCTTATCCAAAAGTAACGTATTCACATCCCCGGCAGCCTCCACCGCACGGCCGGACGTGGCCAGCACGTTATATTGCACTAGCCGGTCCATGCCGGCGATTCCGATGGCGGACAGCAGCCCGCCGATGGTTGTCGGGATGAGACACACCAGCAATGAAATCAACACGAAGATGGTCTGCGGGGCACCCGAGTACTGCGCAAACGGCTGCAGGGTTACCACCACCAGCAGAAAGATGATGGTGAGACCCGCGAGCAGGATGTTCAATGCAATCTCGTTGGGCGTCTTTTGCCGTTCCGCGCCTTCCACCAGGGCGATCATGCGATCGATGAACGTTTCA
>CAXUBG010000060.1:12756-16477 GCA_964249285.1 uncultured Terriglobus sp. | reverse complement strand
GACCCAGACCAATGACATGTGGGTGACAGCCAACTTCAAGGAAACGCAAGTCCAGAAGATGCACATCGGCCAGTCCGTCAAGATCCACGTGGACGCGCTCGGCGAGGACTTCGACGGCTATGTTGAAAACCTGCCCGGCGGTACCGGCGCGGTGTACAGCCTGCTGCCGCCAGAGAACGCCACCGGCAATTACGTCAAGGTGGTGCAGCGCCTGCCCGTGCGCATCCGCTTCAAGACCGGCCAGAAAGACCTGGTGCGTCTGGCACCCGGGATGAGCGTGGAACCCAAGGTATGGCTGCGATGATGCCGCGGCGCAGTCCCGGAGTCTGCTGAATGCCCGCGGAAAGTGGCGCATCACAGCCCGCTGTAAGCCCGTGGTTCATCGCGATCGCCGTGATGATGGCTACGTTTATGGAGGTGATGGACACCTCCATCGCATCGGTAGCCGTCCCTTACATCGCGGGCAGCACGGCATCCACCGTCGATGAAGCGGAGTGGGTTCTGACGGTGTATCTGGTCGCCAACGCCATCTTCCTGCCCGCGAGCACCTGGCTCAGCGAGCGGTTCGGACGCAAGAATTACCTCATTGCCTCCGTCGGACTGTTTACGTTTGCTTCGTTCCTGTGCGGCATTGCGCCAACGCTGCCCTTCATCCTGGCGGCGCGCGCGCTGCAGGGTGTTGGCGGAGGCGCGCTGCAACCGTTAGCGCAGTCCATCCTTATCGAGAGCTTCCCCAAGGAGAAGCAGGGTCAGGCGCTCGGCCTGTATGCGCTTGGCGTCGTCGTGGCACCCGTCATCGGCCCTTTGTTGGGCGGCTATCTTACCGACGTCGCCTCGTGGCGCTGGGCGTTCTACATCAACATTCCTATCGGTATCCTCGCCATGCTGTTGCAAAGCCGCGTGCTGGTTGATCCTCCGTACATCAAGAACGCGAAGCCGGGCAAGCTGGACAGCATCGGCCTGGGTACACTCTCGCTCTGGGTGGGCTGCCTGCAGTTCATCCTGGACAAGGGGCAGGAGGACGACTGGTTCGGTAACACCAACATCCGCATCGCCTTTGCCGTCATGATCTTCAGCTTTATCGCGTTCCTCCTGCGCGAGTTCAAGACGGAGAAGCCCCTGGTTGACCTCCGTGCGTTGAAGGACCGCAATCTCGGACTCGGCTGCATTCTCATCTTTCTTCTAGGTTTCGCCCTGTACGCCATCACCACGGTGCTGCCGGTCTTCTACCAGACTCTGCTCGGGTACAGCGCTACCAAGGCTGGACTTTCCGTCAGTCCACGCGGGCTGGGAGCGATGGTCTCCTCCATCGTGGTCGGCATCGTTGTCGCCAAACTCGATCCGCGCTGGATGATCGCGTTCGGCTTCGCTGTACTCGGCATCTCCAGCTTTTGGCTCAGCAACTTCACGCTGGACATCTCACCATGGACACTCTTCTGGCCCATCACCGTCAGTGGCGCCGCCATCTCGCTCTGTTTCGAGCCGCTGTCACAGGCCGCGCTTGGAACGTTGCCCAAGAGTGACGTGGGAAACGGCAGCGGCATTTTTAACTTCCTGCGCAATATTGGCGGTGGCGTCGGTATTTCCATGATGAACACGGTCGCGCTGCGTCATCTGCAGACGCACCGCAATGATCTGGTGCACTCCTTTACACAAGGAAACTTCCTCTTCCAACGCCAGATCACCAGCCTGACCACGCAGATGGCGGCGCACGCCGGACCCCGCCGTGCACTGCTGCGGGCATACGAAATCACCAGCACCACGCTCAACAACCAGGCGCAACTCTATGCCTATGTGGACGACTTCCGCTACCTGGCCATCATTGCGTTTCTGTGCGCGCCCGTCTGCTTCTTTCTTGCGAAACCGAAGAAAGGCACGCAAGCCGCCGGCTGATTTATGAACACTGCAACGGCCGGGCCTGGATATAGCGCTGCGGATCAGAATGGCGATTCGTTCTCGAAGAGAATAAGAGTGCACGGAATCTCGTCTCTTAGATAACGAGCCAACGATTTGAATAAGGGTGCTGTGAGCGCCTTGTTATTGCGGGCGACTAAAAAGTAAGACTTCGGCGGCGCAGGCAGATACTCGGCTGTTATCTCAATCTTCACCTCGTCCACCTCATGAGGAGGATAGATGAGAAAATCTCCACGAAAATCGAAGCGTCCGCTTTCGACTACCCGTTCGATAGCTTCGGACGTGGCTGCCACATCGAATGCCGTATAGCAGAACAGGTAAACCATAGGCCCAATCACTCTTTGGGATGAACGCTCCCGGAAGCTTATCCAGCCGCGGGCATTGCCGCGACGCGTGCGCGGAAGTAGTTCAAAGAAAGTTCAAGGCCCTCGCGCAGCGCGATCTGCGGCTCCCATCCCAGCAGGTTTCGCGCCTTGGTGATATCCGGCTTGCGCTGCTTGGGATCGTCCTGCGGCATGGGCCGGTAGACAATCCGGCTTTTCGATCCGGTCACGTCCAGCACCGCCCGCGCGCAATCCAGAATCGTCCACTCCACTGGATTACCGATGTTGGTGGGCAGCACCTCGCCCGAGTGGGCTAGCGCCACAATCCCGCGGATCAGGTCCGAAACGTAGCAAAAGGACCGCGTCTGCAGGCCGTCGCCATACACCGTCAGGTCTTCACCCGCCAATGCCTGCATCATCAGGTTTGAGATCACCCGCCCATCGTTCGGCTGCAGCCGCGGACCATACGTGTTGAAGATGCGCACCATGCCCGTCCGCACGCCGTAGTACCGGTGATACGCCATGATGGTGGCTTCGGAGAATCGCTTCGCCTCGTCATAGACCGAGCGCGGTCCGATGGGGTTGACATTGCCCCAGTAGCTTTCCGTTTGCGGGTGCTGTTCCGGATCGCCGTAGCACTCAGACGTGGAGGCGTGCAGAAAACCCGCGCTGTAACGCCGTGCTACTTCGAGCGCGTTCACCGTTCCGTCGGAGCCGACACGCAGCGTCTCTGGCCCGAGCTTCATGTAGTCCACCGGGCTGGCGGGGCTGGCCATGTTGAAGACGAAGTCCACCGCGCCGAAGTCGAACGGCTTGCAGGTGTCTGCCTGCTCAAAGGTGAACCGCGCTTCATGCTTGAGATGGTCAAGATTGTCGAGACTGCCGGTGCAAAGGTTATCGACCCCGACGACCTCCGCGCCTTCCGCCAGAACGGCGTCTGTCAGGTGCGATCCAAGAAATCCCGCGGCACCCGTGATGAGCACCCGCTGTCCAAGCGACATGTTGTTTGTACTCCAGGAGAAAGTGTCGTGCGTTCAGTATGGCCTGTCCCTGCGTCTGTTGCGCGCGATCAGGCGGGTACCGCGACTTCTTCGCGGACGGGGTGCGCGGCAGGCCGGCCCACGCTGTAATATGTCAATCCAAGCTCCGCCACGGCAGTTGGGTCGTACATGTTGCGTCCATCGATGAGGATGGGATACCGCAACGCGGTACGCATCCGCGTGAGGTCGAGCTTTCCAAACTCGGGCCAATCGGTCAGGATCAGCAGCGCGTCCGCGTCGTCGGCCGCGGCATACGCGTCGTCAACGTAGCTCAAGCGGCCACCCGCTGGCACGGCTTCGCGGCTCCGCTCCATGGCCGCCGGATCAAACGCCTTGATGCTGCATCCTTCAGCCAACAGCATCTTCACCATCTCGATGGCCGGGCTGTCACGAATGTCATCCGTGTCGCCTTTAAAGGCGAGTCCCAGCACGCCGAGCTTCTTC
>CAXUBG010000060.1:3517-12746 GCA_964249285.1 uncultured Terriglobus sp. | reverse complement strand
CAACCCCCATTTGGTCCGCTACCGAGCGAAACGCTGCGACATCCTTTGGAAAGCACGATCCGCCATAGCCAATGCAGGGACGGAGAAAGCGCGGCCCAATGCGGCTGTCCAGGCCCATGCCGTTGGCCACCTGCTGCACGTTGGCATCCGTCGCCTCGCACAGGTTCGCAACCGCATTGATAAATGAAATCTTCAAGGCAAGAAACGCATTCGAAGCATGCTTGATGATCTCCGCGCTCTTGGTAGAAGTCAGCAGCAGCGGAGGAGGATCTGAGCTATGAAAGCGCCCCGGAATGATGTCACCTTGCGTGTAGTACGAACCACTCGTCAGCGGCTCGTAAATTTCGTGCAGCACCGCCGCGGCACGCTCACTGTCCGCGCCGACGACGATCCTGTCGGGATGCAGAAAGTCCGAAACCGCCGATCCTTCCCGCAAAAACTCAGGGTTCGACACCACGTCGAACATGCGACGGTCCACACCATTCCGCTCGATCGAGCGCCGAATCCACTCGTTGGTGTAGACCGGAACGGTGCTCTTCTCCACGATCACCTTATAGCTGTCCAGGTGACGGGCGATCTCGCACGCAACTGCCTCCACGTACGACAGGTCGGCGTCGCCCGTCTCGGACTGCGGCGTTCCAACCGCGATGAAGATGGCAGCGGCGTTGGCGGTTGCGGTTCCAAGGTCCGTGGTGAACGTGACACGCGTGTTGCGGTACCGTTGCAGCAGTTCTGGCAGATGCTCTTCATGGATCAACGAATCGCCGGCCTGGAGCGCGGACACTTTGCGCGGATCATTATCCACGCACGTCACCTGATGCCCCATTTCGGCGAAGCATACCGCCGCCACCAGGCCAACGTAGCCCGACCCTACCACCGCAATTTCGACAGACTTGCTCATTCCGAAAGAGTACCGCACCAGCACGCTCTCAGGGCGCGAGAAACGTGCGAAATGGCGTTCGAACGTGCCTGATTTCGGAACAGTCTGACCGCGAAGCAAGGCAGACCGTCAATGCTGCTCAGGTACACTTGGGGGAATGCTACCCGGGACAAATCAGCCCCCACCGCAGGACATCGCGGGCGCTCCGGCGCTGCAGGGCACGAATTCCACCGATAGCACTCTCACGGAGTCCTTCGCAGTCCTGCGCAAGCGCAAGTGGGTTGTCATCGCATGTCTTGTACTCGGCTTGATCTATGGCATCTACAAATCGTCCACCCAGCCTATCTTGTATACCGCGCAGGGCCGGATTGAGGTACGCAACTCCAGCACCGCCAGCGAATATTCCGTGGGTGCGGTCATTTCGGGACGCCAGGACAGCCACCTGGAAACCGAAGTCCTCATCATCACCAGTGATTCCCTCCTCCTGAACGTGGCACGGGAGATGAACCTGGCCAACAACTCAGATTTCATGGGCCCGGGATTTGTATTCCCGGGCCACTACCGAGACCTGAACGATCCCGCTGTCCGGTACTCCGTCCTCGGAACGTTGCAGGAGTCGCTGACCGTGACGCTGGTTCCTCGCACCGAAATCATTAAGATCACCTGCGTCACGGCAAAGGCGCAGCTTGCGGCCGACATCGTAAACCACGTCATCAACGCATACATCCAGCGCTCCTACGAGTCGCGGTTCGCGTCCACCCAGCGTGTGTCGCAATGGCTCTCCAGCCAGCTCGACGACCTCAAGCAGCAGGTGGAGGCCTCCCAGGAGCAACTGATCGATCTGCAAAAGCGTCTTGGTGTTCTCGGATTTGGCTTTGACGCAGCCAAGCCGCCTACCACGGAGAGCGCCGCGTCCGTCGACGCGCTGGTCACCGCCGCCGGTAAAGCGAAGGTTGAGCGCATCCTCGCTGAGTCACGCTACCGTGTGCTGAATAGCTCCGACCCGAATTTGCTGGAAAGCAATCTGGACGTCAACGGCGGCCAGTCCGAGCTTTCGCGCCTCCGCAACGATGCCGCGCAAACCCGTTCCACGCTCGCCCAGCAGAGCATCACGCTTGGCCCAAAAAATCCTGAAATCCTCGCCCTGCAAGCGCACCTCCGTGAGACAGAGCACGAGCTGCAAACCGAGCAGACTCGCCTCCTGACCGAAGCCAAGCAGGCCCTGGTGGCCGCGCAGTCCAACGAGCGGGAGACCGGGGCCGCGCTGAACGACGAGAAGAACGACGCCTACAAACTGCGCGATGCGCTCGTCGAATACACGCTGCGGCAGCGCGATTATGAAGCAAACCGCACCCTGTATGAGAGCCTCCTGTCGCGGTTGCGCGCAGCCAGCGTGCAGGCTGGTCTTGACTCCCTTGAAATCGATGTGGTCGACCAGGCATACCGCCCAGCCACGATTACGGCGCAATCGCGTGCCAGCATCCTTGCAAAGACGCTTGCACTCGGGCTCATTGCCGGCCTGGTGCTTGCCTTCACGCTGGAAGGCCTCGACACGGGCATTCGCAGCGTCACGGAACTGGAGCAGGTCGCCCAGTTGCCGTCACTCAGTGTCATACCCCGCGTGCGCCGGGCGGGTCCAGAGGGCGGCGGTCCGCAGAGCGTGGCCCGAAGCAACCTGGGCGTCCTTGCCACCTCCAAGTCGCAATTCTCTGAAGCCTTCCGCTCGCTTCGTACGTCACTTTTGCTGGCACGCACCGGCCGTCCGCCCAAGATCATCGTGATTACCAGTTCCACGCCCACGGAAGGCAAGACGACCGTCTCCACAAACCTCGCCGTCATCCTCGCTCAACGCGAGACCCGCGTCATCCTGATCGATGGCGACCTCCGCCGGCCAAACGTCCATCACCGCTTCGGCATGAACGGGCGGATCGGGCTGTCGACCGTCCTGTCTGGAGGCGCAACCCTCGACGAAGCCGTGCGAAACGTCGCCGAAGTACCCAACCTCGATGTCCTGTGCAGCGGCCCGGTGCCACCGTTCCCCACGGAAATGCTGTCGTCGGAAGCCATGCAGGAACTGCTTCGCGAGTGCGCGGAGAAATACACGCATGTCGTCATCGACACACCGCCCATACTCTCCGTGACGGACGGCATCATCCTTGCGCGGTACGCGGACGCCGTCGTGCTGGTGGTGCGCTACGGCAAAAGCAGCCGCAATGTCGTGCGCCGTTCCCGCGAACTGCTGCTGCGTTCCGGCGCGGTCATGACGGGCGTGATTCTCAACTCAGTCGACATCACCGCACCCGAGTACTACGGCTACTATGGCTACTCCGGCTACAGCTACTCCAACATCGACGCGGAGTCATGGGAAAGCGGATCAGCCACGCCTCCACGCAATGGCAGCCGCGAGGACGAACAATGAGGTCTCTCCTGCTTCGTGTACTCCCGTGCGTCCTGCTGATCCTCAGCGCCTGTGCCGCGCCTGCACAGTTCAGCGGCGTCTCGCCCAGCTCCGCACCAGGCTTGAACGTACGCCAGCGGCTCACCACAGACCCCGCAATCCTCTTTCCACCTGACCGCGAGATGCGCATCATCGCCGGAGACCTTCTCCGCGTATCGGTGTATGGCATCACGCCGCAGTACATTGACAACGAGCGGGTGTCTCTCGAAGGCACCGTCCGCCTGAACTTGGCCGGCGTCATCACGGTTCAGAATCTTTCCCTGAAAGAGGCTGAGCAGGCAATCGCAACGCGTTTCGAAGAAGAGCAGACCTTTCACAATGCACAGGTGTCGGTCGAAGTCACCGACGCGCCCGGCCACAACGCCACGGTCATCGGCGCGGTTCGCGGCTCCGTGCCCATCGTTGGCAGAACGCGGCTCTATGACGTCTTGTCGCGGGCCGGAACAATACCGCCCACCGCCAGCACGGTCCTGTCTATCGAGCGTCCCGGCAACCCGGAACCCATCGTCGTGGATATTGGCAGCGATCCCGCGCACAGCGCCGCCGGAAACATTCCCATCTTCGCGGGAGACACCATCACCGTCAGCGAAGTAGGCCTCTACTACGTGGTCGGCGCGGTTAATAAGCCCATCGCAAACCCGCTCAACGGAGCCATCCCGACCACCCTCGTCCAGGCCGTCACAGCGGCAGGCGGTGCCACTTTCGCCGCCAAGCTGGACGACACCAAATTGGTGCGCACCACCGGCACGCAGCGCACCGTCATCAACGTCTCCTTGGGCAAGATCTTGCAGGGCAAAGCCGAAGACATACCGTTGCAGACCGACGACATTGTTCTTGTTCCGTCCAGCGCGCTCAAGAAGTTCTTGAGCAACGGCGGCGCAAGCACCATCGCCTTTGCCGCGATCTCACTCGTAAGTATTCTGGCCAACCGCTAGAAACATGTTGCCCTCGCAGCGGAAACCACTCTCCAGGATTCGCTTGGCCTACGTCGTCAGCCATCCCATCCAGTACCAGGCACCGCTCCTGCGCCGCATCGCAGCCGATCCGGAGATCGACCTCACCGTCTTCTTCTGCTCTGATTTTTCCGCTGCTGGCTATCAGGACAAGGGCTTCGGCGTCGCCGTCCAATGGGACGTGCCCTTGCTGGAGGGGTATCGCTCCGTCGTTCTGCCGCGCTTCCGCGACACCAATGAACCGTCCCCCACGCGTCCGATCGCCCACGGATTCTGGCGGAATCTCAGCCGTGGCATCGACGGGGAATCCTTCGACGCGCTCTGGGTTCACGGTTACTCCACCGTGAACGCACTGCACGCGCTGCTAGCCGCCAAAGCACTCGGCATTCCGGTCCTGCTGCGCGCCGAGTCCTGGCTGCACGACCGCTCGCGCTCCGGCGTGAAGCTGTTCGCGAAGCAGATCTTCTTCCGTGCGTTGAAGTGCCTCGTGCACGCGGTGCTGCCCATCGGCACCCGCAACGCAGAATACTGGGCGCACTACCTGGGCGCGGACTTCCCCGCCTTCCTCATGCCGTACGCGGTGGACAATACCTGGTTTGCCCAGCGCACCGCAGACGCACGCGCCACCCGGTCTGACATGCAGCGTGCACTGGGCTTGGACCCGGCACGCCCCGTCATTCTCTTCGCGTCAAAGTTACAACAGCGCAAGCACTGCGACGACCTGCTCGAAGCCTACCTGCGGTTGCGTCAGCAAACGGACCTCGCGCCCTACCTGCTGATCGTGGGCGATGGCGAAATGCGTGCAAGCCTCGAACAATGCGCGCATGAAAGCGGCTGCCCAGATATCGTTTTCGCCGGCTTCCGCAATCAAAGCGAACTGCCCCGTATCTTCGACCTCAGCACCATCTTCGTGCTGCCCTCCCGGCACGAGGCCTGGGGCTTGATCACCAACGAAGCGATGTCCGCTGGCTTGCCCGTCATCGTCTCGGACGACGTTGGCTGAGCGGCCGACCTGGTCCATGCCGGCATAAATGGCTATGTGTACCCGGCCGGGAACCAGGACGCTCTCTGCAAGGCCCTGCGCGATACCCTGCAGCCGGGACGCGCGCCAGTCATGGGTGCCAGCAGCTGCGAACTCGTTGCGCAGTGGAGCTATGACGAAGACGTGGAAGGCCTCCGCGCAGCGCTGCGCCACGTCACCCGCAAGAACCTGCTCATGCCCATCCCCGGTAAGGCCTGAGCACAATGCACATCCTCCACATCATCAGCACGCTTGACCCCGCCGCCGGTGGCCCGGCAGAAGGCGTACGCCTGCTGCTCTCTCAGGCGGACGAGAACTGGACCGGCGAAGTCGTCACCCTGGATACCCCGGACGCGCCCTTTCTGAGCGGGTTGCCTTTTCCCGTCCACGCCGTGGGTCCCATCACCAGCGTCTACGGCTATAGCAGAAACCTCTTGCCATGGCTTCGCGCGAACCGTAGCCGCTTCGACGGCTTTCTCCTGAACGGCATGTGGCAGTATTGCGGATTGGCAACGATGCTGGCCGCCCGTAACTATCTGCCCTACATGCTGTTTGCACATGGCATGCTCGACCCCTACTTTAAGCGCCGCTTCCCTCTGAAGCACGTCAAGAAGATCCTCTACTGGTACCCGGTCGAGTTCTGGGTGCTTCGCCGCGCGTGGCGCGTCCTCTTCACCACAGAATCCGAACGCGTCCTCGCCGGACAAAGTTTCGCGCTTTCCTCGTGGAGAGCAGCGATCGTGCCGTACGGCATTGACATCCCCGGCACGCCGCGCGAGACAAACATTGCGGCATTCCATGCGGCAGTCCCAGCATTGAACGGTAAGCGATTCATCGTCTTTCTGGGGCGCATACATCCCAAGAAGGGGTGCGATCTGCTCATCGAGGCGTTTTGCACTCTCGCTTCCTCTGACCCGCAGCTGCATCTTCTGATGGCTGGTCCCGACCCGGACCGCTGGGGCGATACCCTGCGGACCCTTGCGGTGAAGGCCGGGGCAGCCGATCGCATCCATTGGCCGGGCATCCTGCGCGGACCAGCCAAGTGGGGTGCGTTCCTCGCGGCGGAAGCATTCATTCTCCCGTCCCATCAGGAAAACTTCGGGATTGCCGTCGCCGAAGCCCTGGCATGCGGTTGCCCCGTCCTGCTCTCCGATCAAGTCAATATCGGCTCCGTCATCGGCGGCAGCGGGTGCACATACATTGAACCCGATACGAAGGAGGGCACGGTAAACCTGCTTCGCCGCTGGGTTACTACACCCCGGCCGGAACGCGAGCAGATGGCCAAAGCCGCAACCGTCTGCTTCCAGGAACGCTTCGATCTTCGTGAAAGCGTCAGAACCATCCAGCACCTTTTCGAGGAAGCTCTCGCGAGCGGCCGTTATGTCAAGGGGAACTCCTGATGCCACGGCCAGCTGACTACAACGCCGCGGAAAGCATCGCCGCGCCGGATATCGCCGACCCGTATCTGCGGCCCGCATTCAGCCTCCGCAACCGCCTCTTGCGTCTCCTTTGGGGCGTGATCTGGCTGCTGCTTTACCGGACGTCGCCGACCCCATTGCACGCCTGGCGAAGCCTGCTTCTGCGCTGCTTCGGCGCGACCATGGGGCCAAGCTGCCACTTCTACCCGGGATCGAAAATCTGGGCACCGTGGAACCTGCATTGCGCCGGTCAGGTGACGGCGGCAAATGGAGCGGAATTCTACAATCCCGCGCCCATGCACTTCGGTTCGCATTGCATCGTCTCGCAGGGCGCATACCTTTGCGGTGCGACGCACGACTATAACAGCCCGGCCTTTCCTCTGCTGGCCTACCGCATGACCTTCGGCGCGTACGCCTGGATTTGCGCCCGTGCCTCCGTCGGACCAGGCGTGCAGGTGGGTGAGGGCGCGGTTCTCGGCATGGCCTCTGTCGCTACACGGTCGCTGGATCCCTGGACCGTCTACGCGGGCAATCCAGCAGCCGCCATCAGGGCACGCACGAGAACAGGCGGACACATGGACCATCCCGCATGATCTCCGTCGTCATCCTCACCAGGAACGAAGCAAGCGATATCGCTGGCGCTCTTGAAAGCGTCACCTTTTCAGATGATGTTCACGTCTTCGATTCACATAGCACGGACGGCACGCAGGCCCTCGCGCGCGGCCTCGGGGCAACGGTACATGAGCGCACTTTCGATAACTACGCCGCGCAGCGCAATGCGTCGCTGACGCAACCGCACTTCCGCAACAGCTGGATACTCGTCCTTGACGCGGACGAGCGCCCCTCTCCCGCACTCGCCACCGAAATGCAATCCGCCGTATCAAGCGTACCGGAGGACATAGCCGCATTCCGCCTGCGCCGCCACGACTACTTATGGAATACCTGGCTTAAACATGCGCAGATCACGCCGTACTACACACGATTGGTGCGCCGGGGCCGCGCGCGCTACGTCCGCGAGATCAACGAGCAACTTGAGATCGACGGCCGCATCGTTGAATTGCAACAGCCTCTGAACCACTACCCTTTCTCAAAGGGCATCGCGCACTGGGTCGGCAAGCACAACGTCTACTCCACGATGGAGGCGCAACTGCTCGCGTCCGGGCAAGCGACTGCTGATGCCTCACTCCGCACGGCGCTCTTCGACAAGGACCGTCAGACCCGCCGTGCCGCGCAGAAGGCCCTCTTCTTCCACCTGCCACTGCGTCCACTGCTGAAGTGGTGCTACATGATGTTCATACGGGGAGCCGTACTCGACGGCTACGCGGGCCTGACCTACGCCACGCTGCAAAGCATCTATGAGTACCTGATTGTCCTGAAAACCCGCGAGATCAAAGCACGCACAAAACACTAACCTCAGGACACCCGGGGCCCTCATTCATACGCGAGCGCATGAGTGGGATTCGAAGTGCACTAACTCCGCAGCTTGGCCAGCAGATCCGTTGGATGGACGGGCTTGGCCAGAATCTCAAACTCATGGCCCTGTGTACGTGCCTTCTCCAGGAGGTCGGCCGTGGCAGCCTGCCCGCTGAAAAGCAGGATCTTACAATTGGGCAACTTCGCCCGGATCTTGATCGCCGCCTCGATGCCGGTCATGCCCGTCATGATCACGTCGGAAATCAGCATGTTGGGCTGGAAATCGTCCAGGCTCTCAACGGCGTTCTCGCCGGAGTACACGGCTTTGGCTTCAAACCCGGCCTGATTCAAAATGATCGCGAGCGTATTTGCGATCACCTGTTCGTCATCCGCAACCAGGACTCGGGGTTTCGCGTTCATTGTCGTCATGTCTATCTCAGTTCTATCGCAGGCGATTGTGCAACTGCAAGTTTACACGCACGTAAAAGGCTTGGCGTTTGAAGATGATACGCTGCATTCATCGGGCGCGGAGACCACATCCTTTAGGCACACTTCAGCCCGCCCATCCCGTTCCACTGGTGTGAGAGATCATGGCCCAGGCAATCATCCGCGCGGAGCGGGTCGAGAAGTACTACGCGCAGCCCAGCGAGAACCGCATCCAGGTCATCTCGCCCACCGATCTCGCCATCGTGCCGGGTGAAATCGTCGCCTTGCTCGGCCCATCCGGCTCTGGCAAATCCACCCTCCTTCGCATGTTGACCGGCCTTTCCATACCCTCCGCGGGAGAGGTGTACTGGCACGAAACACCCATCGGTGAAGCAAATATCAACGTCTCCATCGTCTTCCAGAGCTTCGCGCTTTTTCCTTGGCTGACGGTGCTGGAAAATGTTGAAGCTCCTCTCCAGGCCCTGGGTACCGAGCCCGCGGAACGACGCCGCCGCGCCCTGAAAATGCTGGACACCGTCGGCCTCGACGGCTTTCAGCAGGCCTACCCCAAGGAACTCTCCGGTGGAATGCGGCAGCGAGTCGGCTTCGCTCGCGCGCTCGTCGTCGGCGAAGCGATTGGAGATCTGCTGCGCGATGGGG
>CAXUBG010000060.1:0-3507 GCA_964249285.1 uncultured Terriglobus sp. | reverse complement strand
TCGTCGTCGAGCCGGAGGTGCTCTTCATGGACGAACCCTTCTCCGCGCTCGACGTCCTTACCGCCGAGAACCTCCGCAGCGAGCTGCTGGAACTGTGGCAAAAGAAGACAATGCCCACGCAGGCCATTTTCATCGTCACGCACAATATCGAAGAGGCCGTTCTTCTCGCGGACCGCATCATCGTTCTTGGCCGTAATCCAGGCCACATCCGCACAGATTTTCGAGTCACCCTGCAACACCCTCGCGACCGCAAAGCCGCCGCCTTCACTCAACTCGTCGATTACATCTACAAGGTGCTGACCCAGCCCGACGCACAGCCGCCCGAACTCCCCCGCACCGCCAGTGGCAAACGCGTTCGCGACCAGCGCTTGATGAGCTACCAGATGCTGCCCCACGCACGTCCCGGCGGCATCGCTGGCCTCCTGGAGTTCATGATCGATCACGGCGGCAAGGCCGACATCTATCGCCTCGCCGACGACCTCTCCTTCGAGATCGACGACCTCCTGCCCATCGTCGACGCCGCGTCCCTCCTCCAGTTTCTAAGCGTCACCGAGGGCGACGCCGTTTTGACCGCCGCCGGCGCGGAATTTGGTAACGCCGAAATCCTTCGCCAGAAAGAGATCTTCCGCGAAGCCGCCGTCAGCAACGTTCTCCTCCTCCGCCAGATCGTGCGCGCGCTGGAAGCAAAAAGTGACGGCTCCGTCCCGGAAGAGTTCTTCCACGACATGCTCGACGAGCAGTTCAGCGAAGAAGAGACCCTGCGCCAACTGGAAACCGCCGTCAACTGGGGCCGCTACGCCGAGCTCTTCGACTATGACGCGAGCGGCCGCCGTTTCATGCAGCCGCGCGTCCAGCATCACGACGCGCAGGCAGTAATCCCATGACAGCCCCTGTATGGGTGTCTCATTCAAGCACGCGGGTACCCCATTTATGCACGCCGCTTGCGCATGAGTGGGGTACCCTCCACGCAGCAGACCGGCGGATCCAACTCCCGCTCCGGCGCGGAACCCGTCCGATGCAGGCTACGCCATGCGTCTGATCCCCAGCCGCTCCATGCATTGGCGCACCCCCGCCAGTCTGCCGCAGACCTTGGAACGCTTCCAGCTCCTCACCCGCAGCCAGGCCGTCCGCCGCTCGTGGCCCGTCCTGCTTGACTTGGTCGTTGCCTGCATCTGCCTCGCCGCGTTCTACGGCGTGGTGCAGATCGCACGTCTCTGGCTCGGCCAGCCGCAGCCGGGGGTTGTCCTCTCGCTGTCGCCCCGCGCCTTGCCACGCTACGCCCTGTATTCCATTGTTCGCATGGGTTTGGCCTACCTGCTGAGCCTCCTCTTCGCAATCGTATATGGCTATGTCGCCGCCTACAGCCGCCGCATGGAAGCGCTGATGATCGCGGCCCTCGACATCCTGCAATCCATCCCGGTGCTCAGCTTTCTGCCAGGCGTCATGCTGGCCATGGTCGCGCTTTTTCCGTCACGCCAGATTGGCCTGGAACTCGGTGCCATCGTTCTTATCTTTACGGGCCAGGTCTGGAATATGGCCTTCTCGTTTTACTCCTCCCTGAAGAGCCTGCCGCGCGAACTGAATGAGGCCACGGCTATCTACGGCTATTCCCGCGCGCAACGGCTCTTCCAGTTGGAGTTGCCATTCGCCGCCATCGGCCTTATCTGGAACTCCATGGTCTCCGTCGCTGGCGGCTGGTTCTTCCTCATGGCCTGCGAGATGTTTGTCCTCGGCACTCACGACTTCCGCCTCCCCGGCTTAGGCAGCTACCTGCAAACCGCGGCCAGCGAAGGCAACACCAAAGCCATCTGCTGGGGCCTTGCCGTAATGGTTTTCATCATCATCGCGACCGACCAACTCTTGTGGCGGCCGGTGATCGCATGGAGCGACCGCTTCAAATTCGAACAGGTCGAAGGTACCCGCCACGCCCGCTCGCCCCTCTTGCATATGCTCCAGCAATCCAATGTTCTGCGACGCTTCAGCCGGGTCACCGTCGCGCCGCTCGCCGACCGGCTCTACCGCCGTCAGGCCGTTCACCATTCCACGCACCCGGAGTACGATGCCGCCCGCCGGAAATCCCCGTCGCGCGTGGTGCGAGGATCGCTTTACATGCTTGCTATCGTTATCGTGGCCTACGCCGCATGGCAGGCATTGCAGCTCCTCCACACCCTGCACACATCCGACCTCAAACGCATCGTCCTAGGCGCGGGCGCAACCCTCCTCCGCGTCATCGTGTCACTTGTGCTCGCCACACTTTGGACGGTGCCCGCCGGTGTCGCCATTGGCTCCAGTCCAAAGCTGGCGCGCATCGCGCAGCCACTTGCGCAGATCGCTGCCAGCGTTCCCGCCACGGCGCTCTTTCCCGTCCTTCTGCTTCTGCTGCTGCAAAGCGGGGCGGGCATGAACACGGGTGCGATCCTGCTCATGCTGCTAGGGACGCAGTGGTACGTTCTTTTTAATGTGATCGCCGGCGCCATGGCGCTGCCCACCGACCTAAGGGAAGTCGCCACCCTTTTTCACTTCAGCTCGCTGCAGCGCTGGCGCACTCTCATCCTGCCGGGCATCTTTCCGTTTCTGCTCACCGGCCTCATCACCGCATCGGGCGGCGCATGGAACGCAAGCATCATTGCCGAATACTTCCGCCTGCATAACCGCACGCTGACAGCCTTCGGCCTCGGAGAACAAATCAGCGCCGCCACCGATGCGGGCCGCTTCGCCGTCCTCCTCATGGCAACCATCGTCATGGCTTTGATGGTCGTCACAATCAACCGCCTCGTATGGCGTCCGCTCTTCCGCCTCGCCGAAGCGAAATACCGGCTCGGCACATGACTTTGGCGTTAAAGCCAGCGTCACTGCTTGCAAATGGAAAGCTTTTCCACCCTTACGGACGCCGGATCGCGTTCCAGGCTCTTAGTAATCACCAGAGGCGCCCGCGCCACCCGACGCACCACCGCCTGGCGATGGCCTGTCCTGCTCGCTGCTCTCGCTGAGATCTTCGCCGCTGCTCGAACTGGAGATGCCGACGGACACGGGAATTCAAGCCCAGCGTACAGGCCGGTGGTCCCCGCGCAGGAACCGCCACACTCGATGCCGAGATACGCCAACATGCTCACAATGAGCGTCAACAGCAGACTTTCGAACCCGCCACGTGCCACACCGGCGCGCATCAGCGGCATGCCGTAGATCATCGTGGTCTAAATAAACAACGACCCGATCAAGATTCCTACGGGAGCCGAGCCCGTATCGTACTTAGGCACGCCATTCTCAAGGGCTGTTTCTGCCCTCGAAAAACGCCGGTCAGATTCTGCAGGCCGCCCAACAGCGCTGCGAGCCACCAGCAAAAGCCAAGCCGTAGACCAACGAGATCTCCTCGCGCCACGTGCGGATGCATGATTTGACCGGGTGGGAGTAGCACGCGCTGATGGTCCTCTGAATGCAGCTTATAGAAATGCGCCCTCTGCAGGATTTCCAGCACCCTGAGACATCTGGCTTAAGAAAAGCGGGTCC